>CALMQI010000203.1 GCA_937871935.1 uncultured Burkholderiales bacterium
CGTCGAGGCCGCCCGCAAGATCCTCAAGGACCTGCCCACGTCGCAGCGCAAGATCCTGATCACCGACGGCGTCTTCTCGATGGAGGGCGACAGTCATTGCTCAGGAGTAATTCGTAATGCCACAGCCGGACAGAAGGTGATTTTCGTCGAATCGAAGCAAGTGGTTCCGGTCGGCACGGACCTCACCATCCGTCTCACCTCAGTGAATGGTGCCCTGGCAGAGTGGGGTCTGGTTGAGGGCACCGTCGTGTGGCAATGCCTGTTCAAGGATCTTTTCAAGAATGGGAAAGGGTTCGGCCTGTACCTGCGAGAGGGCTGGCCGCAGCTGCCCGAACCGTTGTCCGAGGCCGAGGGTCCGAGGGGGACAGCATGAAGGCGCTGCGCGGAATCGTTAAACGGATCCTCCGTTGCGAAGGGCGGATTGGGCGTGTGTGGCGGAAGCGCGCAACGAGGCCATCGGCCCCTGTTTTGAGGACAAGGGGCACTATCGTGGAGTCGTTTCATGCGATACGAGTCAGGGAAAGGATCGACGAATGTTGCACAGATCAGGATGTGATCCGGGGGAAACCTAAAACAAGAAAGAGAGGTGGATCATGACCAATGGACGATGTGGAGTGATGGTCGGAGGTCTGTCGTTTCTTGCCGGACTTGTCGCCGGAGGCGTGGCGGGCTTGGTCTGAGGAGTGGTCTGCGGAGCGGGCGTCGTGGTCTGAGCGAGCGCGAACTGGCTCAGCGCGCCGATCGCCAGTGCCACGAACTGCTTGACCGCGGCGGGCGAATCGAACACCGGTGCGTCGGCGAGGCGCTGTTCCAGCGCGCGGCGTGCCATCTCCATCACCGCGGCCAGCTCGGCACGCTTGGCCGGGCCGAGGCCCTTGATGCGCTGGAGTGCGCTGGCGTCGGCGTTGAGTAGGCCTGCCCATCCGTCGAAGCTCTTCAGCACCGACTCGGCCAGCGCCATCACGCCCTGCCCCGGCAGGCCGGTGCGCAGCAGCAGGGCCAGCAACTCCACGTCGGCCAGGGCCTGCGGCCCGAGGGCCAGCAGCTTTTCGCGCGGTCGCGCGGCGGCGGGCAGCGACTTGATCGACATGGTGTGCACCGGATGTCCTGGCCTGCGGTTCGCACGGGCATGGACACGTAGAATCGAGCGCAGTCTATTCGACGCCCAGGTCTGCCGAGGTGAAACCCATCGAACAGGGGTCGTTCCTGACCCTGCACTACCGTTTGGCCGGCCCCGATGGCACCGACGTGATCAACACCTTCGGCGCCCGGCCGGCCACTTTGTCGATCGGCGCCGGCCAACTGGCGCCGGCGATGGAGTCGCGCCTGCTCGGCCTGCAGCGCGGCCAGCGCGAAACGTTCAGCCTCGACGGCGACGAGGCCTTCGGCCCGCGCAACCCGCAGCTGATGCAACGTGTGAAGCGCTCGCTGCTCGAGCAGCTGTCCAAACCCGACGCACGCTACGAGGTCGGCGACGTGGTGCAGTTTCCGCGGCCCGACGGCGAGGCCGGCTACGCCGGCATGGTGCGCGAGATCGGCGACGACTGGCTGCTGTTCGACTTCAATCATCCGCTGGCGGGCCAGCCGGTGACGTTCGAAGTCCAGGTGATCGAGGTGCTCTAGATGGTGCAGGCGCTGACCGATGTGGTGCTGGCCGAGCCGCGGGGATTCTGCGCCGGCGTGGACCGCGCGATCGAGATCGTCGAGCGTGCGCTGACGCGCTTTGGCGCGCCGATCTACGTGCGCCACGAGATCGTGCACAACACCACCGTGGTAGCCGATCTGCGCGCCAAGGGCGCCATCTTCATCGAGGAGCTTGCCGACGTGCCGCCGGGCGCCACTTTGGTGTTCAGCGCGCACGGCGTCAGCAAGGCGGTGCGCGACGAGGCCGATGCGCGCGGCTTCCAGGTGTTCGACGCCACCTGTCCGCTGGTGACCAAGGTGCATGTCGAGGTCGCCAAGCTCGCGCGCGAGGGCTTCGAGTTCATCATGATCGGCCACAAGGGCCACCCCGAAGTCGAGGGCACGATGGGCCAGCTCAAAGCCGGCATCTACCTGGTCGAGGACGTCGACGACGTCGCCGCCGTGCAGCCCCGCGGCGACAAGCTCGCGGTGGTGACGCAGACCACGTTGTCGGTGGACGATGCGGCGCAGATCCTGGCCGCGGTGAAGCAGCGCTTTCCGCATGTGCGCGAGCCGAAGAAGCAGGACATCTGCTATGCCACGCAGAACCGCCAAGACGCGGTGAAGCTGCTGGCACCGCAGGTCGACGTGGTCATCGTCGTCGGCAGCCCGACCAGCAGCAACAGCAACCGCCTGCGCGAGTTGGCCGAGCGGCTGGGTACGCCGGCCTACATGGTCGAAGGCGCGGCCGACCTGCGCGCCGAGTGGTTCGCCGCCGGCGCGCGCGTGGGTCTGACCGCCGGCGCATCGGCGCCCGAGGTGCTGGTGCAGGGCGTGGTGGCGCGCCTGCGTGAACTCGGCGCGACCAGCGTGCGCAGCCTGCCCGGCGTGCAGGAGACCGTGCACTTCCCTCTGCCCAAGGGGCTGGGCGACAAGTCGATGCGCGAGGTGGCCGCGTCACGATCGTGATCGCGGTTCCCGCGCGCATCGCACGCCCACGTGCCCCTGCCGCCGCCGCGGTGGCGGCCCGCCAATGGACATTGGAACCAACTGCCCGAGGAACTCCATGCTCGACATTGCCCTCCTGCGCCGCGATCTGAACGCGGTGATCACCCGGCTCGAACGCCGCAGCAAACCACAGACGTTTGTCGACGTGACGCGCTTCTCGGCACTGGAAGCCGAACGCAAGCAGCTGCAGGTGCGCACCGAGGAACTGCAGGCGCGCCGCAACGCACTGTCCAAGCAGATCGGCCAGTTGAAGGGCAAGGGGGGCGACGCCTCGGCCGAAATGGCCGAGGTCAACCGCATCGGCGATGAGCAGAAGGGCGGCGCGGCGCGGCTCGAAGCCATCCAGGGCGAGCTGGCGCAGATGCTGATGAGCGTGCCCAATCTGCCGCAGGACGACGTGCCGCTCGGCGCTGACGAGAAGGCCAATATCGAAGTGCGAAGGTGGGGCACGCCGCGCACGTTTCACTTCACGGTGAAGGACCATGTCGACGTCGGCGCTGCGCTCGGGCTCGACTTCGAAACCGGCGCGAAGCTCAGCGGCTCGCGCTTCACCTTCCTGCGCGGCCCGGCGGCGCGGCTGCACCGCGCGCTCGCGCAGTTCATGCTCGACCTGCACACGCGCCAGCATGGCTACACCGAGTGCTACACACCCTACATCGTCAACCGCGAGATCCTCGAGGGCACCGGCCAGCTGCCCAAGTTCAAGGACGACATGTTCTGGGTGCTCAGGGGTGGCAGCGAGGCGCAGGCCGAGCAGTACCTGATCTCGACCTCGGAGATCTCGCTGACGAACACGGTGCGCGAGCAGATCCTCAAACCCGAGCAACTGCCGATCAAGCTCACCGCGCACAGCCCGTGCTTCCGCTCCGAGGCCGGCAGTGCCGGGCGCGACACGCGCGGCATGATCCGCCAGCATCAGTTCGACAAGGTCGAGATGGTGCAGATCGTGCAGCCCGAGCACAGCAATGCCGCGCTCGAGGAGATGGTCGGCCATGCCGAAGCCGTGCTGCGCGCGCTGGAGCTGCCCTACCGCGTGATGCTGCTGTCCACCGGCGACATGGGCTTCGGCGCTGCGCGCACCTACGACCTCGAGGTCTGGCTGCCGGCGCAGGACACGTACCGCGAGATCAGCAGCTGCTCCAACTGCGAGGCCTTTCAGGCGCGGCGCATGCAGGCGCGCTACCGCACGGCACAGGGCAAGACCGAGTTCGTCCACACCCTCAACGGATCGGGGCTGGCCGTCGGCCGCGCGCTGGTGGCGGTGCTGGAGAACCACCAACAGGCCGACGGCAGCATCACCGTCCCGGCGGCACTGCGACCCTACCTCGGCGGCAGCGAGGTGCTCAAGGGTTGATCGGCTAGAATCGCGGCCCTCGTGAGATCGACCCACGAGAGGCCGTACCCCGGAGAGATGGCAGAGTGGTCGAATGCGCCGGATTCGAAATCCGGTGTACGGTTTCTACCGTACCGTGGGTTCGAATCCCACTCTCTCCGCCAGCACACTATCTCTCACGTTGACGCATGACCGCGCAGTGAGAGTCACCGATCCAGACTTAAGCAGTTGATTTGACTGCGGAATCGGCTCAGGAAACACTCTCACAACTGCGCATTCGAGCGCAACGCCGATCCCGACACGCCTTCGATTTTCGGGGGACCAGCGGGGGACAGCGAAGTTTCGGCGGTGGACGGATTGTGAATAACCGCCGACTGAGGAGTGACCTGATGGCGAAAACCAATGCTCGCGGTATCCATCGGCTGACGGCGATCGAGGTGCGCGAGGCCAAGGCCGATCTGGACGACGGCGGCGGCCTCGTGCTTCGCGTCAAGCCCAACGGCGCGGCCTGGACTTGGGTTCACCGCTCCCAACGGCAAGCGCCGCGAGATGGGTTTCGGCGTGTGCCACCGGCAAAGCCAGAAGCAGGCCGGCGAGTCGCTGGAGACCGCGCGCACACTAGAGAACGAAGCGCGCGATCTGCTCAAGCGCGGTATTGATCCGCTGGGGGCACGGCAAGAGACGCGCGCCAATCTCAAGGCCGAGCAAGCGCGTGCCGCCGAGGAAGCCACGACAAAGCGCGAAGTCGAGCATTGGACGCTCGCTCGCTGCGCACGCGACTACCACGCACGCGTGATCGAGCGCAAGCTGACCGTCAAGCATGCGGCACAGTGGATCGCGAGCCTGGAGAACCACATCCCGCCGAAGCTGTGGCATGCACCCATCGTCACCATCGGAGCGCCGCAACTTGTGGCGGCGCTCCTGGCGATCAAGGCGCACATGCGTGCGCGCCAGTTTGGCAAGGCCGATCGGCTTGGCGAAACACGCAGTCGCATCCTGCAGCGCCTGTCGGTGGTGTGGGACGACGCGATCTTTCACGAGCGCGCCACCATCAACCCGGCCGGCAGCGCCGCGCGCCGCAAGATCGCCGAGGAAGCGCCCGAGCGCCGCCGCGGTGCGCACCGGGCTTTGGCCTATGCCGAAGCGCCCGCTGTCATGCGCGCGATCGCCGAGGCCGAAGGAACGGCCGCGCTGGCGCTGGCGTTCGCGGTGTTCACCGCTGCGCGCACGTCCGAAGTGCTCGGCGCGCGCTGGTCGGAATTCGACATGGATGCCAAGGTCTGGCGCATTCCTGCCGAGCGCATGAAGGCGCGCCGGCTGCACGACGTGCCGTTGTCAGCGCAGGCGCTGGCCGTGCTCGCGCGCGTGCGCGGCCTGGATGACGAACTGGTGTTTCCGTCGAGTGTGCGCGCTGGCGACGGGACGGCACAGCCGCTGTCCAACATGGCGATGCTCACGGCGCTGTCGCGCCACGGGATGCGCCAGCGCACTACCGTGCACGGTTTGGCGCGCGCGACGTTTTCGACCTGGGCCAACGAGCGCGGCATCGCGCGAGCCGACGTGATCGAGGCCGCGCTTGCGCACGTCGAGAAAGACAAGACGCGAGCGGCGTACAACCGCGCGAGCTTCGATGATGAGCGCCGGGCGCTGCTGCAGGCTTGGGGTGACTACCTGACCCGCGAGGCCGCACAGGTGGTGGTGCTGCGCGCAGCCTAGTGCGCGAGGGTGCGCAGGTGCTGCCGTTCAATAAGCGCATAGTTTGATTCGCCGCGCCTAGGCTGATCACCGAAAGCCCGCTCCCCCGGCGGGATGGCGCGGCGACCTCAATCCGGGGCGCATCGGGGGATGCAATGGACACGTCGCCCAACTTCTATGGCGACCTGAGGGCGGCAGCCCGCAATCGGATCGCCGCAGCGCCGCGCGACCGTAATGCGGCTCTGGACGTGATCCGCTACAGCACCGTGGCGCTGCGCGATCTGTTGCGACACGGCATGGCACCGGACCCGGTGCGTGCCGTTTATCTCGAAGCGTTGCTCGAGGCGCTGAAGCAGATCGAGCAAGGCAAGGATGCGCGTGATGCGCTGCACCTGCGCCCATCGGGACGGGTTCGTGACGAGTCGCTATTCGCGCGTGACCTATTGACATTCGTCCGCATCGGCCAGCGCGTTGACGAGCTGAAGAAGCGAGGCGCGACGCGCGGTGATAGCCCCGTGGCACAAGCTCAAAAGGAGATTGCGAAGGCTAGGAAGCAGTCGGTGGCGAAGGTGCGGAGGGTCTGGACCGACTACGGGGCCATGCAGGGATGGGACGACTTGCGCGATCTGTGGGGCAAGGCCGACTAGAAAGAAGGGTGCAACCTTTCTTCTCGCTGTGACTTGTGACGATGCGTCTTCACTGCACGAAGGCGCACATGCAACCCGACATCATCCACGCGGCGCAAGGAGACATGCCCGAAGCCGAAAAGCCGAAGCGCGGCGTCAAGCCGCAACCACTGCACGCGGCGCAAATTGCCGACGCACTGCTGACGCTCAAGACCGCCAGCGCCATCGCCGGCTTGAGCGAGCCGACGCTGTACCGCAAGGCGGCGACCGACCCGAGCTTCCCGAAGCTCATCAAGCTGGGGACGCGCTGCACGCGCATCCGCGCAGGTGACCTGACCGCCTGGCTGGCGGCGCAGGCCAAGAATGCAGAGTGACCCATGGGCAGGATTCGCAACGATGACGTTCCGGCGCCGGCCGCGCAGAGAAAACGACCCGAGCCGCCAATGCTTCCCGCGACTGCCGGCTCGCTTATCAAAGCCCTAGTCGTTACCCTGGGCACAACCGGGCTGATCACCGGCGCCGATGCTGAGTGCCTCGTGCAGCTACTGAGGCTGGAGGACGCATGACTGCCGGCCGCTTTCACCCTGAGTGGCTGCCGACCGCCCCCGAGTATTTCGGCGGTGTCGGAATCAGGCTGATCGGCAAGGGCACGTGGCGCTCGGCGTTGTGTCCGTTTCACGATGACACGCGCGCCAGTCTGCGGGTTCTGTATCCGCGCGGCGCATTCCGGTGCATGGCCTGCAACGCGCGAGGCGGCGACGTTCTCGCCTTCGAGCAAATGCGCACTGGCAAGCGGTTCGCTGACGCTGCGCGTGATCTCGGCGCATGGGGATAGGCATGCCGCAAGAGACGCACAAGGATGCGGCGCGACGGCTGTCCGCGACCATGATCGCCAACGGCTACCTGCCGAAGGCGCTGCACTGCTACACCGCTCGCGATGGCACGCCGATCTACTGGCGAATTCGCCTGAAGCATCCAGGCACCGGTGACAAGTGGATCCGCCCTATGCACGCCAACGGGCAGGGCTACAAACTCGGCGAGCCGAGCTTCGCCGGAAAGAAGCCGCTCTACAGGTTGCACGAGTTGGTCGCTGCCGATCCCGCGCGGGCATGCTGGTTTGTCGAGGGCGAACAGAAGGCCGATGCACTCGCCGGGCTGGGTTTGCTGGCGACCACAACGGGCAGCGCGACAAGCGACGACGCCTGCGACTTCGAGCCGTTGCGCGGCCGGCGCGTGATCATCTGGCCAGACAACGACGTTCCCGGCCAAGAGCACGCGACGCGAGTAGCGAAGACGCTGCGGGGGTTGGGCTCCTCAGTCGAGAGTGTCGATCTTGCGCCGTTGACGCTCGCCGAGCACGGTGACGTGATCGACTGGCTTGCATCGCATCCGAACGCCGCTGCGAAGGATCTGATGGCCCTGGCGCGACTGCGTGAGGGAGCAGGAGCAACGCCGAGTGTCCGACTGCTGCGCGCCGATGGGGTCGCACTGGAGCCCGTGCGCTGGCTGTGGCGGTGGTTCCTCCCGGCCGGCATGTTCACCATCCTCGGCGGCGCACCCGGATGCGGGAAGACGACGATCGCGTTGTCGCTGGCAGCGAGCGTCACCGGCGGCGGTATGTGGCCTGACGGAACGCGCTGCGACCAGCCGGGTGACGTGATCGTGTGGAGCGGAGAAGACCCGCACACGGTGACCGCGGCGCGCCTGGCCGCTGCGGGAGCGGAAATGAAGCGCGCGCACCTGATCGATGGCGTGACCGATGGCGCCGCGTTCGATCCCGGCCGCGACATGCCGCTGCTCGAATCGACGTTGGCGGGTCTGTCCGCTCCGCGGCTGTTGATCCTCGACCCGATCGTGTCGGCGGTGGCCGGCGACTCGCACAAGGGCGCCGAAGTTCGCCGCTCGCTGCAACCCGTGGTTGACTTGGCGAACCGGCTGGGCTGTGCGGTGCTGGGCATCACGCATTTCACCAAGGGCACGGCTGGGCGCGATCCGATCGAGCGCGTGACCGGTTCGATTGCTTTTGCGGCGCTGGCGCGTCTGGTGCTGGTGGCCGCCAAGGTGAAGCCCGAAACGGGCGAGGATGGCGAGCCGCGCCGCATCCTCATGCGCGCGAAGTCCAACATCGGCCCGGACGATGGCGGATTCGCCTATGCGCTTGAGCGGGTCGAGGTGGCCGACGAAGTGGAGGGCCAGCGGGTGCGCTGGCTGGAAGCACTGGACGGCACGGCGCGCGAGCTGCTGGCCGATGCCGAGGCCGACCCGGCGGACGACCACGAAAACGGCGCGCGCGACTGCGCCGGCTGGCTGCGCGAGTTCCTGGCCGCCGGGCCGGTGCCGGTGCGCGAGGTAAAGCGGTGCGCCGACGAGGCCGGCTATGCCTGGCGCACGGTGCAGCGTGCGATGCGGCGGGCCGGTGCGGACTCGAGAAGGGGCGGTTTCGGCAAGCCGGCCGAATGGTTCCTGATCGCCAGTCGCGCCACAGTCGCGCCAATCGCGCCACACATGGAGGCTGGCGCCAATGGCGCGAATGGTGCGGCAAGTGGCGCGACTGACGCCGTGGTCGATGACGCCGAGGTGATCTGATGGGCGCGCGGGACTTGCTCGCACGGGCGGCCGAGGCCGGCTTGGACGTGACTGCGGCCGGTGATGCGCTGGTGATTCGGCCGGCCGCGAAGCTTACCGAGGGGATGCGGCGGGCGCTGACGCAGGCGAAGCCCGAGCTGTTGGCGCTGCTGGCGCAACGGAATCGGACCTACAGGCTTCCGCCGGCAGAGGCCGACGCTGCACACGCCCAGCCCTGGGATGAAGCCACCATCGCCCGATTCGTGGCCCGCGTGGGGCTGTTCCTGCGGCGCGGCTTCAACGCCACCGGCGCCGACGATCTGGCCGAGCGGCTGGTGCTGCGCGACCTGCAGACCGACGACCGCGTGTGCTGCGCCGAGTGTGTGCACTTTCGGCCCGCGCGCTGCGGAAACCATCGCGGTGCCGGGCTGCTTGGCGCCGAGCTGGGCCTCGACCTGGCTGCGACGTTGCAACGGTGCCCCGGGTTTGAGGCGGTTTAGTGATGGCGCGGCGGATTTCCACAACCGATAGGGCGGAAACCCTCGACGGCGCGACGCTGCTGCCCGTGCCCACCCCTCCCATCAACCTGCACGACGTGGAGGCAGTGCGCCGGGAGATGGCGCGGGTCTACCGGGCGATGAAGGCACGCACGATCGACACCCAGGATGGCACCCGGCTGGTGTACGTGCTGACGCAGATAGCCAAGCTGCACGAGATCGTCGAAATCGAGCGACGAATAGACGAACTGGAGCGACTGAGTAGTGAACGTCAATGAGCGGCTGGACCGAATCGAGGCCAAGCTGAAACCCACGTCAGTTGGGCGCGTTGTCTGGTGGATTCACTTCGTCAGCCCCGGGCACCTGGATCGGTCTATTCGCCGGATTCGGCGCGGTGACCAGGAATGGCTTCGAGCGGACGGAGAGACCGACGAGGCATTCCGGCAGAGGGCAGAGTCAGAGGCGGCGATTCAGACGGGGCAGTCTGCCCTAATCATGCTGATGGACTAATTTCGGGGTTGGGACCGGTCGCGTGTACGCGGACTGTCTGTCCCTTCGTGGGGCTGCACCAAGCGACAGCTGGGTTGGGCGGCCAAAGGGCTTGGGCCAGGCCAGCAGCGGCGCACGCGTCCAAGCGCAGCGTAGTGGCGATGATGAATTGACCACCTTAAGACGGTGTTGACGCGAGCGAACTTGTCGGGCGAGATTGCGCCTAATATGTTGGAGATCGAGGAGGAGCAGAGATGAAGGCTGCAACGTTTGTTGTTGCCCTTGCGCTCGCAGGTTGCGCGAACCCCGGTATTGTTTCCGTCTCACAGGATGTCTACCTGCTGTCCCGGACGGACAGAGGCGGCATATTCGGCAACGCATCGGCAATGAAGGCCAGCGTTATCGACGATGCAAACGCGTTTGCACGTCAACAAGGCAAGGTCGCCTACCCGTTTCAACGCACGAGACCCCTTTGGTCGTCGGGCGCTCATTTGCCACCATTGACTACCGGTTCCGCCTTGTTGATCTCGATAGCCCGGCGGCTAAGGGCACCGCATCGGTCAGCGCGCAGTGCAAGACCGAACTACAAACACCGGCGCTCGATGCCATCAGAACCAAGATTGAGCTTTTCAGAGAATCGCCAGATGACGCCGTTCCCTTTGCCATCGCGACGAACGATTCATTTCCAACTGACGAAGAGCGTATTGCCATCGGCAAATGGGCCGACTTGCGAGAACAGTGCATCAAACGCTCGAGTGCTGCTGTTGGGGCGCCAATCGGCGCCGACCCCTTGCAAACCACTCAGATGCAGCAAGACAGGTCATTCGTTCAGGCCATGTCGGCCCGGGTCGGCGATCTCATCGTCTCTCTGTATCAGCAAAAGCTGACGTATGGCGAGTTTGCGAGGAAGAGATATGAGATCACTCGCGCCGCAGCGGATGCACAACGACAATTCCGTCAGTCGGTTCAGATAGCAGATCAGGCACAGAGACTGCAGGCTCAACAGTTGGCGGAACAGCAATTCCAAAGCAGTCTCGCCGCGTGGTCAGCGTACATGCAGAGCGTCAACGCGAGACAACCGCAGACCGTGCGCATGCAGGCCAACTGCTCCTCAGTGCGTGCCGGAAATTCGGTCAACACGATCTGCAATTGACCCCGTAGCCACCAAACGAGACCCCCCGGCTCTGCCGGGGGATGGTTACTCACCACGCGAAGGCGTGATAGGTGTATTCAGCGCCTGCACTGCCTTCGCTCGGCACGGTCCTTGACTAGCGCCGGAAGCGATCGCGCGAGGCCGCTATTGCGGCCACCTTCGGGGGACACGTGGGGGACAGGAAGCGGCCCGAGCGCTGAGCGAGCATTTGCGCGGCTCTTGACACCCACTCTCTCCGCCAGGAATCCGAACCAGGCACGTAGACGCATCGCGTCCACCTCCAGTCAGAACTCCACGGGCGAGCCTGTCCACGCGGCCGGCAACGGCCTGGCCCGCGCGAATGCCTGTGCCGCGCTGCACCAGCCTTCGCATGCGTTGCGGCCAGGCCGTCTTCGCACGAGATTGAGCAGGCCCTTGCACTTCGCGTAGAAGTGGAAGAAGCGCAGCACCTTGCGGATGTCGCCTTGCGTCAACGGCCGGTGGCTGCAGACGAGCTTGTCGTCCGACAGGCCTCGGTCCGTCAACGTGACGGCACCCCAGGCCTTGACGCGTGTACGCGTCCCGTAGCGCAGGCGCGGGCCGAGCACCAACGCGTCGAGCAGGTCGCCCTCGCGTCCCAGGTGGGTCGGAACTGCACCGTAGTTGAACGGGCAAGGCAGCGGCGACACGAAGTCGATGCTGCCGCTCGAACCCCGCTTCAGGAAGCTGCCGCGCGGCACCTCGACGACGATCTCGATCTCGAGCGGCTCCAGGGAGGTGACCGAATCGGTCAGGGTCGCCTTTCGCCGGTCCGCCCGGCCAGCGCCAGCAGCAGACTGAAGCAGCCGAACACCATCGCCGCGATCGCCGCCTGGAGCAGGGTCCCGACCTGGAAGCCGCCAAGCCAGAAGACCCCGAGCAGCCGCGCGACGATCGCCAGCGCGAAGACGGCGGCACCGGCGAGTCCGGCGACTCGGCCAAATGTGAGCAGCAAGTTTTCCATTCGATCGACCTTCTTGGGTGAGAGCGGTGCCTACGGTACCGCGGGACGCCGGTCAGCGCGACCGCGCCGCGTTGCGTGACAGCGCCAGCATCTCCGACGGCGGCGTGACCGTCGCATCGAACGGGTGCGACAGCTGGCCACCGATCGCGCTCAGGATGCGCAGCACGTATTGCCGCGTCTCGGCGTAGGGCGGCACGCCGCGGTAACGATCGACTGCCCTCTCGCCGGCGTTGTAGGCGGCCAGCGTGAGCATCAGGTCTCCCTCGAAGTACGCCAGCAGCCAGCGCAGGTAAGCCATGCCGCCGCGCATGTTCTCCACTGGGTCGGTGATGCTGCGCACCTTGAAGCGTGCGGCCGTGTCGGGAATCAGCTGCATCAGGCCGTGGGCGTTCTTCGGTGACACCGCCAGCGGGTTGAAGTTGGACTCGGTCGCGATCACGGCCAGCACCAGCTGCGGCTCGAGCTGGTACTCCGGCGCCACCAGGTTGACGAAGCGGACGATCGGCTCGGGCGCGTTGGCGGGCACCGGTGGTCTGGCGGCCGCCGCCGACGCGACCGCGCGCAGGGCGATCGGCTTCTCGGCTGCAGCCGGGACGGTGGGCGCTGCGGCGCTTGCCGGCGGGCGCTCGACTTCCGGGCTGCGCAGGCACGCCGGCGTCGCACCCCGCGGTGCGCCCAGCGACTGGAGCATGTTGTGCGCCTGCACGATGCCCTGCTCGGCGGCCGCGGCGAACAGGTGCGCGGCCTGCGCATCGTCGCGCTGGATGCCGCGGCCGTTGATCAGCATCCAGGCCAGATTGAACTGCGCGTCCGCATCACCATGGCGCGCGGCGCGGCAATACAGCTGTGCCGCCAGCACCGCGTCACGCGGCGTCCCGTTGCCCTGCTCGTAGGCGAGCGCCTCGTCGCGCCAGCGCTGCACCTGCTCCGGCGAGACGGGTGCGCCCGGCGTTCCGGTCGATACCGGCGAGCGGGCCAGTGCATCCAGGCTCGGCGCGGGCGCCATCTGCGCACTGGCCGTCGTGCACGCCAGCAGCGCGCCGAGCACGCTTGCGCAGCGCGACGCGCGCGACCGGGTACGAGAGGCTGGCGTCGAAGGGGGCACCAAAGAGGATCCTGGGCAGCGTGGGACGCTACTCTCGGGCGAGTGGCCGTCCGCGTCCAGAGGTCTGCCCCGGCCCGTGGCCCTGCAAGTGAGGGGGTGCAGCGCCCGGGCGAAGCGCGCCGCGGCTGCCGATCGGTGCGTGCGCCAGGCGCGAGCGCCGCCGCCCAGCGACCGGCGGGATCGGCGTTTGCCGGGGTTTCCGGCGCGTGCTTGCTGCAAAGCGTCAGCGCAGCCAGGACCGCCAGGCGGGGATCCTCGGCGTCATGGCGCGGCAGGCTGGCGGCGTCGGCGCCGCCTCGATCGGGGCGGCGATTGCGTTGAAGCAAGCTGCGCCCCCGGCTCACGGGGTCGACCCGGCTCGGCGCCAACGTCTCGACGCTACCATTGCCCTCTTGATCCCTATCACGCCGTGAACTCATTTCGCCCCGGTCCGGCGCTGCGCATCGGTCTCGTGATTGCCGTGCTGGCCGGCTGCGCCACCCGCTCGGCTGACATCGTGCCGCTGCCCGAGGACCCGGCTGCCTTTGCCGGCTGGGACTGCGAGCAGATCTTCGACGAGTCCGACCGCGTGCAGTTGCGCGCCGCCGACGTGGCCTACGCCGTCGACGCACGGGTCGGCAACAACTTGATCGCACTCAGCGTCGGAGCGGCGGTGTTCTGGCCCGCGCTGCTCGCGATGCGACCCGACGGGCCCGAGGCGCGCGAGCTGGCTGCGCTGAAGGGCCGATTCGATGCGCTGCGCCTGGCGGGCGATCGGCGCGCCTGCGGTACACCCCCCGAGATGATGAGCGCCAGCCGTGCCGCCCGGCTGCCGCTGGCCACCGGCGAGCGCTTCGTCTACGAGGAGCGCAACGGACCGCAGGGTCTCCCACGCGAACTCGGCATGCGCGTGACGGTCTTGCGGCGCGACGGGATCGAGTTCGCCGCCGACGTGAGCGGGCAGGCGCTGCCCGGCGTGTGGCGGCAGGACCTCGCCGGCAACCCGCAGCTTGACGGAGGCACGCCGCTGATCGCCTGGCAGCGCCTGCTCAAACGTGATCTGCAGCTCGGCCAGGTGCTGGCCGGCGACCTGCACGGAGCCGACGGCGCCGGCGCGCCGGCCAAGCTGCGCGGACAGGTGGTGGCGCAGGGCGTGCAGAACGTGGCCGGCCGCTCGTTCGACGTGGCGGTGATCGAGCTCTTTGGTGACGCCCCGATGGGCGAGCAGGCCAGCACGCGCCTGAGCGGCGTGATGGCGGTCGACCGCAGCAGCGGCTTGCTGCTGCGCCTGGAGCTGCAGTGCGCCAACAGCGAGTTCGCGCTGCGTCGGCGACTGATGCGCATCGAGCCGCCGGCGTCGTGACAACGGCGCGCCGGCCCGTCCGCTTTACGCAGCTTTACCCCCGCCGCACGGGCGTGCAACGTGGCCGGCAGATCATGACGGTGTCGATGTTCGACGTAGCCTCGTGAGGATTGCATGACACCCAAGACCCTGACTCCCGTTTCGAAGCCGGTGCGCCTGATGGCCGCCACGCTGCTGATGGCGCTGGCCGGCTCGGCCGCGCTGGTGGCCCAGGCTCAGCCGATGGGCGGTGGACACCGCGGCGGCCCGATGGGCGGGCCCGAAGCCATGTTCGGCGGTCGCATGTCGGAGCGTTTGCTCGACAGCGTGGACGCGAGCGCCGAACAGCGCACGCGCATCCGCGACATCATGAAGAGCGCGATGGCCGATCTGCGCCAGCAACGCGAGGTGAGCCACGGGTTGCGCGAGCAGGCGTTGACGCTGTTCACTCAGCCCACGGTCGACGCGCGTGCTGCCGAGGCGCTGCGCCTGCAGATGCTGCAGCAGCACGACCAGTCGAGCCGGCGCATGATGCAGGCGATGCTCGACGCGAGTGCGGTGCTCACCCCCGAGCAACGCGCCAAGATGGCCGAGCGCATGAAGCAGCGGCGCGACATGATGGAGCGCCACCAGCGCGAGCGCCGCTCGACCGAGACGCCGAAGAGCTAAGCTGCGGGTCGCCGCACCCCCTGCGCGCGTCGGCAAGCCGGTGATCACCGACTGCCGGCGCGCGCAGCCTCATGCAGGGCCGCCGCCATGACCACCAAGCTGCTGTTGATCGACGACGATGCACGCCTGACCGGCATGCTCACCGACTACCTGCGTACCAACGGTTTCGAGGTCGACGCCGCCGGCACGCTCGCCGCCGGTCGCGATCGGTTGCGCCACGGCGGCTACGACGCCTTGCTGCTCGACTTGATGCTGCCCGACGGCGACGGCCTCGACCTGACACGGGAGCTGCGTGCCGACACACGCCACAAGCGGCTGCCGCTGCTGATGCTCACCGCGCGCGGCGACTCGGCCGACCGCGTGGTGGGCCTGGAAATCGGCGCAGACGACTACCTGCCCAAGCCGTTCGAGCCGCGCGAGCTGCTCGCGCGCATCCAGA
>CALMQI010000204.1 GCA_937871935.1 uncultured Burkholderiales bacterium
GCTGTTGCACGACGCCGCCAAGGCCGGCGACAGCGATGCGCAGTTCGCGCTGGGCCTGCTGTACTTGCTCGGGCGGGGCGTCGAGACGAACTCGGGCGAGGCCTTCCGATTGTTCCAGCTCGCCCGCGACGCCGGCGACGAACAGGCCGATCATCGCCGGAATGAAGCTGACGCCCTGCAGCAATTCGACCGAGCCGAAGGTGAAGCGGGGGTGGCCGGCCGTCGGATCGATGCCGATCGTGCCAATGGCGAGGCCGAGCAGCAGCGCGGCGAAGCCCTTCAGCGGGTCCTCGGTGGCGATGAAGATCGCGCAGGTGAGGCCGAGGGCTGCGAGCCAGAAATACTCGAACGAGGAGAAGTTGAGCGCGAACTCGGCGAGCAGCGGAGCGGCAAGGATCAGCACCGCGACGCCGAACAATCCGCCGACGACAGAATACACCAGGTTGACGCCGAGGTTCAGATCGAGCTGGCCCTTCTTCGCCATCTCATAGCTCTCGTCGGCGTAGGCGGCCGATGCCGGCGTGCCGGGTATGCGCAGCAACGCGCCGGGGATGTCGCCGGCAAAGATCGCCATCGCGGTGCAGCTGACGATGGCCGCCACCGCGGGCACCGGCGGGATGAAGAAGGTCACCGGCACCAGCAGCGCGGTGGCCATCGTGGCGGTCAGGCCCGGCACGGCGCCGACGAACAGGCCGAACAGCGCCGACGCCAGGATGACCCACAGCACGTAGGGGTCGAACACCAGGCCGAAAGCCTGCGACATCACGGCCCAGGTCATCGTGGTGTCCTCTCAGTGAGGCGATGGTCGAACTTCTGCTCGCGGCCCGTTGCTGCCGTTCGCGAGGGACCGCTATCAGACCGAGTACTGCGCATCGCGCCAGGCGGTACCCGGCCGGGGCTCATCCTGGGTCGGTCTTCGCCTGCGGCGAAGACTGCGCTGTGGTGCTCGCGTCGAGGTCGCGCCGCCGAACTCGCTACGCGGCCTGCGGCCGCTGCGCTCAGCCATCGTCGGCGAGTCAGATGTGGCGCTGACTGGCGCGTCTGTGACCCTTCGATGGCACCGTCCATGTGCGTATTCATCCGGTGGCAGTCAGTACAGCACCGGCAAGACGCCCCAGGGCAACGGCACGCGCAGGCCCTTGTAGAAGGCGATGTGAATCACGAGTGTGGCGACCACCGCAACCACGACAGCCGTGATCAGGCGCACGCGCAGCGCGAGCATCAACGAGGCCAGCATCAGCACGCCGGTGATCAGGAAGCCGAGTTTCTCGCTGGCCAGCACGTACAGCAGCAGGCCGGCGACGGTGATCGCAAAGGCGATCAGCTGGCGCGGCGCGCTCATCCAGGCGCCGCGCTGGAACCACGGGGCGCCGTCGCGCGAACGTACGCCTTGCACGATGAGCAGCAGCGAGCACACCGCGAGAATCGAAGCCGCCACCCCGGGAAACGCCGCCGGGCCGACGTTCTGCCCCGGGATCTTGGGGTAGCCCTGGATCGACCACAGCACCAGCAGCGACAGCGCGAGGAAGATCGCGCCGAAGACGGCGTCGTTGAGCTTCATCGTCGGGCGCGGGCCGCCTGGCGCAACTCGGCCCGCGCAGCCGTCACTTGGCGATGCCCACGGCCTTCATCGTCGCGCCCAGGTCGGCGTCGGACTTCACCATGAAGCTGGCGAACTCGGCCGGGGGCGCCCACAACACGCCGAAGCCGCGGTTGGTCATGAACTCCTTGAACTCCTTGGACTCGTGCGCCTTCTTCAGCGACGCCAGCAGCTTGGCCTGGATGTCGGCCGGCAGCCCTTTCGGTGCGGCGATGCCGCGCCAGGCGGCCATCGTCCAGCCGCTGCCGAGGTCGGACTTCAGCGTCGGCACCTTCGGGAACAGCGACGCCGGGTTCGGGTCCATGACCGCCAGGCTCTTCACCTTGCCGGCCTCGATGAGCGCGCGCGCCTCGGGCAGCGAACACGGCACCACCTCGACGCCGCCGGCCACCAGGTCGTTCAGGCCCGGCGCCGCGCCGTTGCTCGGCACCCAGGGCAGCGCGGCGGGGTCGATCTTCTGGTCGCGCAGCAGACCGGCGATCGCCAAATGCCAGATGCCGCCCTGGCCGGTGCCCGAGGCCTTGAACTTGCCCGGGTTGGCCTTCACCGCGGCGAGCAACTCGCCGACGTTCTTGTACGGCGCGTCGGCGCGCACCTGCACGCCAGCCGGGTCGGCGTTGACGAGAGCGATCGGCGTGTACGACGTGCCCTTCAGGTCGGTGAGACCCTGGTGGTGCATCATGCCGATCTCCACCGTGATCATGCCGATCGTGTAGCCGTCGGGCGGCGCGGCCGAGATCGCCTGGTGGCCGACGACACCCGAGCCGCCGGTGCGGTTGACCACGTTGACGGGTTGGCCAAGGTCCTTTTCCATCAGCGTGCCGAGGATGCGGGCCACCGCATCGGTGCCGCCGCCGGCGCCCCACGGCACGATCAGCGTGATCGGCCGCTCCGGATAGGCCGCCTGGGCCGCCGTACCGAACGACGTGATGCCGAGCAACGCGACGATCGCCGCGAGCGCCTTCAGTCCCTTGCGCATGAGTGTCTCCGTGTAATGGGGATGCGCCCGGAGCGCGTGGCGGCCCGGGCCGACGGCAATGATGCAGCGGCGGCCGCCGCTTGCGGCCGCTCATGCGGGAAAGTCCCTGGGTTGTCAGACCACCGTCGCCGCGCGTCGCGTGCAGATGCGTGTGCACTACCATCGTCAGCCATGCCGCTGCGCACGCTCGCCGAGCTGGAAAGCCGCCGACTCGACTTCGGGCCCGAGGCTGCCGCGGGTCGGCTCGCAGGGTTGAATCAGCTGGCGCGGGCCCGGCTGCGCAGTGCCGGCGCCGTGCGCCGGTTGCATGAATTGCTGTGCTTCGTCCGCGCCTATCCCGACAGCGCGGCAGTACAGGCGCAGGCCGCACGGATGCTCGACGGCTTCGCACGGCGTGCCGATCTGCGCGCGCACGCCGCAGCGCTGGCCGACAGCGGCATCGCCGGCACCGCGATCCACTACCGCTTCTTCGCCGGCCAGGCGCAGTGGCTGGCAGCGCGCTGGCCCGCGCGGCTGAAGCTCGATCGTGGGGCCGATGTCGACGCGCAAGCCCGCATCGCCGCGGCGCTGCCGGTGCTGCTGACGCATGCCGAAGCGGTGGCCCTGCGCGAGAGGCCGCGCGCGGGCTACGTGGCGCTCGACGCGCTGCGCGGGCGTGGTGAAACCGACGCGGTGGCGCTGCTGCGCCGCATCGCTGCGATGCCGGGCGACGGCTTCACGCGCGAGGCGTTCTCCGATGCCATCGACGCGCCTTTCGTGCTGGAGCCCGCGCCCGGAGTGCCGTCGCGCAGCACGGCCCACTGGCCCGCTGCATCCGTGGCATTGCGCCGCGAGCCGCCGCCGCGCACGCGGCCGGATCTGCGCGCCGAACTGCAGCGCGCGCCGCGCCGCGTGCGGCGCCTCGCACGGCAAGATGGCGCGGCCATCGTCGAGCTCGCGCGCGGCGCGATGGTCACGCGGGCGCGCTCGCTCGAGGCTTTCGCCTACGCCGATGCCGGCGACGCCTGGCTGGTCGACGACGGCGACGGCCTGGCCTATGCCTTCGCCGGCGTGATCCCCGAGCGGCGGCACGCCGTGTTCTCCTACTACGGCGCTCTCACACTGCGCAACGGCGTGCCGATCGGCTACACGCAGGCCGACGTGCTGGGCACGAGCGCGGCGCTGTCGTTCAATACGTTCGAGAGCTTCCGCGGGGCCGAGGCCGCCTTCACCTTCGCGCGCTGGCTCGCGGCGCTGCGCGCGCTCTTCGGCTGCAAGAGCTTCACGATCGAGCCCTACCAGCTCGGCGACCACAACGACGAAGCGATCGATTCCGGCGCCTGGTGGTTCTACGCCAAGCTCGGCTTCGCGCCGCGTGACGCCGCCACGCGCGCGCTGATGCGGCAGGAGCGGCAGCGGATGCAGCGCCGCGCTGCGCACCGCAGTTCGGTCACCACGCTGCGGCGGTTGGCGAAACAGCATCTCTTCTTCGACCTTGATGCGCCAAGGCCGCTGGTGACGCCGGCGATGGTGGGCAACGCGATCGGGGCCGCGCTGTCGGCACGCGCGGGCTCGGAGCGTGAACGCGCCGTCGACGCGTGCAGCGCCGAGTTGCAGCGGCTATGCGGTCTGACGTCGCTGTCCGGCTGGTCGCCCAGCCAGCGTGAGGCCTGGCGCCGTATCGCGCCGCTGGTGTCGCCGCTCGAGCTGCGGGCGTGGCGCGATGACGAGCGCCATGCGCTGGTGGACGTGATCCGGGCCAAGGGCGGGCGCAGCGAGCGCGACTTCGTGACTCGTTATGGTGCCCACCCCCGGCTCGACGCGACGCTGCTGCGCCGGATGGAGCGTCACGCCTGAGATTGCCGCGCGCTCGGTAGCAGTCATTCGGTGCAGCGGGGACAGCCTCACGCAATGCGCGAAAACCAAAGTACCGACAGGGACGACCCCGCCACCAACAGGGCCGCCGCAACCAGGGCCAGCAGCGCGGTCAGTTCGGTTTCGCGCGTCCGGGTCTGCAGTTGCGAGCCGAGGTTGCGGTACACGCTGCGCAACTCCTCCGCCGTGCCGGCGTGGTAGTACTCCCCGCCGGTCATTCGCGCCACTTCGCGCAGCGTCGGTTCGTCGAGTTGCAGATAGATGGCCATGCCTTCGCCCGCAGACAAGTGACCATCGGTGGTGCCCAGGCCCACCACGTAGATGCGGATCCCCCGGTCGGCGGCCATCTTCGCGGCCTGCAACGTGTCGACTCCGGTGGTCCGGCGGCCGTCGCTCAACAGGATGATCGCGGCGGACTCGTAGGATCCCGGCGCCACCGGCGTGATGGCCTTCGGTCGCGCGTTCTCCCTCTCATCCCAGCTGCGCGCCTTGCGCCGCGAACCGAAGGTCATCTCGCCCAGATCGATCCCGTGGTCCGGAAACAGCTCCGCCAGGCACACCACGATGGCGCTGCCCACGGCCGTGCCTATCTGCATCTGGATGGCGTCGATCGCGCCGATGAGGGACGGGCGATCGATCGTCGTCTGTTGGGCAACCTGAGCGCTGCCGGCGAAGGTGACGATGCCCACCTGGATGTTCGGCGGCAGTTCGTTCAGGAAGGTCTTCGCCGCCTCCTGCGCGGCCACCATGCGCGTGGGCGTGACGTCCCTGACGCGCATGCTCAGCGACGCATCGATCGCGAGCAGGATCGTGGAGCTTGACCACGGCAGCGTCACCCGGGCGGTCGGCCGCGCGAGGGCCAGCAGCAAGACGAACAGTGCCAACCAGAAGATCCCCGCAGGAACGTGCCGCCGCCATAGGCGTCCGAGAGCCCGGCGCGCGATGCTCACGCTGCTCACCCGCAGCGCGGCCTTGCCTGGTCGACGCAGCAGCCACAGGTACAGCGCCGGCAGCAAGGGCAGCACCAGCATCAACCACAGGTTCTGGGGCCAAAGGAAGTGCATCTACGACACCAGGCGCATCACGGCGGCGCCGTCCCTTGCGCACGCCATCGTGGCTTCTGCAGGGGTAACGACTGAATCAGATTCTGGCGGATGCCGTCGGCCATGTCTCGGGCCGGCCAGCCATTCCTCAGTCATCGAGTGGGGGCGGGTCGCCAGCGGCGGCTGCACAGGGACTGGCTGCGGCCCTTGTGCGACATCGACCGTCCGCTTTGCGCGCCTGCATGAGAACGAGCGTGCAAGGCTGCGGGCGGGCATGCCCTGGCGCTCAACCGCCGGC
>CALMQI010000205.1 GCA_937871935.1 uncultured Burkholderiales bacterium
CTGCGGGCGACAGACGGCGCAGCCGGCTGGCGAACGTCAGGTGGAGCGAAGGGTTAGCCAGCACGCAGCGCCTTTGATAGCCAGACGTGCAGTAGTGGCGGCAATGCTAGCTCCGTGACGAGCAGCGCGAGAACCAAGGGCGGCGGGACGCCGTGCGTGGCGATCGACACGACCCGCGCCAGGCCGGCAGCAAAGAAGACCCACAGCACGCAGCGCAGGACAGTTGCGTACTTCGGTAGGTCGGTGGCGCACAAGTAGAGCAAGACGCCATACAGACTGAAGGCTACGCCGTAGAACCGATTCTGGCTATTGAGGGCTGCGTCCGACAGCGCCTCGGCGGGAAGATTGGCACCGAGCAGGACATCGGCGCCAACGCCGAGCACAAGGTGAAGCGCGCCAACAAGAACAAAGACGGACGCGGCGATCTTTAGGAACAACGCGAGCATGTGCACCAGCGTTTCCCCGTGATGGCTAACGTTTGAGCTCAGCCGCGTGCGGAGGCCGCAGGCCGTAGCACGTCGGCTGGAGCGAAGGGTTGGGCGTCATACGCGTATTGAAAGTGCTGCACCATCGAATGCGTATCGAGGCGCGCGGACTTCCAAGCGGCAACCGCCCTCCGATGTACCGATGAGCATAGGTACGGTATATCCGTCGTGAAAGCAGACCTGCGGATGGCGTGGCCAGCGTTGCATGTGCTTCGTCCGATAGGCGAACCACACGACAGAGTGAAGTGCGAGGCCGAATGTGCCCCAGCCAGACTCGGGAGGTACAGATTCGAGATCCTCGGCGTTGAAGCTTGCGGAGACCTCGACCGTAAGCTTGCGAGTGGCTGGGACAGCCCAGAAGATGAAGACGTGTGGAAGAAGCGCTTTCGTGTGCACCGATTGATCCGACTTCCGATTAAACGCGGGCGATTGAGGAAGGTGCTCGGGCTTTGATATGAGCACAGTAAACATGTGACGAACGCCGAGGTTGCCTGCGCCCATGAGAATGTTGCCGCTGAACACCAGGCCATCTTCTGACGTTCCGTCGTGTGCGCGAACATGAGTAAGGCCGGTGCCATGCAGGCTCAATTTGCCGCCACCAGGCGAATCGAGAATGCGCAGTGGCTCGGCCGGGTGCACGCCCACAGTGAGCCACTTGATATCAGCAAAGCTGGGCGAGCCAACATAGATGCTCGCGTCATTCTTGTTCTGCACAAAGGTGAACAGCTGCCAGTGCTCGGCACCCTCGGTCAGAAAGAAACGGCACTCGCCACTCATGACGCCCAACGTTTGAGCTCACCTGCGGGCGACAGGCGGCGTAGCCGGCTGGCGAACGTCAGGTGGAGCGAAGGGTTAGACCTCGCGCGCAAGAGACTTGCAGGTGAAAAACATAGGGGCATGATCGCTGACTCAGCAGGAAGCTATGGCTTCTTAACAAAGATGGCTCTCCCCTGAACTGCCTTTGCGGTGACGGGGACGGGAATGAGAACCGTGCCGGACATGACATAGGTGGTTGTGGTTCTATCACCGGATGAAACCAAGAGCACACCATTCGCGCCGAGTTTCGCTGCCTGTGACTTCAGCTCTTGTATTGCGTAGTCCACTGAGCCTTGCTCTGTCCATCCTGCGTCGCTCGATGCGTTGACGAGGCCGATTGTTTCAAAGTCGGCCGGCGGCTCCAGATAGATGGAGACTTGCTCAGCCTTGAGCGGCGCTCTTACCGCCCCCGTGACTATCGCGGAGCCAGATGCGAATGCGCACCCTCCAAGAACCAGGACGACCAGGATGACCAGAAGCGGAGCTAATCGGTGGCGTGCCATTTGCTAGTCGAGATGAAATGGATGGTCACTGCGTGGTCTAACGTTTGAGCTCACCTGCGGGCGACAGACGGCGCAGCCGGCTGGCGAACGTCAGGTGGAGCGAAGGGTTAGACCGCGCGAGCACTGACTTAGCCCCCGGGCCGCGCCAGGAGAACGACAGCGACCACGGCGAAACACGCGAGACCGACAACATAGACGTAGCTTCCATACGTGATGAAGCCAAACCTACGCAGAGTATGGCTGACATAGGTGCCTGAGCAGTGTGGGCAGCGCACGGTGAATTTGCGAGCCCGCTTCGCACTTGGCCATTCCCACGTGAGCAACGAGTTCGGCAACTCCAGCAATGATGGTCTGACGAAGTGGAGCTGAGGATCGAGCTCCTTGTGGCAGTGCGGACAGGGCTCCACTGCGGGGTCTAACGTTTGAGCTCACCTGCGTGTGACAGCCGCAGGCTGGCACACGTCAGGTGGAGCGAAGGGTTAGGCTGCGGCGCTCTCATGAACGGCGACGAGGCCAGACCAGCGCTGGAACAAGAAGCAGCGCCGTCTGCGCTGCACCAACGAAAAGGATGGCAGAGCCAAAGTCGTGATTGACCTTTGCCTCGCGCCACAACCACAGCACAGACATTGCGAGTGGTAAGGCAAGGAAGAGTAGCGCCTTGGGCGCCGCGCGCGAAGCATGTCGGGCCACCGCCAGGCCGCCGAGCAGGGCGACGACGAGAAGAATGGGATAGACCCAAAGTAGGGCAACCGACGCAAAGCCGACCCAAAGCGCCGCAGCGGCATCGCTGCCGGCTGCCGGCACCGACCCGGCAATGCTGGTCTTGAAGGCAATCGAGACCGTCGGGCCGCGTGGATCGCGCCCGGCTCCGGGCTCGGCACGGCGTTCGACCTGTTGATGGAGGGCAAGAACTCCAGCGGCCGGCTCGTCAATCCGCTGAGCTACAAGTGGCTGGTCGATGTGCTGTTCGGCGGCGTGATCGGCGTGGGCTTCTACTTCAAGTACTCCGGCCGCGTGTGGTGCCGGTTCGCCTGCCCGCTCGCCGCCTTGATGCACATCTATGCGCGCTTCAGCCGCTTCGCCATCGTGCCCGAGAAGAAGAAGTGCATCTCGTGCAATGTCTGCACGTCGGTCTGCCATCAGGGCATCGATGTGATGGCCTTCGCGAACCGCGGTGTACCCATGCAGGATCCCGAATGCGTGCGTTGCTCCGCATGCGTGCACAGTTGCCCCACCGGGGTGCTGCAGTTCGGCGAGGTCGGCTCGGGCGGTCAGATCGTGAGCCTCGACACGCTGCTCGCCTCCCCCGTGCGCGGGCGAGAGGCAACCGGCGTACACTGATGCCCAGTGCCATTGCGCCCTTGTTTCCGAGGAATCCCGATGACCCCGAGACTCCGGAACCTCCTGCTGACCCTTGTCGTGCTCGCCGCACCGCAACACCTCGCGTCCGCCGCGGCCCCCGCGAACCCAACAGCCGCCGCCGCGACCGACCCTGAGTTCGGCTCGTGGTGGCACGACGGCCGCGCCGAACTCGACGGCTACCGCTATACGGTGCAGCGCTACGGCCATGCGCGCCCCGGCCGCGCCGTGGCGATCTACGTCACCGAGCCGTTCAGTCGCACACGCCACGTCAAGCTGGACGATCCGGCGCGCACACCGGACGACGCGGTCGAGGTGCTGAAGCTGAACCTCATGCGCGATTTCCAGACCGGCATCTACGACTACCACACGATGCTGTCGGTATTCAGCGCGAGCGCCGACTTCTCGCCGCTCAAGATCGCGTTCACGAGCTCCGAGTGGTGCGGCATGGTGTCCGAGGAGCTGCACACAAGTGATCGTCAACTGCTGCACCGCGTCTCGAGCTACTTCGAGGGCGAATCCACGCAACAACCCCTGCCGCTGCCCGCCGGCGGCGTGCAGGAGGACGAGTTGTTCGTGCGCTTGCGCGACCTGCGCGGCGCATGGCTCGCACCCGGGGAATCGCGCCAGGTGCCGTTCCTCGCCAGCCCGTTCCACCGCCGGCTCGCACACGTGCCCGCGCTCTGGCAGCCGGCTACGATCACCCGTCGCGCGGCACCCGCCACGGTCACCGTGCCCGCGGGCAGCTTCCGCTGTGCGGTTTACGAAGTGCGCCCGGCCGATGGTCGCATCGGGCGCTTCGATGTCGAGCAACCCTACCCGCACCGCATCGTGCGCTGGCAGTGGCAGGGCGCAGCAGGCGCGAGCGCGCTCGGCGGCACGGACGCAGCCGAACTCACCGGTAGCACGCGGCTCGCCTACTGGCGCACGCACGGCCCTGGCGACGAACGCTGGCTCGACTCGCTCGGCGTGACGCCGATCTGGCGCTGAAATCGCCAGCGCACTCCCGCCAGAGAATTGCTGTTTCATTGGCGTTTTGCGGGAAATTCGCGAGCCGCGTCGACTTTCTTCGGGCCTCGCAAGATTCCGCTGGCTTTTCCCCGCCGCCGCCCCGATAATCCTCGCATCTTCGGTTGTGTGTGGATGAGCTGTCGACGTTCAGATCCGCCTGAGATTCCTCAGGCGGCATTTTTTATGTCGAACTCACCCCCTCGATCGGAATCACGGTCACAAAGACCGGATGCGGCCGCGGCGTCATACTGCGGCAAATGCGGGCCTTCGGGCCCGGTACAAGGAGTACAAAGTGGCTAGTGGCACTGTGAAGTGGTTCAACGGTCAGAAGGGCTACGGTTTCATTCAACCGGACGATGGCGGCAACGATGTGTTCGTGCACATTTCCGCGGTCGAGCGGGCCGGGCTTCAGGCACTACGCGAAGGCCAGAAGGTCGCTTTCGAGATGGAACGCTTCGCAATGGCAAATTTGCCGCCGTCAATTTGCGTCCGCTCTGACGGCGGATCAGGCTACAAACGGTTCCTGGGGAGCAGCGCCGTCTGCTCCCTTTGTCTATTCAGCGCCCCCCCTGCCCCCCGCCGCTGGAGCATCATCTGACCGGCCGACATCGCCCCCGAGGGACACCGGACCGACAAAGATGCTCTAGAATCATAGTGCTAACGGAAATTCATTCGATCCCCCGATCGCCCTTGCGATCGCGTCCAATCGGATATTGCTCTAACGTGCCATAGATCAGCTCGTGCTGTAGAACAGCCCGCGCAACAAGGATCATGAGACCAGGGCCGCCGGACATCCGGCGCGTCCGTAACACTGGAGTTTGAATGGCCAAGGAAGAGAT
>CALMQI010000206.1 GCA_937871935.1 uncultured Burkholderiales bacterium
GCCAGCAGCTCGCCCAGCACGGCCAGGCCGACTTCCGGCGTGTCCGGCTTCGGCGGCAGGCCGAGGTCGAGCGTCACCACGGCAGGCTCATGGCGTCGCAGCTGTGCGATCGCCTGATCGCGGTCGCTGGCCAGCACGCATTCGTGGTCGCTGAGCGACCATTTCAGCTGCTTGAGCAGTGCCGGGTCGTCTTCGACGATCAGCAGGGGGCGGCGCTTTTCCATGGTTCAGCCCCTGGAGTGAATGGGCAACGCGCGCCGCGGGCCGTCGACGCCGGCGGGCAGCACGATGCGCACGCAGGTGCCGAGCCCCTGTGCGCTCTCGATGTGCATGCGGCCTCCCAGGCTGGACACGTATTGATGGCTTTCGTAGACGCCGATGCCCATGCCGGAGTCCTTGGTGGTCTCGAACGGTCTGAACAGGCGTTGCTGCACGAAATCGGGTGACATGCCCATGCCATTGTCTTCCACCTCGACAGTCACCTGGCCGTCGGAACCGGCCACGGTGACCCGGACGATGCCCGCAGGGTCGGTGGCTTCGATGGCGTTCTGCACCACGTGCGCCAGCACGTGTTCCAGGCGATCGGCGTGCGCGACGGCGAAGACGGGATCATCGGCATGGCACGCGAGCCCCGGGCGTTGCGTCTGCTTGACCTGGCAGACGCGCCGGGCAATGGCCGCCACGTCGACCGCGTTCGGGTTCTGCACTGGCCGCGTGCTCAACCGTGTCTGCGCCAGCATGCTGTTCATCCGGTCGACGACATGCCGGACCGTCTCGAACATGTCGCTGCGGAACTCCGGGTTGTCGCCGTGCCGCTCGGCATTCCTGAGCATCAGCGACAACTGGGCCACCAGGTTCTTCAGGTCGTGCATCACGAAGGTGGACATGCGGCTGACGGCGGCGAACTTCTCCGCCTCGGCCAGCGAATGGTTGACCTCGATCTGCCGCAGCAGCACGGCCACCTCGGAACCCGCGGCCTTGAGCAGGTCTCGCACTTCCCAGTCGACCTCGATCTGCACGCGCGGCGCCATCAGCACGACGAATCCCGTAAGCCCCTTGGCCGCCATCAGCGGCACCAGCAGCCAGGCACCGCCGGTCGAGGTCAACCAGTCCGGCAGCCCGGCGTGGTCGTAGCGATCCGGGCGACTGCGGTATTCGTCGAGGTCGACCACCCAGCCCGTTCGCGCCATGAAGACGACCAGTTCGCTGTCGGCGGGCTCGACGCTCAGGACCGCCGGTGCGTTCCACTGCGCGACCTGCCGGTAGCCGTCCTCACGGCGGATCCAGACCGACCCGGCCGTGCTCTCCACCAGGTCGGCCAGGGCCTGGATGCAGCCCGTGTAGATGTCGGCCGACTCATCGCGCGCCGCGAGCAGCCGCGTGAACCGCAGCCATTCCTCGCGGTAGTCGTAGCGCCGCTTGAAGAAGTTCTTGCCGATCAGCACCCGGACCTTGGAGCGGAACGTGCCCAGCGTGAGCAGCACGCCCATCACCATCAGCGCCGCCGCGAAGAGCACGATCTGCAACGCCGGGCCCCAGGCGCCGCCGAAGAAACGGACCAGATAACCCAGCGCGGCCACCGCGAGCAGATAGACGGCCGTGGCCAGCAGCACCGTCGAATGGAACGCAGCGCCGTGCGACACCGCCAGCGGCTTGGACCATTGCCGGTTGCGCGTCGCGGCAATGGCCAGCAACGGCGTCGCGAAGGCCATCACCGCGCCGTGCACGCTCCAGGCCACGCCGTCGAGCCGGCCGAGCAGCACGCCGTCGGTGTACAGGTACAGCTCGAAGACGAACAGGCTGCCGAGCGCGATGGCCAGTGGCCAGATGCTCCAGCGTTGGCGCGCCGGGATACGACGCAGCAGTTGCTCGATGCAGACCAGCCCCGCGATCGCCAGCCCCAGCGATGCGATCAGGCCGACCCTGGGTGCGGCCGGATCCGCATCGGCGTCGAACGGCGATGGCGTTTGCGCGAGGCCGCCGATGCCGACGGCGGCCAGCAATGCGAAGGCCGCCCACGCCACGAAGCGCCCATCGGCGGGCGCGTCGGCCTGCGCCGGGCCGCGCTCGCGCAGCAGCACCAGCACGAAGGCCACCCATGCCGCGGCGCGCAGCAGGTCCGCCCAGCGCAGAACCACCCAGGCGCCCGGCGCCGGATTGATCACGAACACCAGGCCGCAGACCGACCAGGCCATGCAGACGACCGCCGCGGCGGCCATCGTCCAGGCCGCCAGCCCCCAGCGCGGCCCGCGCAGCAGGTGCACCAGCAAGCCCAGCATCGCGAGCAGGCAGAGCGCGAAGCCGATCACCCCGATGTGCAAGGAGTCCGTTCCCGTCATGAGCGCGCGGTCGTGTCCTGTTCAACGTCGGGTGGGTCGATGCGAGTCGGTGTCCGGGCGAGGCCAGCTGCGCACTCAGCGCCGCAGCCAGAACATCCACAAGCCGAACAATGCCACGATCAGCCACAGCCCCCACCCCTGCACCTGCGGGCGCTCGCCGTCGTCCGCCCGCCAGAAGCGGTGCAGCATGCCCAGCCCCGTCTCTTGCCAGTGGCGCGGCCGCGGCGGTTTGCGGCGATAGGGCCGCGCGGCCTGCTCGGCCTGCAGCAGCCGGGTCTCGATCGACACCAGCAAGGGGTTGATGTCCAGCAGCGACGGTGCCAGCGCCGCCTGGCCACACTGCGGGCAGCTGGCGTGGCGACTGGGGTCGAGCGCGGCGCCGCAAGCCAGGCAGTTCCAGGCCAGCGGCACGCCGTCGGGCGGCGGCGAGCGGCTGTCGTCGCCCGGGTGGCGCAGCAGCGCATGCGCCAGGCGCGGCAGGTCGATCACCATCAAGGGGCTGGCACAGTAGCCGCACGACTCGCCATGGCCGTCGGCCGGTGCGCCGCAGTTGAAGCAGTGCAGCACGCGCTGCGCCGTCGCCAGCGCCGCGCGTTCGGGCGCGAGCAGCGGCCGCACCAGCCCACGCTCGGCCAGCGCACCGGCGTGCCCGTGCAGGTGGCCGTGGCGCTGGGTGCACTCCAGCGCCGGAAAACGGCCGTAACGCGTCTGGTTCTGTACGGCGTTCAGCGGTTGGCGGCACACCGGGCAGCCGAGTGCACTGCCGCGTGGCGCCGGCAGCGCGTCGCGTGGGCCGCGTTGCAGCTCGCGCAGCAGCCGCACCCAGCCCAGCCCCGACAGCTGCACCGACTCCAGCGCATCGAACCAGACCAGCCGGCATTGCGCGCAGTGGTCCACCACCACCGGCGCCGCGCCACGGCTCTGCAGCACCAGGTGGTGCATCGTGCGGGCGCACTGCGGGCACTCGAGCGGCTGCTGGGTGGCGGGTTCGATCACCCGGTCATTGTCGGCGGCCGATGCGCAGCCGACCGCGTGCATTCGGCACGCGTCGGCGGCACCGACGCGACAATGGCGCCCATGGCAACGGAATCGGTCGACTGCGTCGTCGTCGGCGCCGGCGTGGTGGGCCTGGCGTGCGCCCGCGCGCTGGCCATGGCGGGCCGTGAGGTGGTGGTCGTCGAGAGCGAAACCGCCTTCGGTACCGCCACCAGCGCGCGCAACAGCGAGGTCATCCACGCCGGCATCTACTACCCCACCGGTTCGCTGCGCGCGCAGCTGTGCGTGCGCGGCAAGGCGCTGCTGTACGACCTCTGCGCCACGCATGGCGTGGCCCATCGCCGCTGCGGCAAGCTCATCGTCGCGCAGAACGACGCCGAGCACGAGCAGTTGCAGCTGATCGACCGGCGCGCGCGCG
>CALMQI010000207.1 GCA_937871935.1 uncultured Burkholderiales bacterium
CTGCGCTTCTCGCCGACCCACAAATCGCCCCGGCCGGGTACCGCCTGCCGCGATGGAGCGCTCATGTACTTTGTCGATTCAACACGCGCCACTCGGTGCTGCCGGCAAAGCTGTGGGCGCACGATGGCGTTCGCCGGCTGCCTGTGCCGGCGTGCAGCCATTGGTGGAGCTACCGCTGTCATCGGCCGAGTTGCGCCCAGGGGAACAGCCCGCGATTCGCCCACTTGAAGGCAAAGTCGCTCACCAGCCCGATCAGGCCGATCACGATGATGCCGAAGATGATCTGGTCGGTGGCCAGCAGCGCCTGGCTGTCGGTGATCATGTGGCCGATGCCGCTCGATGCACCGATCAGCTCGGCGACGATCACGTAGGTCCAGGCCCAGCCGAGCACCATGCGCAGCGTCTCGGCGATCTCGGGTGCGGCGCCGGGAATCAGCACGCGATGGATCAGCGAGCGGTCGCTCACGCCCAGCGTATAGGCGGCCTCGACCAGGTCGCGCCGCGTATTGCCGACCGTGACCGCGATCATCAACACCAGCTGGAAGAAGCTGCCGATGAAGATCACCGCCAGCTTCTGCGCCTCGCCGATGCCCGCCCACAGGATCAGCAGCGGGATGAAGGCGCTTGCCGGCAGGTAACGCGCGAAGCTGACGAACGGCTCGAAGAACGCCTCGACCGGCTTGTATGCACCCATCGCCACACCCAACGGCAGCGCCAGTGCCGCGGCAATCACGAAGCCGCCGAGCACGCGCCACACCGTCATGCCGATGTCGAATGCGAAACCCTGCTCGGCCAGCAACGTCCAGCCGCTCTTCACCATCGTCAGCGGGTCGGCGAGAAAGGTCTTCGACACGAAGCCGCTGAACGTGATCGCCGACCAGCCGGCGACGAACAGCACGAAGAACGCGATGCCCAGCGCCGTGCGGGTGGCCGGGGCCACCGGGGTCAACGGTTTCATGTCGAGCCGGTGACTACTTGATAAAACGAGTGTCAGCGAGCTTGGCCATGTCCGGCGTCTGCTTGATGATGCCGGCCTCGAGCAGCAACTGCGCCGCCTCCTTGCTGAACGCGGCGTGCTCGGCGGCGAAGAACTTCTGGTTGGCCGCACGGTCCTGCCAGCGCAGGTACTTCTGCGAGCCCTCAAAGGCCTCGGCCGTCTGCTTGACGTCGGCGCCCATGATCTCGAAGCTCTTCTTCGGATCCTTGGCGATCATGTCCACGGCGTCGAAGTAGCCGTTGGCCAGGCCCTGCGCGGCCTTCGGGTTGTCGGCCAGGAACTTCGGCGTGCAGCCGAAGGTGTCCATGATCATCGGGTAGTCGAGCGTCGTCGCGATGATCTTGCCGGCTTCGGGCTTGGCGCGCACGGCGCCGAGGTAGGGCTCGTAGGTCATCGCCGCATCGATGTCGGTGTTGCCGGCGATCATCGCGTTGGCAGCGGCCTGCGGCTCGAGGTTGACGACCTTGACGTCCTTTACCGAGAGGCCGTTCTTCTTCAGCATCCACGCGAGCGTGAAGTACGGCGCCGTGCCGGGCGCACTGGCGGCGACCGTCTTGCCCTTGAGGTCGCTGATCTTCGTGATGGTGGGTTTCACCACCATGCCGTCGGCGCCGTAGCTCTTGTCGAGCTGGAAGATCTGCGTCGTCGCCACGCCGTTGGCGTTCCAGACGATCCAGGTCTCCACTGTCGTCGCTGCGCACTGCACGTCGCCCGAGGCGATGGCCAGGTGGCGGTCCTTCTGCGGGATCTTCTTGATCGTCACGTCCAGGCCGTGCTTCTTGAACAGGCCCGCCTCCCTGGCCAGCGTGAGCGGCGCAAAGCCGGTCCAGCCCGAGATCGCGATCGTGACCTTGGTGTCCTGGGCCTGGGCCGTGAGCGCGGTCAGGGCAACCGCGCAGGCGATGAGCGACTTCTTCATGCAGGGATCTCCGTGTGGTGGGTACGAATGCGAATGGCGCGATGGTCACCGGTTCAGGCCGGTGTCCACAAGGCGGGCAAGCCCGCAAGCGAGCGGAACACGCGCGACAGCGCGCCATCGGTGACGAGTGCGGTGGCGGCCTCGATGTCGGGCGCGAGATAGCGGTCGGTCGGCATGGCAGGACAGTGCTGCCGAAGCAAGGTGTGGGCCTGCTCCAGCGCCGGCGAGCTGGTCAGCGGGCGCAGGAAGTCGATGCCTTGTGCACCAGCCAGCAACTCGATGCCCAGGATGTGTGCGGTGTTGCGGATCATCGGCTGCAGCCGCCGCGCCGCAAAGGTGGCCATCGACACATGGTCTTCCTGGTTGGCCGATGTCGGCAGCGAGTCGACGCTGGCCGGATGCGCCAGGCTCTTGTTCTCGCTGGCCAGCGACGCCGCCGTCACGTGCGCAATCATGAAGCCGCTGTTGAGCCCGGCGTCCGCACTCAGGAACGGCGGCAGCCGCGACACACCGGCATCGATGAGCATCGCAATGCGGCGTTCGGCGATCGCGCCGACCTCGGCGATCGCCACGGCCATGCCGTCGGCGGCGAGCGCCACCGGCTCCGCATGGAAGTTGCCGCCGGAGATCATCATGCCGTCCTCGGCGAAGACGAGCGGGTTGTCGGTCACCGCATTGGCCTCGCGCACCAGCACCAGCGCGGCGTGGCGCAGCTGGTCCAGGCACGCGCCCACCACCTGCGGCTGGCAACGTAGCGAGTACGGGTCCTGCACGCGGTCGTCACCCTCCAGGTGCGAGCGGCGGATCGAGCTGCCGGCCAGCAGTGCACGGTAGTACTGCGCGACATCGATCTGCCCGGGCTGGCCGCGCAGCGCGTGGATGCGCGGGTCGAACGGGCCGTCGCTGCCCTTGGCGGCGTCGACCGTCAGCGCGCCGATCACCAGCGCCGACTCGAGCACCGGCTCGAACGTGAGCAGCGCGTGCAGCGCGAGCGCGGTCGAGGTCTGCGTGCCGTTGATCAGCGCCAGGCCCTCCTTGGCCTGCAGGGCGAGCGGCGCGATGCCGGCCGCCAGCAACGCCGGCGCGGCGGGCTTGCGCGCGCCGTCGACCAGCATCTCGCCTTCGCCCAGCAGCGCCAGCGTCATGTGCGCCAGCGGCGCCAGGTCGCCCGAGGCGCCGACCGAGCCCTGGCTCGGCACCCAGGGCACGAGGCCGGCGTTGTGCACCGCGAGCAGCGTGTCGATCACTTCGGGCCGCACACCGGAATGCCCGCGCGCGAGGCTCGCCGCCTTGAGCGCGAGCATCAGGCGGACGACGGCGGGCGCGAGCGGTTCACCGACGCCCACGCTGTGCGAACGGATCAAGTTGAGCTGCAGCGTCGCCAGCTGCTCACGGCTGATGCGCGTGCTGGCCAGCTTGCCGAAACCGGTGTTGACGCCGTACACCGGCGCATCGCCATCGGCCGCGCGCTGCACCACCGCCGCACTGGCGCGGATGTCCGGCAGCGCCAGCGGGTCGATCAGCAGCGGCTGGCCTCCAGCGTGGATGGCCTGCAGCTCCTCCAGCGTCAGCCGGCCGGGACGGATCAGCATGGGCGTCCCCTGCGGTGCCGGAGCATCAGCGGCCGATCATGGGCAGGTTGAGCCCTTGTTCATCGGCGCAGGCGATCGCGTCGTCGTAACCCGCATCGGCATGGCGCATCACGCCGGTGCCGGGGTCGTTCCACAGCACCCGTTCGATGCGCC
>CALMQI010000208.1 GCA_937871935.1 uncultured Burkholderiales bacterium
TGAACGTGGGCACGCTGGCGGTAAGTCATCCGGCACCCTCCGCCGAATCGTCGGGGCACCTTGGGCGCAATCGCTTCTGAACTGGCGGGAGAGATTTATGGACTGGAAAGTCTGGCAGCGGACATTGCCGACCACAAGGGCAACACGACGCGGTTTCTGATTCTCGCCCGTGACGCCAAAAAAACATCGCCGACGCAACGTTGCATCACGTCGCTCGTCTTCCGCGTCCGCAGCGTCCCAGCGGCTTTATATAAAGCGCTGGGCGGCTTCGCCTCCAACGGCGTGAACATCACCAAACTGGAAAGCTATCTCGTCGACGGCAGCTTCACGGCGGCGCAGTTTTATGTCGACCTTGAAGGCCACCCCGACAGCGCCGCCATGCGGAACGCGCTCGAGGAACTCGCCTTCTTCGCCCACGAAGTTAAGATTTTAGGAACCTACCCGGCGCATCCGTTTCGGGATCAAACGGCTTAATCAACCGAACAGCGAATCGATCTCGCTCTGTGATTGCGCGCGTTGTTCGTCGCTGCCGTGCTGGATGAGCAGCGGGCCGACCATGGAGATGCCCATGTCCGGCGCGCGCGCGACGCCGTGACGCTCTTGTTCCTCGATGAAGGCGATCAGCTTCTCGGGCGCCAGACCCATGCCGCCGTAGCGCACGGGCCAGCTCGGTGCCAGCCACCCCTGGGCCGAAAGCTTGAGCGTCCAGTCGCGGATCTCGGCCCAGCGCAGGCGACGCTTGGGGTAGCGCAGGGCTTCGGGGTAGTTGTGCTCGAAGAAACGGCGCACCGTGGCGCGGAAGTCCTCGGTGTCCAGGCTGTTCCAGTCGGTGCTGCTCATTCAGGGGCTCCCGGCTGCCGTGCATCGTTGCGGCTGAGGGCTGCGTAGCGGCGGCGTTGCACGCCGGCGTTGCCCAGCCAGGCCGACAGCACCAGCGCGCGCTGCACGTACAGACCCAGGTCGCAGTCGTCGGTGACGCCGATGGCACCGTGCAGCTGGACCGATTCGCGGGCGATCGTCAGCGCGGCCTCCGAACAGCGCGACTTGACGCGGGCGGCGAGCAAGGCCCGCTCGCTGCCCGTGCATCCGCGGTCGAGTTCGGCCAGCGCATGGCCGACGAGGGCGGCGCTGAGTTCCTGCTGGATCAGCATGTCCACCGCGCGGTGCTGCAGGGCCTGGAAGCTGCCGATCAGCTTGCCGAACTGTTTGCGCGTGCGCAGGTAGTCCAGCGTGATCGACAGCATCCGCCTGGCCACCGACACCAGCTCGACACCGGTCAGCACCAGCGTTTCGTCGTAGGCCGCGGCGAGCGCGGCGGTGGCGGCCTGGCCCTTGGCCAGCAGATGGGCTGCGGGTACGGCGACATTGTCGAACTGCAGGCGCGCGGCGAAGGTGCCATCGGCGAGCCGGTCCGCGTTCTTGACCAGCCCGTTGCACTGCGCGGGCAGCCAGACCAGCGCCAGGCCCTCCGACGAAGAAGCGGTGACGATGTAGCCGGTAGCTGAAGCGCCCGGCCGCACATGGCGCTTGCCGCCGCGCAGCACGAGCTGGTCGCCCTCGCGCACACAGACCGCCGCCGGTTCGGCAGGGCGGCCGCGAAGGTCGAAGCTGGCGGCGCCGGAGGCATCCTCCTGCCAGGCCACGGCGGGCAGCGCGCGACCCTCGGCCGTCTCGGCCAGCAGCGCGCGCGCCGTCGTGCTGCCGGCGCAACCCTGCAGCAGGCGGCCTGCGAACACCAGCACCGGGGTCACAGGCTCGGGTGCGGCCTGCGCTGCCAGAGCGGCTGCGACCTCGCCCATCTCGGCGAAGCCCTGGCCGTAGCCGCCGGCGGACTCGGGCACCAGCAGCCCGGTCCAGCCCTGAATTGCCAGGGCATTCCAGAAGCGCAGATCGAAACCCGGCGCCTTGGCGCGCAAGGCTCGCGCGCGCGATGCAGGCGACTCCTTGCTGGTGAAGGCGAGGGCGCTGGAACGCAGCATTTCAAGCTGCTGCTGTCGGTCTGTATCGGCGATGACGGCGGACATGGGGCGGCGTGCGATGGCGGGCGTTGTTCGGCGGGGACGGGTCAATACGGGATCAGTACGGGATCAATACGACTTGGGCAGGCCCAGCACCTTCTCGGCGATGAAGCACAGGATCAGCTGCGGGCTGATGGGGGCCACCCGCGGGATCAGCATTTCGCGCAGGTAGCGCTCGACCTGGTACTCCTTGGCATAGCCGAAGCCGCCCAGCGTGGCCATGGCACGCTGGCAGGCGTTGAAACCGGCCTCGGCCGCCATGTACTTGGCGGCATTGGCGTCGGCGGCGCAGTTCAGCTTCTGGTCGTACTTCCAGGCGCCGCGCATGGCCATCAGCCAGGCCGCCTCGAGTTCCATCCACGACTGCGCCAGCGGGTGCTGTATGGCCTGGTTCTGGCCGATCGGGCGGTCGAAGACGATGCGTTCGTTGGCGTACTTGACAGCCCGCTCCAGCGCCGCCTGGCCCAGGCCGACAGCCTCGCCGGCGATCAGGATGCGCTCGGGGTTCATGCCGTGCAGGATGTACTCGAAGCCACGGCCCTCCTCGCCGATGCGGTCTTCGACCGGCACCTTCAGCCCGTCGATGAAGAGCTGGTTGGAGTCGACGGCCTTGCGACCCATCTTCTCGATCTCGCGCACCTCGACGAACTGGCGGTCGAGGTCGGTGTAGAACAGGCTCAGGCCGAAAGTCGGCTTCGGGCAGTCCTCGGCCGGGGTGGTGCGGGCCAGGATCAGCATCTTGCTGGCCACCTGGGCGGTGGAGATCCAGACCTTCTGCCCCGACAGCACGTAGTGGTCGCCCCGGCGTTCGGCGCGTGTCTTGAGCTTGGTGGTGTTCAAGCCGGTGTTGGGTTCGGTGACGGCGAAGCAGGCCTTGTCCTTGCCGGCGATCAGCGGCGGCAGCATGCGGCGCTTCTGCTCATCGCTGCCGAACACCACCACCGGCTGCAGGCCGAAGATGTTCATGTGCACCGAGGAAGCCCCCGACAGCCCGGCGCCAGAGCGCGCGATGGCGGTCATCATGACCGTCGCTTCGGTTATGCCCATGCCGCTGCCGCCGTATTCCGTCGGCATGCAGATGCCCAGCCAGCCGCCGGCAGCGAGGGCGTTGTACAGCTCGTGGGGGAAGCCGCCTTCGCGGTCGCGCTGCAGCCAATAGTCGTCGCCGAAGTTGGCGCAGATGCGGCCGATGGCCTCGCGGATGGATTCGTGTTCGCGGTTGTCGCTGAAGTCCATGGGTCGTGGTCTCTGGGGCTAGAAGGTCATGGCCAGGCGTGTGCCGCGGTCGATGGCACGCAGTGCATCGAGTTCGGCGGCCAGCTCGGCGCCGCCGATGACCTGGGGTGCCAAGCCCTGGCTGCGCAAGGCGTCGGCCAGCGTGGTCTCGGACTCCTGCCCGGCGCAGATGACGACGGTGTCGACCTCCAGCACGCGGGCCTCGGTGCCGACGCGCAGGTGCAGCCCGGCGTCGTCGATGCGCTCATAGATGCAGCCCGACAGGGTCTGCAGCCCGCGCTGTTCGAGCCGGGCGCGCAGCGCCCAACCGGTCGACAGGCCCAGCGTGCGGCCGGGCTTTTCCGGCTTGCGCTGCAGCAGCGTGACGCTGCGCAGCGGCTGGGGTGCCTGCGGGGGCTTCAGGCCGCCGGGCGCGGCGGGTGCGGTGTCGACGCCCCACTCGGAGAAGAAGGCGCTGACGCCCTCGGCGGCGCCGTGATCGGCACTGTGGTCGGCACCGTTAGGCGCCAGCTCGTGCAGCAGGTACTCGGCGACGTCGAAGCCGATGCCGCCCGCGCCGATGATGGCCACGCGACGGCCCGCCTGTTTGCGCCCCGACAGCAGGTCGGCATAGCCGATCACCTTGGGATGGCCCAGGCCTTCGATCTGTGGGGTTCGCGGACGCACGCCGGTGGCGACCACGATGTGGTCGAACTTCGCCGCCGCCAGTTCTGCCGCGGCCGGCCGCTGACCGAGGCGCAGTTGCACGCCCTCTTGCTCGACGCGGGCTTCGAAGTAGCGCACCAGCTCGTGGAACTCTTCCTTGCCCGGCACCGCACGGGCCAGGTTGAGCTGGCCGCCGATGGACGGCGCGGCCTCGTACAGCGTCACCTCGTGGCCGCGCTCCGCTGCGGTCACCGCGCAGGCCAGCCCGGCCGCCCCGGCGCCGACGACCGCGACGCGATGCCTGGCCTTGGGCGAGGGCATCTGCAGGAATTCCAGCTCGCGCCCGGCGCGCGGGTTGACCAGGCAGGACGTGGGCTGGCCGGTGAAGATGAAGTCCAGGCAGGCCTGGTTGCAGGCGATGCAGGTGTTGATGGTCTCCGGGCGACCGGCCGCCGCCTTGCGCACGAAGTCGGAGTCGGCCAGGAAGGGCCGCGCCATCGACACCATGTCGGCGTCGCCGCTGGCCAGGATGTCCTCGGCCACGTCCGGGGCGTTGATGCGGTTGCTGATGATCAGCGGGATGCCGATGGCGCGCTTGATGCGTGCCGCGGCAAAACGAAAGGCGGCGCGCGGCACCAGGTAGGCGATGGTCGGGACCTTGGCCTCGTGCCAGCCGAAACCGGTGTTGATGACGTCGGCGCCGGCGGCCTCGATGGCCTGCGCCAGCGCGATGACCTCGTGCGCCGGCGCGCCGCCCTCGACCAGGTCGAGCGCCGACAGGCGGTACATGATCATGGCGTCGGGCCCCAGCCGCTGGCGCGTGCGGCGCACGATCTCCACCGGCAGGCGGTGGCGGTTGGCCATGCTGCCGCCGAACTCGTCGCTGCGGTTGTTGCAGCGCGTGGTGGTGAACTGGTTGATGAAATAGCCTTCGGAGGCCATCACCTCGACGCCGTCGAAACCGGCTTGCATCGCCAGTTCGGCACAGTTCACGAAGTCGTCGATCGTCTGCCAGACCTCGGCGGCGCTCAGGGTGCGCGGCACGCGGCGGTTGATGGGCGAGGGGATGCTGGACGCGCCGACGAGTTGCGCCGTCTTGCCGTAGCGCCCGGTATGCAGCACCTGCAGCAGGATCTTGCCGCCTTCGGCATGCACGGCCTGCGGGATGGGGCGCAGCGCATGCGCCTGTTCCGGCGTCATGAGCTGGGGGCCGTGGTCGTCGAGCATGGCCTCCACGTTCATGGCGTAGCCGCCGGTCACGATCAAGGCGGCGCCACCGCGTGCGCGCTCGGCGTAGAAGGCAGCGAGCCGCTCGACGCCGCGTTCCAGGCCGTCGAGGCCGGTGTGCATCGAGCCCATCAGCGTGCGGTTGCGCACGGTGTGGGTACCGAGCCGCAGCGGCGACAGGAGGGTCGTGAATGCAGAGGGGGCAGTCATGGCAGAGTTGGCATCCTACAGCTAACTAACGTACGTTCGATGATATAGTCGATCTTTAACCTGCGACGGCAGCGCGGCGCCTAGGGTTTCCACGGACCCGGGTGGTAGCCGCCGGTGACCAGCAGTGCGATGCTCGTCAGCAACACCCGCAAGAACTTCATCAGGTCCAGACATGACTGCCGCTGCACACAAACCCGCCGTCCCCATCGCCGCCTACCTGGCGCCGGGGCGCTTCGTCGACAGCCACCATCCGGCGGTGCAGGCGTTCGCGCACGCCCATGCCGACGCCGCGATGACGCCACGTGACATCGGCGTCAAGCTTTACTACGCCGTGCGCGACGGCTTCCGCTACGACCCGTATCACTTCGACATGTCGGAGGTCGGCCTCAAGGCCAGCCAGGTGGTGGAAAGCGGGCGCGGCTTCTGCGTGCCCAAGGCGACATTGCTGGCCGCGGCGGCGCGCGTGCTCGGTGTGCCGGCGCGCCTGGGCTTTGCCGACGTGCGCAACCACCTCACCAGCCCGCGGCTGCGCGAGATGATGAATACCGACGTCTTCGCATACCACGGCTACACCGAGTTGCTGATCGACGGCCGATGGCTCAAGGCCACACCGGCCTTCAACCTGAGCCTGTGCCAGAAGGCCGGCGTGAAGCCGCTGGAATTCGACGGCAGCGCCGATTCGATCTTCCACGAGTTCGACAACCAGGGCCGGCGGCACATGGAGTACATCAACGACCGTGGCGCCTACGCCGACGTGCCGCGAGAGGAAATGCTGCAGGCCTTCGAACACCTGTACCCCAACTACAGGACGTGGATGCAGCACACGACCAGTGCCGACTTCGAACGGGACGTCCGCCCAGACGGCGCGAAATGACGTCGTCAGTGGAGTCGTCTGCATCGAGGCGGCATGAATTCCCCGGCTTCGACGGCGGCGCATGGGTGGCCGACATCGCCGGGCCGCGTGATGCGCCCACGGTCCTGCTGCTGCATGGCGGTGGCCAGACCCGGCATGCCTGGGGCGGCACGGCGCTGGCCATGGCGCAGGCCGGCTGGCGCACCGTCGCGCTGGACCTGCCCGGGCATGGCGAGTCGGCCTGGTCGCCGAGCGGCGACTACCGCATCGAGACCCTGTCGTTCGACATGGCCCGCTTCTGCCACACGCTGGGCTCGCCGCTCGCCTTGGTTGGGGCCTCGCTGGGCGGCATGATCAGCATGGCGATGAGCGCGCGCAGCGACGCACCGCCCATCGCTGCCCTGGCCCTGGTGGACATTGCGCCGCGCGTCGAGTCCAAGGGCGTCGACCGCATCGTCGAGTTCATGCGCGCGCATCCGGAGGGCTTCGCGACGCTGGATGATGCTGCGCGCCACATCGCCAGCTACCGGGGCCGCCCGGTCATGGCCCACCCGCGTGGCTTGCAGAAGAACCTGCGGCTGAATCAGGCCGGGCGCTGGACCTGGCACTGGGACCAACGCCTGATGAACGACGAGAACCACAACCACCGCAACGACCCGGCGTTCTTCGAGCGCGCGCTGGAGCAGTATGCAGGCCCGCTGATGTTGGTGCGCGGCGCGCGCAGCGACGTCATCAGCCCGGAGGGTGCAGAGCAGTTCCAGCAGACGTTTCCGCAGGCCCGGTTCGTTGCGCTGGCCGGCGCCGGGCACATGGTGGCAGGCGACGCCAACGATGCTTTCACGGCAACCCTGATCGAATTCCTGCGTGAGGTCATGCCACCGTCGACGTCGGCTTCACCGGGTTCGCCCGAGCCAGCCACCACTTTGTCAGCCGCCAACGGAGAACGAGCGCCGTGACCCTAAGATCCTTCACCCTTCACGACCAGATCGAACGCAACACCCTGCTGCACGGCAATTGCACAGCCTTTGTCGCCGACGGGCAGGCCATCACCCATGCGCAGTACGCTGCGCGCGCCGCCAGCTTGGCTGCTGGCTTGGCGGATGCGGGGCTCGCGGCGGGCGATCGCGTGGCCATCCTGGCGCACAACGGGCAGGCCTATGTCGACCTCATCGGCGCGGCAGCTCGCCTGGGTGCCATCGTGGTGCCGATCAACTGGCGCCTGTCTGCCGAGGAAGTGGCCTATGTGCTGTCGGACACCACGCCCAAGCTGCTGATCGTCGCGCCGGACATGCAGCCGCTGGTGGCCGGTGCCGAGCTCGCAGGGGTGCGCAAGTACACCACCGGCCCCGGCGCGGATGCCGGCATGGGCTGGTCGGCGCTGGCCAGCCTGTACCTGGAGCGCGCTGCCCCGACGCCGGCGGCGATCGCCGACGATGCCGGGCTGCTGATCGTGCACACCGCCGCCGTCGGCGGGCGCCCACGCGGCGCGCTGCTGTCGCACCGCGGCTTGCTGGCAGCGGCCACCAAGTCGGTGCACGCGTGGAACCTGACTTCCGCGGACGTGCAGGTGGGTGTGCTGCCCCTGTTCCACCTCGCCGGCATCGGCATGACGCTGGCCCTGATGGTCGCCGCCGGCGCCACGGTGCTGCTGCCGCGATTCGATCCCAAGGCCGTCGTGGCACTCATCGACGAACAGCGCGGCAGCGTCATGGGTTCGTTCCCGCCCATGCTGGGCGCGGTGCTCGACGCCGCTGCGGCCGCCGGGTCCAAGCTCCTGGGCCTGCGCATCATGACGGGCATCGATGCGCCGGACACGCTGGCGCGCTTCGCCGCCGCCTGCCCGCACGCCAGCTTCTGGGTCGCCTATGGCCAGACAGAGACCTCGGGCTCGGTATCGACGTCGCGCTATGCCGACCGGCCCGGCAGCGCGGGCCTTCCGGTCGAGCAGCACACCGTGGCCGTCGTCGACGACGAAGACCGGCCCGTCGCACCAGGCATTGCCGGCGAGATCGTGGTGCGCGGGCCGATGGTCTTCAACGGCTACTGGAACTGCGTTGCCGACAACGCCTTCACCTTCCGCGGCGGCTGGCATCACACCGGCGACATGGGCCGCTTCGACGCCGACGGCTATCTCTGGTACGTCGGCCGCTCGGCGGCCAAGGAACTGATCAAGCCGGGCGGCGAGAACGTTTACCCGGCCGAGGTCGAGCGCGCACTGCTCGAACACCCGGCGCTGAGCGAGGCGGTCGTGTTCGGGGTGCCGGATGCGCAGTGGGGCGAGGCGATCAAGGCGGTCTGCGTGCTCAAGCCCGGCCAGACGCTGGCGGCCGAGGCGCTGATCGAGTTCGTCGGCGGGCGCATCGCCCGCTACAAGAAGCCCAAGGACGTCGTCTTCGTGGCCGCGCTGCCGAAGACGGCCGCCGGCGGCGCCGACCGGGCGGCAATCAAGGCCGCGCATGCCGCAGCCTGACGGCTATGTCAGCCCGGTGTGCTCAGCCCGCCGTTGACGCTCAGCGTCTGGCCGGTGATGGCATCCGACTCCTGGCCGGCGAAAAACGCTGCGGCCTGCGCGATGTCGGCGCAGTGCACCGGAAACAGCATACGCTTTCTCAGGTTGTCGATCATCCCTGGGCCGTGCGCACCGGCCAGTGCCGGCGAGCCGCCGCCCCAACGCGGCTCGGCGTCCCAGATGTAGCTCATCGCCACGGCGTTGATGCGGATGCCGTCGCGCCCGAGTTCGCGCGCCAGCACGCGGCACATCTGCATCATGCCGCCCGTGGCGCCACCGATGAAGGATTCGCCCACCGTGGCCACGCGCCCGGCATCGGTGCCGATGGCCACGATCTTGCCGTAGCGTTGCGTGCGCATCGCCGCCGCCGCGGCCTGGATGGCGTGCGCGCGGGTCAGCCAGTGCGAACGGATGTAGGTCTCGAAGTCGGCGCCTTCCATCTCCATGAACAATTTGAAGGCCAGAGAGTCGCTGCTGGCGCCGGCGCCGCTGGCCACCAGCACGTCGAGCCGGCCGTGGCGCTGCACGATGCGCCCGACCATCGCCTGCACCGCCTCGCGGTCCGTCAGGTCGGCGGCTTCGAATTCGGCGCGGCCACCGGCGCTGTGGATCTCGTCGACCACGGCCTGGCCGCTGGCGGCGTTGCGGCCGTTGACGACCACCAGGGCGCCGCGCTGCGCCAGTTCCTGCGCCGCGGCGCGGCCGATGTAGGCCGTGGCGCCGGTGACGAGGGCAATTCGATCTTGAAGCGTTTTCATATTCGTCCTATCGTGTGACCTAACGGTTGTTTGGTTCAATGGCAATTCTCAAGGAGTTCGAGGTCGATGGGCAAACCTGAAGCCGTGATCGTCGGTGTCGCCGACGCCCCGTTGAAAGACGGCAAGGTGCTGACGCCGATGTCGGTGCTGCAACTGCAGGCACTGGCGGCGCGCGATGCGCTGGCCGACGCCGGCATCCCGATGCGTGAGGTTGACGGCCTGCTCACGGCCGGCATGTGGGGGGTGCCCGGGCCCGGGCAGCTGGCCACCGTCACGCTGTCCGAGTACCTGGGCATCGTGCCGCGTTTCGTCGACGGCACCAACATCGGCGGCTCGGCTTTCGAGGCCCATGTCGCACACGCGGCCATGGCCATCGAGGCCGGGCGCTGCGAGGTGGCGCTGATCACCTACGGCAGCCTGCAGCGCAGCGAGGCCAGCCGCAACCTGGCCGGGCGGCCTTCCGTGCTGACCATGCAGTACGAAACGCCCTGGGGCATGCCCACGCCGGTGGGCGGCTACGCGCTGGCGGCGATGCGCCACATGCACGAGTTCGGCACCACCTCGGAACATCTGGCCGAGATTGCCGTGGCCACGCGCAAGTGGGCGGCGCTGAACCCGGGTGCGACGAATCGCGGGCCGCTGTCGATCGGTGACGTGCTGAAGAGCCCGATGATCTCGGACCCGCTGCACCTGCTCGACGCCTGCCTGGTCACCGACGGCGGCGGCGCCATCGTCATGACCAGCGCGGCGCACGCCAAGGCGCTGGGCCGCAAGGCCGTGCACGTGCGCGGCTACGGCGAGGCGCACACCCACTGGACGATCGCCGCGATGCCCGACCTGGCGCGCCTGACGGCCGCCGAGGTGGCCGGACGCCAGGCCTTCGCGATGGCCGGCATCGGCCACGATGCGATCGACGTGGTGGAGCTCTACGACTCGTTCACCATCACCGTGCTGCTCACGCTCGAGGCCCTGGGCTTCTGCAAGCGCGGCGAGGGCGGGGCCTTCGTCGCCGGCCAACGCACGGCGCCGGGCGGACCGTTCCCGCTCAACACCAACGGCGGCGGACTGTCCTACGCCCACCCCGGCATGTACGGCATCTTTTTGCTGATCGAGGCCGTGCGCCAGTTGCGCGGCGAGTGCGGCGAGCGGCAGATCAAGGACGCCGTCACCGCCCTCGTCCACGGCACCGGCGGCACGCTGTCCAGCGGCGCCACCTGCATCCTCTCCACCCGCTGAGCAGCGACGACCACCATGTACGAAAAGCCCCTGCCCGTTGTCGATCCCGAAAGCGCACCTTACTGGTCGGCGCTGAAGGACAAGCGCCTGATCCTCAAGCACTGCCGCGATTGCGGACGGCACCACTTCTACCCGCGCGCGCTGTGCCCGCACTGCCACTCCGACGCGCTCGAATGGTCGGATGCGCGCGGCACCGGCAGCATCTACAGCTTCACCATCGCCCGGCGCCCGGCCGGCCCGGCCTTCAAGGCCGACGCGCCCTACGTGGTGGCCGTGATCGACCTCGACGAAGGCGCGCGCATGCTGACCAACATCGTCATCGACGATGTCGAGGCGGTGCGCATCGGCCAGCGCGTGGCGGTGCATTTCGACGCCGTCACCGACGACATCACGCTGCCCAAGTTCAAGCTGGCCTGACCCGGCGCGCCTGCATGAACTTCGACATCGACCCCGACACCACGGCCATCGCCGAGGCCGTGCTGCGTTTCATCGAGCGCGAGGTGCTGCCGCTGGAGGCCCGCCACCAGGCCGTGCTCGGCAGCGAGCGCACCCTGTTCCAGGCCGACGGCCGCTACGTGCCCGAGGCGCTGGCGCTGCGCCGCCAGGTGCGCATGCGCTCGGCCGAACTCGGTTACTACAACCTGTTCGGCGACGAGAAGCTGGGCGGCGCCGGCCAGGGCGCGCAGGTGATGGCCCATGTGCAGGAGTCCATCAACCACCGCTTCGGTCCGGGGCGGCCGCTGATCCAGACCGTGGTGCTGCCGTCGCCCTTCACCAACGGCCTGTCGCCGGTGCTGCGCCACCTGGACGCCGGCGTCTTCGAGCGCTACCGCGACGGCATCACCAGCGGCGACAAGACGCTGTGCTTTGCGCTCAGCGAGCCCGATGCCGGCTCCGACGTGTTCGCCATGAAAGCCCGCGCCGTGCGCGAGGGCGAGCACTGGGTGCTCAATGGCACCAAGCAGTGGATCACCAACTCGCCGTATGCCGACCACGCCATGGTGTTCGCGCTGACCGACCTCGAGGCAGCGGCGCAGCACAAGGGCGGCGTCACCGGTTTCTTCGTCGACACGCGCACGCCGGGCTTCTCGGTGCCGCGCCTGATCAACACCGTCGGCCACCTCGGCGGCGAGACCGGCGTGGTGGCGCTGGACAACGTGCGCGTGCGCGACGACCACCGGCTGGGCGCCGTCGGCCGCGGCCTGGCGGTGGCGATGGACGGCGTGAACGCCGGGCGCATGGGCATGGCCGCCACCTGCCTGGGCCTGGCGCGCTGGGCGCTGGACCAGGCCATCGAATACGCCAAGGTGCGCAAGACCTCGGGCGTGCCGATCGCCGAGCATCAGGCGGTGCAGTTCATGCTGGCCGACAGCGCCATGGACATCTACGCCGCCAAGTCGATGATCCAGAACTGCGCCTGGCGCATCGACCAGGGTCTGCCGGCCACCGCGCAGGTCAGCATGGTCAAGGCCTTCTCCACCGAGATGCTGGGCCGGGTGATGGACCGCAGCATCCAGGTGCACGGCGCGATGGGCCTGACCAACGAACTGCGCATCGAGGAAGGCTACCGCTTCGCTCGCGTGATGCGCATCCCCGACGGCACCGCCGAGATCCAGCGCCGCACCATCGCCCGCCAGTTGCTGGCCGGGCGCGACGCGCTGTAGGCGGCGCTCGCCGAACGCCGTCTCGAAACGGTAGGTCCCACATTGAGCGACAAGGTGCCGGAACTGGTCAGGGTGTTTGCCAGCACCACGTCGCTGCTGAACGAAGCGGCGGTACTGATCGAGTTGCCTTCGCGCCGCCTGGTCCAGGTCAATCGGGTGTTCTTCGAGACGCTGGCCTACGCGCCGCATGAGGTGATCGGCAGCACGCCCCAGCAAGGCGGCTGGTGGCCCGACGTCGCCGTGATGGAGCAGTTCATCACCGACGCGGCCGCCGGCGGCGTGGCGGAGCACGTGATCGCCGTACGGACGCGCGAAGGCAGCAGCCTGCGCTCGTCGGCCCGTGCCACGGTGCTGGATGCCAGCGGCGGGCCCAGCTACCTACAGCTCATCACCTGCCGGCGCCGCGACATCGGGCCGGTGCGGATGGAGCACGAGCTGATGTTCAAGCAGGTGCCCGTGGGCGTGGCGCTGACCCGCAACCGCACTTTCGTCCACACCAACCCGGCCTTCGACCGCATCTTCGGCTGGGTGCCGGGCCGCCTGGCCGGGCAGCCCGGCCGCGCGGTGTGGTCCAGCGACGAGCTCTACGCGGACATCGGGCGCCGCATCGGCCCGGGCCTGGCCCGCGGTGAGCCGGTGGAACTGGAGTTGCCCGACATGGTCCGGCCCGACGGCACCACGCGTGCGCTGCGCCTGCTGGCCCAGGCGGTGGAGCCCGAGCGCGGCGCCGACGGCGGGACGCTGTGGATCTGCGAGGACATCACCGAGCGCATGCAGTTGACGCGCCGCCTCGAGGAGTCCCGCAACCGCGCCGAACAGGCCAGTCGCGCCAAGAGCCAGTTCCTGGCCAACATGAGCCATGAACTGCGCACGCCGCTGAACGCGTTGCTGGGTCTGGCGCGCCTGCTGCAGCAGGGCGCGGGCAGCCGGCAGCGTCGGCGCGAGTACCTCGACCTGATGGCCGACAGCGCCCAGAGCCTGTCGTCCATCGTCTCCGACATTCTCGACCTCTCCAAGATCGAGGCGGGGCGGCTCGACATCGAAGTGACGCCCATGGACCTGCACCACCTGGCGCGCTCGCTGCACCGCTCGTTCAGCGTTCTGTCACGCGCGAGCGAACTCGACTTCGGCCTCCACATCGACCCTGGGGTGCCCGAGGTGGTCGAGGGCGACCCGCTGCGGGTGCGCCAGATCCTGGCCAACTTCATCAACAACGCGCTGAAGTTCACGGCCACGGGCTCGGTGCAGATCCGCATCGAGCGTGCTGCCGGGTCGAAGGTGCGGCTGGCGGTACACGACACCGGACCAGGCTTTGATAACGTGACCCATCAACGGCTGTTCATGCCGTTCACCCAAGCCGACGATTCCACCACGCGGCGCTTCGGCGGCACAGGCTTGGGTCTGTCCATCTGCCGCGAACTGGCCGCACTCATGGGCGGTGCCGTGGGCGCAGACAGCGTGCCCGGGCAGGGCAGTGTCTTCTGGGCCGAGTTGCCCTTGCCGCCGTCTGCGCACCAGCCTTCGGCATCCGACTTCGCCGGGCTCGACACCGCCGCACTCGGCGACCTGAACGTTCTGGTAGTGGAGGACAACGACGTCAACATGATGATCTGCGTGGCCCTGCTTGAGCAGCGCGGCGCGCGTGTCGTCCAGGCGGCAGACGGCCGGCTGGCGGTGCAGGCTGTCAGGGAGCAAGCTGCGCACGGGCGAGCCATCGATCTGGTGCTGATGGACCTGCAGATGCCCGTGATGGGGGGGCTGGAGGCAACGCGGTTGCTGCGTGTGGAGCACAGCCGGCTCGAGCTGCCGATCATCGGCTTGTCGGCTGCGGCCTTTGCCTCCGAGCGGGCCGATGCCTTGGCTGCAGGCATGAACGACTTCGTTGTCAAGCCGATCGAGCCGCGCAAGCTCGAGCGGGCGATTCTTCGCGCAGTGGCAGCGCGCATGGAGGTTTTGCGATGAATGCAGCAGCAATTCGTGTGGCCCGCCTGGCCGGCGCAGTCGGCGCCGAGATCTCGGGCATCGATCTGCGTGAACCCCTGCCTGCCGAACAGCGCGCTGCGGTGCGCCGCATCTGGCTGGAGAACGGCGTCGTGTTCCTGCGCGACCAGCAACTGACGCCGGACCAGTTCATGGCCTTTGCCCAGGCCATCGGCACACCGGTGGAGTACCCCTTCGTCAACGGCATCGCCGGCTACCCCAAGATCATCGAAGTCAAGAAGCTCGAGCACGAGAAGGTCAACTTCGGCGGTGTCTGGCACACCGACACGGCCTACCTCGAGCGGCCCCCGATGGCCACGCTGCTGCTGGCGCGCGAGGTGCCGCCGCAGGGCGGAGACACCATGTTTGCCAGCCAGGTGGCGGCCTACGAGGCCTTGTCCGAGGGCATGAAGAGGCTGCTTGCGACCTTGGGCTGCGTGAACACTTCCGACAAGGCCGACGCCTCGCGCACCCGTGAAGACCGCATCGCAGAAGGTGGCCGCAGCGAGCGGCGCAGCTACGAGGCCGTGCACCCGGCGGTGCGCGTGCACCCCGAGACCGGCCAGCGCACGCTGTACATGAACGCCGGCCACACGGTGCGATTTGCCGGCATGACCGAAGCCGAGAGCGCGCCGCTACTCGACTTCCTGTTCGAGCATCAGAAGAAGGAGGAGTTCACCTGCCGCTTTCGCTGGCAGGCAGGCTCGCTCGCCTTGTGGGACAACCGCTGTGTGCAGCACTACCCAATCAACGACTATCACGGGCACCGTCGCGTGATGCACCGCATCACGCTGGCGGGCGATGTGCCGCGCGGCCCATGAAGGCCAGCGCAATCAGCTCGCCGCGGCCAGCACGCGCTGCAGTGCAGCCAGAACCGCAGCACGTGCCTTGTGCTGCGGATCATGTCCGATCCCGGGCAACGCACTAAGCTCCAGCGGCATCGTGCCGTGGCTGACCAGGGCACTGGCACTCGGGCGCCAACCGTAGTCATCGGCCTGGCCGAAAATCGCCGCCACCGGGCAGCGCACCGCGGCAATCTGTTCGGCCATCGACCACTGCACCGCATCGTCGGTCGACCAGGGCCCGTGCCAGCCCCAGAACATGGCATCCGTCTTGTCGCCGTGGTGGCGCGTCAGGCGTTCGCGCAGCCCGCCGTGCTCGAAGGCCTGGCGCGCGGCGTCCATGCCGCGCACCATGTGCAGATCCAGCGCGATGGTGGGCGAGCAGGCGCAGACTCCAAGAACCACCTTCGGGTGCGCGGCGGCCGCCAGCACCGACATGGCGCCGCCGTCGCTGTGGCCGAACAGAAGCGCGCGAGGGATGCCGAAGTGGCGCAGCAGGTCGCCGAACACGGGGCCTGACTCGTCGAGGCGATAGCTGCGCTCACGGCTGTCGCTCAACGCGTCGGAGCCGCCATAGCCCCAACGGTCGTAGGACAGCACGGGCAGCTGGGTCGTGTCTGCGATCACCTGCGGCAGGTCTTTCCAGGTGCTGGTGCAATCCAGGCCGCCGTGCAGCATGACGACGACCGGGCGAGTGCCGTCGACGCGGCCCCAGCTCCAGGCGCTCAGACGGTGCCCGCCCGCGACAAATTCATGCTGCTGCATCGTGGTCCTTCGGGTGTCGTTTCAGGGCCTGTGGGTCGCAGTACCGGCGCGTGCGCACAGCCTTCGCGCAATGTCGTCGCGAATCAGGTGCAACTCCATCAGCATGGCGTCAATGCACTGGCGCCGACGCTCCAGGGCGGCCAAGGCCTGTTCGCCCTCCAGAACGGTGCCTGCCGACTCGGAGTCGGCACGGGGTGAAGGCAGTCCGTAGAGGCGGAGGTACCGTCGCATCTCGGTCAGCGAGAACCCGATGGCCTTGAAGCGGAGGATCAGCGTCAGTGCCCGGAACTCGCCGGCACCGTACACGCGTGCACTTCCCACGCGGCGCGGACTGAGCAGCCCGAAGGCCTCGTAGTGGCGAATCGCTCGCAATGAGATTCCGAACCGACGGCAGGTCTCGAAGATGCCAAGGCACGCGGCCGGGCCGCCTGTCGATGCGGACTCCAAGCTCTTCGCGGCGCGTCGTCCGGCCGGAACTGGCATGTGCGCGTTGCCGGACTCAATAAGACTTCGGCAGCCCCAGGACGTGCTCGCCGATGTAGTTCAGCAGCATCTCGTTGTTGATCGGCGCGATCTCCAGCAGGCGGATCATCGGCCACAGCGTAACGACGTCGTAGTCGCGGTCGAAGCCATAGCCGCCATGGGTCTGCAGCGCGGCCTCCACCGCGGCAACCGCGGCGCGCGAGGCCAGCAGCTTGGCCATGTTGGCGTGCGCCCCGGCGTCCTCGCCGTTGTCGAAGCGGTCGGCGGCGTCGTAGGTCATCAGCCGCGCGGCTTCGAGTTCGGCCTTGGCCAGCGCCATCCGGTGCTGCAGCGCCTGGTAGCTGCCGATGGGTTTGCCGAAGGGCTTGCGGTCCTTCGAATACGCCACGCCCTTCGCCAGCGCGTAGTCGCCCAGGCCGAGCGCCGCGCCCGCGGCCAGCAGGCGCTCGGAGTTCAGGCCCTCGAACATCAGCTTGGCGCCCTTGCCGGGCTCGCCGATCACGGCGTCGGCGGGCAGCTGCACGTTGTCGAAGAACACCATGTACTGGCGCTCGGCCGTCTCGACCTGGATGTTGAGCTGCTTGAGCGTGATTCCCGGGGTCTTCATGTCGAGCACGAACAGCGACATGCCGTCGGTGCGGTGCTTGACCTCGCTGGCCTTCGTCGTCCGCGCCACCACCATCATGGTGTCGGCGTCGCGCGCGCCGGAGATGAACACCTTCTGCCCGTTCAGCGTCCAGCCGCCGCCTGCATTGGGCGTGGCCAGGGTCGTCATCGCGAAGCTGTTGGTGCCGGCGTTGGGCTCGGTGATGGCAAAGCACATCTTCTTCTCGCCGGTGCAGGTCGGCGTCACGTACCTGGCGATCTGTTCGCGCGTGCCGTTGCGCACGATGGGCACGCGGGCCAAACCGGTGACGACCAGGAACAGCGTGGGTACGCCGGCCAGCGCCAGGGCCTCGTTCAGGGCCGTGATCTCGAGCACGCCGCCGCCCGAGCCACCGTACTCTTCGGGGATCGACAGGCCGAGCAGGCCGAACTTGCCCAGGGCCTGCCAGAGTTCTTCGGGGAAGCGGTCTTCCTTGATGCACTGCAGAATGTAGCTGCGCGGGTATTGCGCGGTGACGCCACGCGTGGCTTCCTGGATGTCGCGCACCCGCGACTGAATCTGCGAAGAGGCGGTCTTGCGGCCGGTGGGCGAAGTGACGGAGTTCATGAGGGGTCCTTTCGTTGGCTGTGCCAGGAAGCGAGTCGTCGCGGAGGAGCAGGTGTCAGAGGGCCAGGTCGGCAGGGATGGGCACCGGATGGTCGAGCAGCATCTGCGCGAAGGCCTTGCCCTGCGAGTCCATGCGCACCGACGCGATGCCGCCGCCGCCCAGGGCCTGCTGCAGGGTGAAGTTCAGTGCCTGCATGCCCGGCAGGTCGTAGCGCCTGACCTCGCCGCTGGCCAGGTGCGCGAACCAGCGCGCCACCGCTTCTTCGGTGATGGCGGCGCGGATGTAGGGCAGGAACTCAGGCCTGCGCGCGATGATGCCGATGTTGGCCGAGTCGCCCTTGTCGCCGCTGCGGCCCCAGGCCAGCTGCACCAGCGGCACGGTGCGCGCGCCGCGCGCGAAGGTCTCGGCCTCGGGCAGCGGGCCGCCGACGGCGGGCAGCGTGGCCAGGTCCAGCGGCTTGCCGGCCAGTTGTGGCGCGGCCACCTGCTGCGTGCCCATGTCGATGCTCGCGCTCAGTTGCGACTTGGGCACCAGGCACGAGAACAGCCGCACCACCGGCTGCACCTTGGGCCGCCCGCCGGTGAAGCCGGTGATCGCCGGCGCGGACATCAGCGCCATCGGCGCGACCTCGCGCGAGAACAGCTCGAGCGCGTCCTTCAGCGCGTGGCGCACGCCGACCTTGAGCATCACCTCGCGCGCCGACACGCGGGCCTGCGCGCCGTAGGTGTCCTCGGCGCCGATGGCCTCGACGCTGGCCTCGGTGAAGTCGGGCCAGCCGCGCGCGGCGTAGTGGCGCCGCATGCGCGCCAGCATCGCCGCGCCGGTGCGGCGCGCCTTGGCGCCGGCGTCGATGCCGCCGATCATGAACAGGCTCATCGCCCGGAAGCCGTCGGCGTAGGTCAGGCTGGCCTTGGCCTGGTCGGTGGGCGCTCGGCCGCGTGCGCCCTTGACCTCGACGCGGTCCGGGCCCACCTGCGTCAGCGTGACGGCGGTGAAGTCGCACACCACATCGGGCAGGATGTAGGCGCGCGGGTCGCCGATCTCGTAGAGCATCTGCTCGCCCACGGTGGACGGGCAGACCAGCCCGCCGGTGCCGGCCGGCTTGGTGATGACGAAGCTGCCGTCGGCGCGGCACTCGGCGACGGGGAAGCCCATGTCGTCCCAGCCCGGAACGCTGGCCCAGTCGGTGTAGTTGCCGCCGGTGGCCTGCGTGCCGCACTCGATCAGGTGGCCGGCCAGGCTGCCCTGGGCCAGTTTGTCCAGGTCGTCGGCTTTCCAGCCGAAGCGGGCGATCAGCGGCGCCAGCGTCACCGCGCTGTCGACGCAGCGGCCGGTGACGACGATGTCGGCGCCGGCGGCCAGCGCCGCGGCGATCGGGAAGGCGCCCAGGTAGGCGTTGGCGCTCATCAGCTTGGCCGGGAAGGCAGCGCCGGAGAACATCTCGGTCGTGCCCGCGGCGCGCATGGCCTCGACCTGCGGCATCAGGTCGTCACCCAGCACGGCGGCGATCTTCAAGTCCACGCCCTCGGCCTGCGCCGCGGCCACCAGCGCGTCGCGGCAGGCCGAAGGGTTGACGCCACCGGCATTGGCGATGACCTGGATGCCGCGCGTCTTGATCTGCTTCATCAGCGGCTTCATGGTCGCCACGAAGTCGGGCGCATAGCCCTGGGCCGGGTCCTTGGCCTTGGCGCGGATCAGCAGCGACATCGTGATCTCGGCCAGGTAGTCGAAGACCAGCACGTCGATGTCGCCGCGCTCGACCAGTTGCGCCGCGGCGAATTCGGTGTCGCCCCAGAATCCTGAGGCGCAGCCGATGCGCAGGGTGTCTTTCTTCATGGGGTTCGTCTCCGTGCCTTCGGTTTGTTATCAGGGCTGGCCGGGTGCTGCGTCGCGCGGCCAGAAGATGCGCCAGATGCCCTTGGCCGTTGCGCAGGTGTGACCCCGCGCGTCGAGTAGCTCGCCTTCGGCGAAAGCGATGTTGCGGCTGGCGCGCACGACCTTGCCGCGGGCCTGGAAGTGGTCACCACTGGCGGCATCGACGTAGCTGATGTCGAGGTTGATGGTCGACTGGCGCAGCCGCTGCGGGTCGATGCCGCGCATCTCCGGCCGTGCGAGCAGCGACGAAGCGATCGCGCAGCCCAGCGCGCCGTCGAACATGTAGGCGATGACGCCGCCGTTGAGCACAGCGTCGGAGCCGCCGCCGCCGCGCTGCGTGGCCATCACCTGGGGCAGGCGCACCACGGCTTCGCCGACGCCGACGATGTCGACCTCCAGCCCTTGTGCGCGCATGAAGAGGTTGTTGCCCCAGCGCTGCCAGAAGGCGTCGATGACGTGCTGGGGGATCGGGTTGTCGCTCACGACGGGGGTCTCCGTTTCAGGAAGCCAGGCCCAGCGCCTGGATGCGTTCGACATGGGCCAGCAACGAGCGCTTGGCCATCGGCCACAGGCCCTTGGGCGTGTCGGCGTAGGCCAGCGGCACCCAGTCTTCTGGGCCGCCGTCGGGCCGCTGGCGCATCGCGGCGACGACCTTGGCCTCGCGCGCCAGGCGGTGCGCCTTGAGCCTGGCGATGGTGTCGGCGGCCGCCCCCATCACGTGGCCATGGGCCGGCAGGATGAAGCGGATGGCATCGCTGCCGCACGCGGCGCTCAGCGCGTCCAGGGAATCGAGGTAGTCCGCCATGCTGCCATCCGGCGGATCGATGATCGTGGTGCTGCCGTTCAGGACGTGGTCGCCCGAGAACAGCAGGCCGTCTTCTTCGACGACCAGGCACAGGTGGTTGGCAGCGTGGCCCGGGGTGTGGATGGCACGCAGCGTCACCGGGTGCTCGGGGTCGTCCAGATGCACACGCTCGCCGTCGCCGAGTTCACGGTCGGGCACGAACAGCGAATGCGCGCGCGCGGTGGCTGCCGACGCCATGCCCAGGATGGGCGGGCGCTGGCCGGTGTTCTGCGCGCAGAGCTCGGCCAGCGGCTTGGCGCCGGGCGAATGGTCGGGGTGCGAGTGCGTGCACAGGATGGCGCGGATGTTTCCCCCGGTGGCCTCGAACAGGCGCGCCACGTGCTCGAGGTCGGGCGGGCCGGGGTCGATGACGACGAAGCCGCCGGCAGCGCTGCCGACGATGTAGCTGTTGGTGCCGGGGCCGGTCATCACGCCGGCGTTGGGTGCCGTCAGCCGCCACAGGTGGCGCAGCAGTTGCACCGGGCGCTCGCACTGCCAGTCCAGTGCGTGTTCGAGCTGGCCGTCGGGGCAGACCAGTTCCAGCTCGCCGAAGGGCAGGTCGGATTCCATGAAACGCTGCGGCTTGCCGCCGACGAGCGCGCCGCGAGGGCACGAGTCCCACAGCGGCTGGCCGCTGGCACAGGCCTGCAGCACGGCGTCGATGTGATCGAAGCGGGCCAGCCACTGCAGCGTGCGCAGGGTCGGGAAGATCAGCGGCAGGCTGCCTTGCTGGTGGCGCTGCAGCGCCAGCTCGGCGCGCAGCCAGACCGGCTCGAACTGCTCGGCGTCGTCGGCCACGGGGGTCTGGCCCTCGGGCAGGCGGGCGATCAGAAAGGCGGTGCTGAAGCGGCGCGGGCCCACGTCACGGTCGGTGGTCCAGCGCGCGAGCGTGCGCACTTCGGTGGCGGCCAGGCCGAGGCCGCGCTCGCGCAGCTGCGGGTACAGGGGCTGGTCGCGGCGGATGGCGGCCAGCTCGGCCGCAGCCAAGGGCCGACCGTTGGCGTGGCGCGCGTGCAGCACGCCCAGTTCCTCGAAGCTCTCGCGCAAGGCCGCGAGCGCGGCGGTCAGCTGCGCCGGGGCAGCACCCTCGCCGCCGTGCACGAGGTCGTGGGCGCACGCGTCTTCGTCGTCGATGCGGCCGCCAGGGAATACGAACACGCCGGGCAGGAAGCTGGCCGTCGGCGAGCGCCGCGTCAGCAGCACCTCGGGGCCGGCGGCGGTGGCGCGCAGCCACAGCAGGGTGGCCGCCGGTCGGGGCTCGACGGGCTGGCGCGCCGGGTACACGTGCAGGGTGGGGCGGACCATGGTCTTGGCCTTCTTTCAGGCGCTGGCGCTGTTGGTGCGCAGCAACTCGTCCAGCGTGCGCTCGAGGTGGCGCAGCGAATTGCATTCGCGTGCGATGTGGCAGTAGGGCGCGTAGCGTTTCATCTCCGAATCGCCCAGACCCCAGAACGACACCGGCTCGGGGTTGAGCCAGATCACGCGCCGCGCGCGCCCGTACAAGGTCTTCATGATCTCGGCATGCGCCTCGCCGCGGTTGTTGCGCGCGTCGCCCAGGATCAGCACCGTGGTGCGGCGGTCGATGCGGTGCATCAGCTGTTCGTCGATGTCCTCCAGCACCTGGCCGTAGTCGGTGCCGGAGCCGCCCACGGCGTGCATCACCCGGTCGACCGCCTGCTCGACCGGCAGCGCCTCGAAGGTGGCGCTGACGTCGACCAGATGGTTGGTGAAGGCGAAGGACTGCACGTCGGAGACCAGCTCGTCCAGGCTGTACAGGAACAGCAGCAGGAAGCGCGCGTACTGGCGCACCGAGCCGCTGACGTCGCAGATGGCCACCACGCGCGGGCGCTCGATCTTGGTGCTGCGCCAGAAGGTCTCGAACATCACGCCGCCGTAGGCCGCATTGGCGCGCATGGTGCGGCGGAAGTCGAGCTGGCCGCGCTGCTCGCGCCGCTTGCGGTGCGCGTGGCGTTCGGCCAGTCGGCGCGCGATCTTGCGCACGATCTCGTGCATGCGCGCGAAGTCGCGGCGGTCGATGTTGGACAGCTTCTGCGTCTGCAGGAAGTCGTCGTGCAGCTCGCGCGTCGGCGCCGTGCCGTACATCGACAGCTTGCGTTCGACGAAGTTGCGCACTTCGTTGAACAGGTGCTTGCGCGCGCGTTCGAGCTCCACTGCGCGCTGCGGCGCCTGCGTCTGCCGGCGCGCCTCGGTGATCTCGCGGTCGAGCAGGTCCAGCCCCATGGCGCGCTGGATCTTCTGCGTGTAGTAGCCCTTCTGCGTGAAGAACCAGATGTCGGTCAGGCCGACGTCGCGCGCCGCCTGCTGCATGCGGCGCGACAGCGCGGCCGAGTCGCCGGCCAGCAGCAGCTGTGACAGGGCCTGCCCGGCGCTGCCCTGGCAGCCGCCGGGGCCGCCGCTGCCCTGGCCGCTGCCTTCGGCGCTGGACAGCGGCTGCTCGTCGGGCGGTGGCACGGCAGCGGGCGCCGCGCCGGGCTGGCCCGCGGGGCGCGTGCCGAAGGTATCGAAGTGGAAGAAGCGATCGAAGGTCCGGTCGAAGATGGCCCGGTCGGGCACGGTCTTCACCAGCGTCGCGCCGAGGGCGCTCTTCAGCAGCTCGCGTTCGCGCCAGCCCACCAGCGCGGTGGCGCGCGCAGCATCGATCTGCGCGTTCAGGCTGACTTCGATGTCGCTGCCGCGCAGCGCCTTGAAGAAGTCTTCAAGCGTGGCTTGCATGATGGCTCGACAGCGGCAGTTCCGCGTCCTTGCGCGCCTGCGCCAGCAGCGCCGGGAGCTGCTCGGTAGCCGAGGCAATGTCCTGCTCGAACTTGAGGAACACGTTGAGGGTGTCGCGCACCAGATCCAGGCTCAGGTGCTCGGCGTTGAGCAGCAGCAGGGTCTTCGCCCAGTCGATGGTTTCGCTGACCGAGGGCTGCTTCTTTAGGTCGATGGCGCGCACCGCCTGCACGAAGGCCACCAGCTCGCGGTTCAGGGTCTGCGACAGCCCGGGTACGCGGCGCTCGAGGATGGTGCGCTCGACCTTGGCCTCGGGGAAGGGGATGTGCAGGTGCAGGCAGCGGCGCTTGAGCGCGTCGCTCATCTCGCGCGTGTTGTTGCTGGTCAGGAACACCAGCGGCTTGACCTTGGCCACGATGGTGCCGATCTCGGGCACCGAGACCTGGAAGTCCGACAGCACTTCCAGCAAGAAGGCCTCGAACTCGGGGTCGGACTTGTCGATCTCGTCGATCAGCAGAACGCAGCCGCGCTCCTGGTGCAGCGCCTGGTACAGCGGCCGCGGCTCGAGGAAGTGCTCGGAGAAGAACAGGTCGTCGTGGCTGTGCAGGCGCTCGATCGACGCCGCCAGGCCGACCGCGCCCTGCATCATCTCGGCCAGCTTGTCCTTCAGCAGCTGCGTGTAGAGCAGTTGCTTGCCGTACTTCCATTCGTACAGTGCCTTCGATTCGTCCAGGCCCTCGTAGCACTGCAGGCGGATCAGCGGCACATCCAGGATGGTGGCCATGCTCTTGGCCAGTTCGGTCTTGCCGACGCCGGCCGGGCCTTCGACCAGGATCGGCTTTTCCAGGTTGAACGCCAGGTAGACCGCGGTGGCGAGCTCCCGGGTGCAGATGTAGTCGACGTCCGCGAGGCGGGACGACACCACGTCGACGGTGTCGAAATGCGAGTCATGCAGGGATTTCATGGTTTTCCTTGGTACTGACCAGGCCGGTGCCGGCCTTCAGATGGCGTGCTTCACCGACTCCGCGCGCAATGCCGAGCACGATGCGCAGATCGCCGGCGATGTCGAGCAGCCGCGTTTCGTGGTCGTCGAGCTGGGCAGCGAAGGCTTCGCAACCAGCCTGCCAGCGCTGCAGCAGGATGCGCAGGCCGGCGTTGAGATCGGCAAGCTGTTCGCCGGGCCCCTGGCGAGCGAGTTGTCGCGACGACTGCGCAACCAGGGTGTCGATCGCCATCAGCTCCAGCCGGAACGCGCCCAGGCGCCGCAGGGTGTCGGGCGTCGGCCTCGTGCCTCGCTGCCAGCGGGCGAGGGCCTCGAGTTCGGCCTGCATCGCGCCCGCCATGGCGCTACCGAGCAGGGTGTCCTCCAAGGTCCGCAGCGGTTTGGCAATCAGGTCGAAGGCCTTGCCGTCGGTGTCCAGACGCCGCGCATCGGGGACAAGGCAGCCGTCCAGCACCAGGCCGCAGTGGCCCAGCGGCAGCAGCACTGCGTCACGCCCGGTCGGTCGGCGGGCCAGGCCCGGATTGTCGGCGTCGACGATGAAGGCGTCGAAGCGCTTGCGCCCAGCGTCCTCGCCCGTGACCGCCAGCACGACGACGACATCGGCCGCCGGGCCGTTGCTGACGAAGGACTTCTCGCCCTCGAGCAACCATTGGCCGTCGTGCTGGCGCGCCGCACAGCGCAGCAGCTTGGGGTGGGCGCCGGCCTGCGGCTCGGAGATGGCCAGGGCAACGATCTTGCGGCCTCGGGCCATCATACGCAGCAGGGCGCGATGGCCGTCATTGCCGACGTGCGGGCCGATGACGAAGCGGCCGAGCATCTCGTTCATCAGCCAGCCCAGGGCCAGCCCCAGGTGGGCCGTCTCGCGCGCGATGATGCCCGCCAGCGCAGCCACGGCCGGCCAGTCGGCACGGGGCTCGCCGCCATCGGGGTCGAAGCCCACGCCCAGCATGGCCTGTGCGCCCAGGTGCTGCCACCAGGCGCGGGGGAAAGCATCGCCGCGCGACACCGCAGGCGCGCTGCGCAGCGCCTCGTGCATCGCGGCGCACAGGCGGGCCGTTGCGCCTTCTTCGATGTCGGGCTGGTTCATCAGTGGAACCCCAATTGCCGCGCTGCCAGGTCGCGCATCACTTCTTCTGCACCGCCGCCGATGGCGTTGACCTTGACCTCGCGGTAGATGCGCTCGACCTTGACGCCGCGGATGAAGCCCGCGCCGCCGTGCATCTGCACCGCCTCGCTGGCGCAGTGGGCCATGGTCTGGGTGGCCTGGTTCTTCAGCAGGCAGATCTCGCCGACGGGCGCCTCGCCCTGTTCGACGCGCCAGGCCAGCAGTTCCAGCAGGGCCTGCGTGGCCTCGATGCGCATGGCCATGTCGGCCAGCTTGTGGCGCGTGACCTGCTGGTCGATGAGCCGGCCGCCGAACATCTCGCGCTGCTGCGCCCAGGCCAGGGCCTCCTCCAGGCAGACACGGGCAAAGCCGTTGGCCCCGGCGGCCAGGAAAATGCGCTCGCGGTTGAAGTTGAGCATGATGGCCTTGAAGCCCTGGTTCTCGTTGCCCACCAGGTTGTCCACCGGCACGCGGCATTCGTCGAAGTGCAGGGTGGCGGTGTCCGAACACAGCCAGCCCATCTTCTCCAACCGCGTCTGGGTGAAGCCGGGTGTGCCCTTGTCCACCAGCAACAGCGACACCCCGCCGGCGCCCGGCCCACCGGTGCGCACGGCCACGGTGTAGAAGTCGGCGCGCATGCCCGAGGTGATGAACGTCTTTGAGCCGTTGAGCACGAAGTGGACGCCGTCGCGCCGCGCCGTGGTCTTGAGGTTGGCCACGTCCGAGCCGCCCGAGGGCTCGGTGATCGCCAGCGCGCTGATCTTCTCGCCGCGCAGCACCGAAGGCAGCACCTTGCGCTTGATCTCGTTGCACCCGACGTTGACGATCGGCGGGCAGCCGATGGTGTGCGACAACAGGCTGGCCAGCACGCCGCCAGCGCCGCAGCGGGCCAGCTCTTGTGCCGCGATGATGGTCATGAACAGGTCGCCGTCGTTGCCGCCCCAGGCTTCGGGGAAGCCCAGGCCGAGCAGTCCGATTTCGGCGGCCTTGCGGTACAGCTCAAGCGGGAAGCTGGCCTGCGCCTCCCAGGCCTCGACGTTGGGCGTGATCTCGCGCGCAACGAAGCGGCGCATGGCGTCGCGGAAGGCCGCGTGCTCGGCGCTGTAGAAAGGGCTGCTGCTGGCGCTGGTGTTCACGGTGGGTTTCGGGTTGGGCGTTCAGGACGTCGCGGCGGCTTCGACCAGGGTGGCGATGACGGCGCGCGTGGCCACCTGGTCGCCGGCGCGCACGGCGACGCGCTCGACCACGCCGTCGCGCCGCGCGACGAGCTGGTGCTCCATCTTCATGGCTTCCAGCACAGCCAGGCGCTGGCCCTTGGTGACGGCATCGCCCGCCTGCACCAGCACCGCCAGCACGCGCCCGTTCATCGGCGCGCTGATCGTCGACTCGGCCGCCTGCTCGCTGCCGCGCGGCGGCGCGTAGGTCACGTCGTCGACGCTGGCGACGCAGCCGTCCAGCGCCAGGTGCAGGCTGCCGCCGGCCGCCACCGCGGTGACGCGGGTGTGCACGCCGTCGATCGACAGCGGCCGGTCGGCGCCGTCGGCAGGCCCGAGTTCGATGTCGTGCGCAACGCCGCCGTCGAGCTCGACGTGCAGGCGCCCCGGCCCGCGCACGGTCACGTGTACGGCATGCCGGCGCTCGTCCTCGGCCAGATCCATGGGCCAGCGCGCCGGCCCGTTGGAGCGCCAGCCGGCCTGCGCGCCACGGTAGGCGCTGGCGTCGAAGCACAGCGCGGCGGCAACGGCCACCACGCGCGTGCCGGGCGCCTTGGCCTGCAACTGCGCGGGCCCGAAGTGCTGGCCGATGAAGGCCGTGGTGGCGGCGCCGGCGGCGAACACTTCATGCTCGGCGGCCGCCGTCAGGAAGCCCAGGTTGGTCGGCAGCCCCAGCACACGGGTGGCGCGCAACGCGCCCAGCAGGCGGCGGCGGGCCTCGTCGCGCGTGGCGCCGTGGGCGATGACCTTGGCGATCATCGGGTCGTAGTAGGGGCTGATGGTCTGGCCGCTGGCCAGGCCGTGGTCGACGCGGATGCCGGGGCCGGCGGGTGGCCGCCACAGCGCCACATCGCCGCTTTGCGGCAGGAAGTCGGCCTGCGGGTCCTCGGCGTACAGGCGCACCTCGATGGCATGGCCCTGCAGCCGCACTTGGTCCTGCGTCAGCGGCAGCGCTTCGCCGCGCGCCACGGCCAACTGCCAGGCCACCAGGTCCTGGCCGGTGATGCATTCGGTGACCGGGTGCTCGACCTGCAGCCGCGTGTTCATCTCCAGAAAATAGAAGCGGCCTTCGCGGTCGAGCAGGAATTCGACCGTGCCGGCGCCGACGTACTGCACCGCCTTGGCCGCCGCCACCGCCGCCGCGCCCATGCGCGCACGCAAGGCAGCATCGACGGCGGGCGAGGGCGCTTCCTCGAACACCTTCTGGTGCCGGCGCTGGATGGAGCAGTCGCGCTCGCCGAGGTGGATGACGTTGCCGTGCCGGTCGGCGAACACCTGCACTTCGACGTGCCGCGGTTCGACCACCGCGCGTTCCAGGATCAGCTCGTCCGAGCCGAAGGCGTTGGCGGCCTCGGACCGCGCCGTGGCCAGCGCCGCGGGCAGCTCGGCCAAGTCGGTCACCAGGCGCATGCCGCGCCCGCCGCCGCCGGCCGCGGCCTTGACCATGACCGGCGCGCCGATCTCGCGCGCCTGGGCGAGCAGCGTCTTGTCGGACTGGTCGGCGCCCTGGTAGCCGGGCACGCAGGGCACGCCGGCAGCCAACATCAGGCGCTTGGCAGCGGCCTTGTTGCCCATCTGCTCGATGGCGTGCGGGTCGGGGCCGATGAACACCAGGCCGGCGGCCTGCACCGCACGCGCAAACGCGGCGTTCTCCGACAGGAAGCCGTACCCGGGGTGGATCGCATCGGCGCCGCTGGCGGCGGCAGCGCAAAGCACGGCTTCGATGCTGAGGTAGCTGTCGCGCACCGGCGGCGGGCCGATGCACAGCGCCTGGTCGGCCTGCTGCACGTGCAGCGCGCCGGCGTCGGCCTCGCTGTACACGGCCACCGTCCGGTAGCCTTCGGCGCGCGCGGTGCGGATGACGCGGCAGGCGATCTCGCCGCGGTTGGCGACAAGCACCGTGCTGAAGGTGGTGCGGCTCATGGTCGTGCGGCTCATCACCGGGTCACATCCGCGCCACGCCGAAGCTGCTGGGCCGCAAGCTGCGTGCCCGGCCTTCACGGCAGATGGCCAGCGTAGCCGCCAGCACCTGGCGCGTGTCGCGCGGGTCGATGATGCCGTCGTCCCACAGCCGGGCGGTGGCGAACAGCGAGTGCGACTCCATGTCGAAGCGCTTCAGGATCTCGGCGCGCATCGCGTCCAGATGGGCCGGCTCGGGTGCCTTGCCGGCGCGCGCCATCTTCTCCTCGGTGACGATGCGCATCACCGTGGCCGCCTGCTCGCCGCCCATCACCGCCACGCGGGCATTGGGCCAGGCGAAGACGAACTGCGGGTCGTAGGCCCGGCCGCACATGCCGTAGTTGCCGGCGCCGAACGAGGCGCCGATCATCAGCGTGATGCGCGGCACCGTGCAGTTGGTGACGGCCTGGATCATCTTCGAGCCGTGCTTGATCATGCCGACCTGCTCGACGTCCTTGCCGACCATGAAGCCGGTGGTGTTCTGCAGGTACACCAGCGGCGTGCCCGACTGGTTGCACAGCTGCATGAACTGCGTGGCCTTGTTCGACCCCTGCGGATCGATCGGGCCGTTGTTGCCGATGAAGCCGCAGGGCTGGCCTTCGATGGCACCGTGGCCGCAAACGGTGGCGGCGCCGAAGTCGGGCTTGAAGTCGAGGAAGTCCGAGTCGTCGATGATTCGCGCCAGCAGTTCGCGCACGTCGTAGGGCTGGCGGTAGTCGGGCGGCACGAGGCCGGCGATGTCATCGGCCGCGTAGCGCGGCGGCTTCCAAGCGCGCAGCGGCACGGCCGGCACCTTGTGGTTCCAGGGCAGGCGGGCCAGCACGTCGCGCGCGATGCGCAGGCCGTCGGCGTCGTCCTCGGCCAGGTACTCGGCTACGCCAGAGATGCTGGTGTGCATCTCGGCGCCGCCCAGTTCTTCATCGGTCGCGATCTCGCCGGTGGCGGCCTTGAGCAGCGGCGGGCCGGCGAGGAAGGCCTTGGCGCGGCCGCGCACCATGATCACGTAGTCCGACATGCCCGGCAGGTAGGCGCCGCCGGCAGTGGAGTGGCCGTGCATCACCGTCACCTGCGGAATGCCGGCGGCCGACAGCCGCGCCTGGTTGGCGAAGCCGCGGCCGCCCTCGATGAAGACCTCGCCCACGTGCATCAGGTTGGCGCCGCCGGATTCGACCAGGCGCACCACCGGCAGCTTGTTCTCCAGCGCGATGGCTTCGGCGCGCAGGCTCTTCCTCATGCCCATCGGCGTGATCGTGCCGCCCTTGATGGCGCTGTCGGACGCGAAGATCATGCAGCGCACGCCCGAGACGATGCCGATGCCGGTGACGATGCCGCCGCCGAGCACGTTCTTCTCGCCGTCGTCGTCGTGCATGCGAAAGCCGGCCAGGGTGGACAACTCCAGCCAGGGCGAGCCGCGGTCGAGCAGGCGCGCGACGCGCTCGCGCGGCAGCAACTGCTTGCGGGCGCGGAATCGGGACTCCATCGCGTTGGACGTATCGCGCACGCGGCCCTCGAAACCGCGGAACGATTCGATCAGGGCGAGCATCTGCGCCCGGTGGCGGGCAAACAGTTCCGAGCCGGAATCGATCTGGGTCTGCAGGACGGGCATGGGTCGCGATGGTGCGTTCGATGCGGATGGAAGGACCGAAACGCAGGCTGGAGTCCGCTTGAGCGGACGAAGCGTCACCGCCCCCGACTGGCCAGACAACCGTTGACCTAACAACCGTTAGAAAGACCAATGGTACAGGAAAGCCGCGCCGCCGTCACAGAGCCTGGACCATGCGCGCCGCGCGTCCTGGCCCCCGCTCCGGCCGGGCTCAGCGCGTGATCCGCAGCTCCTTCAACAACCCGTCCGGATCGACGATCTGGCGCAGCACGGCCAGTTCCTGCGCCGTCGGCGCTTCGGTTTCGGCGACCGTGGCCGGAACCCCGACCTCGAAGCCGGTTGCCGCCTGCACGTCGGCCACGGTGACGCCGGGGTGCAGCGAGTGGATGCGCATGAAGCCGCTCTCGGGCGCGAAGTCGAACACGCCCAGCGGCGAAAACACGCGCTTGGGCGGCATGCACAGCGACTGCACGTACTTGGCGCGGTCGGCGGTGTGGCCGGGCGAGCTGATGAAGTCGACCTCGTCGACGAAGATCTTGCGGTTGTGGTGCATCGTGAAGAAGTACAGCACCCCGAACGACACGCCGAAGCACAGCCCCACCGTGCCCACGCCGCGCACCTTTGGCGCGGCGTAGTCGCCGACGCAGACCATGTTGCTGCTGCCGCGCTTGTCGATCTGGATGCCGCCGATGACGGCGACGATCTGCTCGTTGCCGCGGTTGTGGCGCCACATCTCGATGTCGACGATGTCTTCCATGTCCATCACGTACTCGGCGCCGCGGATCACGCGGTGGTCCGAGGTCGAGGTCTGCAGCTTCGAGCTGGAATTGATGGCGCCGCCGCCGCCGGCCAGCCACCACAGGTTGGGGGCGTAGAGGATGCGCGCGAGCTTGATGCCGGCCGCGGGCAGCTGCGAATAGGCACCCACCGCGGCCCAGTCGCCGTCGTGCCCCTTCATCTGGCGCGCGATGGCCACCGCCATCAGTTCGCCGACCGAATAGTCCTGTGCTGTCTTGATGTTCGACATGGCGGCTCCTCAGATCGATTCACGCAGGTTCAGCAGGCGCTCGATGCCGAACTTCTCGAGGTACGCGAAGTGGTCGGCGGGGCCGAACACATAGTCGCGCAGGTAGGCATCGATGTCGCCGTCGCGGTAGGCGATCAGCGCCGGCTCGTCGTGGTTGTAGACGCCATGGCACGACAGCGGGTGCGAGCCGTACGGCACCTTGACCACCATGTCGATGTAGTGGCCCGGAATGCTGGTGCGCTTGGGGTCGGCCTGGATGCTCTCCAGCGTGACGATCTCTTCGGTCGTGACGATGGTGCGGCGCGAGGCCTTGGCGATCAGCGCGTCGCCGACCACCGAGCCGAGGTGCACGACGTTGCCGAAAGGGTCGCACTTGGCGGCATGGATGATCGCCACGTCGGGCGCGATCGCCGGCGAGACGATGATCTCGCGCCCGGTGTAGGGGTCGGTGGTGCGCTGGTAGGTGGGTTCGCGCTTCGGGTTGTCGCGCGCTTCGTGGCCGGGCGGATAGGGCACGAAGGGCAGGCCCAGCGCGCCGGCCTTCAGGCCCAGCACGTAGTAGATCTCGTCGCCGTCGATGACCTTGATGCGCTTTTCCTCCACCGCCTTGCGGTAGCGCGGCGCCATGCCCAGGTGCTCCAGGCCGACGTAGCACACGGTCAGCGTGTCGACGCAGCCGGCACCCACCAGCAGGTCGGCCGGCATGCCGGCGCTGACGTTGGCGATCAGCTTCAGGCCCTTGGTGCCGCGGCGCACGATCTCGCGGATCAGCGCCATCGGCCCGTTGTGCGAGTGGATGCCGCCGAATGCCAGCGTGCTGCCGTCGGTGATGAGTGCGGCGGCCTGCGCCAGCGTGCCGAGCTTGGGGGTGCGCTGCGGGGTGTCGATGACTTCCATGGTCTTGGTCTTTCGTCGGTCGGAGTTCAGTTGAAGCTGACGCGCGCGGGCAGCTCGCGTTGCAGGATGTCCCGCGCCTGGTCGATCATTCGCGTCACGATCTCGTGCGCCGGCAGCACGCTGGCTATGCGCGCCACGCCCTGGCCGCAGAAGATGCCCGATTCAAGGTGGCGCCCGACGCTTGCCGCGCCCAGCGCCATCGGCGTGGTCAGCAGCGCCTGATCGGGCATCGGCAGCGCCGCCAGGCCCGAGGCGTCCCAGGCGGTGTCCCACTCGCTGCGCAGGTGGCGGCAGGTCTTGCCGGTGTACCACTTGCTGCGCACCGTGGCGTCGTCGCCGGCGTCGACGATGCGCTGCTTGTACCAGTCGGGCGCGCTGCATTCGCGGCTGGCGATGAAGCGCGAGCCGACCCAGACGCCGATTGCGCCCAGCGCAAGCGCGGCGGCCAGGCCGCGGCCGTCGACGATGCCGCCGCCGGCCACCACCGGCACCGGCGCCACGCGCTCGACGACATGCGGCACCAGCACCATGCCGTCGACATCGCCGCTGTGGCCGCCGGCGGCGGTGCCGGTGCAGATGACGGCGTCGATGCCGCCGCGCGCGACGTTGACCGCGTCCTTCACCTTGCCGACCAGGCTCATCACCTTGATGCCGAGCGCGTGCGCCTCGGCGACCATGAATGCCGGGTTGCCCAGCGCCGAGACGAACAGCGCCGGCCGCGCCTGCAGGATGGCCTTGACCTGTTCGCGGCTGAAGGTCTCGCCGAGCTTGAACGAGGCGACCGAACTCATGCCCGGCGTGGCGCGCGCGGCGTCGTCGTCGAAGGGGATGCCACGCTCCTGCAGGAAGCGCTCGCGCAAGGCCAGGTGCTGCGGCGGAAAGTGGGCCTTGGCAGCGGCGGCGCGGAAGTCGTGGCCGTAGGTTTCCACGCGCGCCGGCAGGCCGATGTCCATGCCGAAGGGCTTGCCGGTGAGCTTGCGGGTCTCCGCGGCGAGCGCGATGATTTCCTCGGGGTCCTTGTCGGCGCAGGCGAGCACGCCGATGCCGCCGGCCTCAGAGACCGCGGCGACGAGCTTCGGGTCTGAAATGTCCGGCGCCATCGCCGCGAGCATGACCGGGAAGTCGATGCCCAGCATGTCACACAGGGTGGTGCGGAAACGGGTCGTGGCCATGCGGGTGCTCCGGTGTCGGTGGGCTGCGGCGGCCGCCTTCAGCGGCGCGGGTACAGCCCGAGGTTCTTGCTGATGATCTTCAGCATGATCTCGTCGGCACCGCCGCCGATCGAGCACAGCCGGCCGTCGCGGTAGAAGCGCGACACCGGCGTCTCGTTGACGAAGCCCATGCCGCCATAGAACTGCAGGCAGCTGTCGGCTACCTCGCGCTGCAGGCGCCCGACCTTGAGCTTGGCCATCGAGGCCAGCGTGGTCACGTCCTGGCCGCCGATGTAGAGCTCGGCCGCGCGGTAGACCAGCGCGCGCAGGGCCTCGATCTCGGTCTGCAGTTCGGCGAGCCTGAAGTGCAGGTACTGGTTGTCGAGCAGCGGTGCGCCGAAGGCCGGGCGCGCGCCGGTGTAGGCCGCGCAGTCGCGGATCGTGCGCTCCATCAGCATCAGCGAGGCCGCGCCGGCCCACAAGCGCTCTTCCTGGAACTGCTGCATCTGGTATTCGAAGCCGCGGCCCTCGTCGCCGATGCGAAAGCGCTGCGGGATGCGCACCTCGTCGAAATACAGCGGCGCCGTGTCGGAGCTGCGCATGCCCAGCTTGTCCAGGCGCTTGCCGCGTGTCACGCCGGGCGTGTCCAGTGGCACGCACAGCAGGCTCTTGTTGCGGTGCGCCGGGCCGTCGCCCAGGTTCACCAGCAGGCAGACCCAGTCGGCCTGGGTGGCGTTGGTGATCCACATCTTCGAACCGTTGACGATGTAGTCGCCACCGTCGCGCCGCGCCGTGGTGGTGATGGCCGCGACGTCGCTGCCGGCGTGTGGCTCCGAGACGCCGATCGCCGCCACCCAGTCGCCGGCGATCGACGGTGCGAGGAACTCGCGCCGCAGCGCGTCGGAGCCGAAGCGCGCCAGCGCCGGCGTGGCCATGTCGGTCTGGCAGCCGATCGACAGCGGCACGCCCATGCAGTGGGCGTGGCCAAGGGCCTCGGCCATCATCAGCTCGTAGCTGTAGTCCAGGCCCTGGCCGCCGAATTCGGTGGGCTTGTGGATGCCCAGCAGGCCGAGCGCGCCGAGCTTCTTGAAGACCTCGTGCGCCGGGTAGATGCCCGCGGCCTCCCACTCGTCGACGCGCGGGTTGATCTCGGCCTCGACGAAGCGCAGCACCGTGCTGCGCAACTGGTCGTGCTCGGTGGTGATGAACATGGTGCAGCTCCCGGGGTTCGGCAGAGCCGTTCAGGGGTGAAAGACGGCAATGCCAGCGCGACGCTCTTGGCAATGGCCTTGGGTCCTAATCTACCGAACGGTTAACAGTTTGTCCATATGGACAATTCCCTGATCGCCTGTTAGAAATGGGCGCCTGCCGGGCGCGCACCAGGCGCGCCGCGCCGCAGCGGCCGGCGCCGGGCGGGGCAGGGCGGGGCAGGGCGTTTTGTGAAGCAGGCAGGGGGCGTGATGGCAGTTCGGGGTCGGAATGGCAAGCAAGGCAGGTGATCCGGGCGTCTGGAAGTCGGCGCTGCCCGGCCTGGAGCAGCGCCGCCAGATCAAGCTCGACGTGCTGGTGCGCGAAGCTGCGCATGCCTTCGGCCGTGCCGGCTACCACGGCACCTCGCTGGACGCGATCGCGCGCAACCTGGGCCTGACCAAGGCGGCGCTGTACTACTACGTCAAGGACAAGCGCGAACTGCTCTACCGCTGCCACGAACTGGCGATGACGGTCTCGCTGGAGGGGCTGGCGCTGGGTGCGCGCAGCGGGCGCAACGGGCGCGAAAAGGCGGTGCTGGCGCTGCGCCACTACCTGCTGTGGCTGATCGGCGACCACGGCTCGGCGGTGGTGCTGCTCGAAGAAGGCGCGATGCGCCCCGCGGACCGCGCCCGGATCGTGAAGCAGCGCGACGAGTTCGAGCGTGGCCTGCGCGCCCTGGTCGAGGAAGGCATCGCCGACGGCAGCGTCGTCGCCTGCTCGCCCAAGCTGGTGATCTTCGCCGCCATGGGCATGGCGAACTGGGTGCAGAAGTGGTTCGACCCCGGCCAGGCCTGGACCGGCGCGCAGGTCGCGGTCGCGATCACCGAGATGCTCGATCGCGCGCTGTCCTCGACCCCGGCTGCGGCCCTGACGCGCGACCCCGGCACATTGCCTGCCGACACGCCCGCTCCGATGGCGATTGCCGACCCGCCCGTTGCGCCACGGGTGCGTGCGGCGAGGGCCGGCAAGAACCCCAAACCTGATCGCCCCTTCTGATTCGAAAGGAGCCTAAGCCTACGCATCCAGACCACATCCGACCGACCCCAAAGAGCCGAGACAGGGTCCCCAGACCCGGGTAGTTCCGTAGCCCGTTGGCCGAAGTGACCGCCGTGACCAGCCTTCGAGGAGCTAGGCTTAGTTTCCTTACGAATCAGGTCGCCCCTTACCAAGAGGAATGCAATGATCACCACAAGACTCAAGATGATGCTGGGCACAGCGATGCTGATGCTGGCGTCGCAACATGCGCTGGCTGCGGATCCGATCCGTTTTGCGTTGTGCATGGACATGACGAAGTCCTACCCGTTCATCACGGTGCCGTACGTGCAGGGGGTACGCGACTACGCGGCACTGATCAACTCGAAGGGCGGCATCGAAAGCCACCCTGTCGAGATCATCATCGTGGAACACGGCAACGAGCCGCAGCGCGGCATCGAGTGTTATGAGCGCATGAAGGATCAGGCGATCACGGTCGACTTCCTGTCCACCCCGGTAGCGAAAGGCGTGCTGCCGCGCGCGATGAAGGACGGCAAGGTCATGATCCAGGCCATCGCAGGCCGTGGCGACGCCGTTGACGGCGAGGTCTTCGAATGGGTCTTCCCGCTCGGAGCCACCTACTGGGGCCAGGCCGCCAACATCATCAGCCACTTCAAGAAGCAGTCCGGCGGCAGCCTGAAGGGCAAGAAGATCGCGTTCCTGCACCTCGACCACCCGTTTTCATTTGAACCGCTCCCGGTACTGCAGGAGTTGCAGAAGCGCGAAGGCTTCGATCTCCAGTTGTTCCCCTACCCGCCGCCCGGCAGCGACCAATCATCGGCCTGGTCGCAGATTCGGCGCGTTCAGCCCGACCTGATCGTGCACTGGGGCTTCTCGCAGATGAATGTGGTGGCCGCCAAGGAGGCTACGCGCAATGGCATCCCGATGGACAAGATCGTCACGGTCAGCTTCTTGAACGATGTCGACATCAACAACATCGGGCCCGGCGCCGCCAAGGGAATCAGGCGATCGACGATCGTGGCAAGCGGTACCGACCAGGCGCTGGTTCAGGAGATCGGTCGCGAGCTGTACGACAAGGGCAGGGGTGCGGGTGACCGAAAGCTCCTCTCCGATGTCTACTACGCCAACGGGCTGGGAGTCTATGCCCCGGTTTTCGAAGCTGCCCGCCTGGCGATCAGGAACGACAAATGGCCGTTGACGGCCGAGAAAATGCGCAAGGGCTTCACAAGCCTCAGGAACTACAACGCCAATGGATTGATTCCGCCGTTGACGGTCACGGCGAAGGACCATGGCGGTGGCGGCAAGACCCGCATCGAGATGTGGGACGGCGCGAAGTGGGTGCCGCAGACCGATTGGTTTTCCGACTACGACGATCTGGTTTGGGCCACCGTCAAGACTTCTTCCAGTGAGTTCGCCAAATCGGGCAAGTGACACGGCTCTATGCCGTTTCGTGTGGAACGCGACAGCGTTATCTGACGGCCTGTCGGGCGGCTCCGAGAAAGGAGAGCTTCCGCGACGTGAAGCACTGCAAGCGCCGCAAGCGCTGGCTCGGTTGAACCGGGCCAGCGGGCACGCGCCGCCGTTCAGCGCGGGTAGAAGGCCTCGTTGTCGCGTGCCATCCTGCGCAGCAACTCGGGCGGCGCGAAGCGCGGGCCATGCCGGCCCGCCAGTTGTTCGCAGTCGCCGACGAAGGCGGCGATGCCGCGACTGTGGATCTGGCCGATCGGCCCGCCCAGGAAGGGCGGGAAGCCCCAGCCGAGAATCGCACCGACATCGGCGTCGATCGCGGCCGTGACCACGCCTTCTTCGATGCAGCGCACGGTCTCGACCGACTGGATGAACATCAGCCGGCGCTTGACCTCGGCCACGTCGGGCTGCTGCGCGGCGGGCCGCCAGATCCTGGCCAGCCCCGGCCACAGGCGTTTGGTGCCGCCCTGCGGATAGTCGTAGAAGCCCTTGCCGCCCTTCTTGCCGGCCGGCCGAGCTGGTCGACCATGCGCTCGCAGACCTCGTCGATGGCGCTGCGAACATAGGCCGCGCCGAGGTCGGCAGCGGTCTGCCTGCGGATGCGCGCCATCAGCTCCAGCGACACCTCGTCGGCCAGCGCCAGCGGGCCCACCGGCATGCCGGCCATGCGCCCGGCGTTGTCGATCAGCGCCGGCTTCACGCCTTCGGCCAGCAGCGTCAGGCCCTCGCCGACGTAGGTGGAGAACACGCGGCTGGTGTAGAAGCCGCGGCTGTCGTTGACGACGATGGGCGTCTTGCGCAGCGCCTTCACGAAGTCCATCGCGCGCGCCAGGCAGTCGTCGCTGGTCGCCTGGCCGCGGATGATCTCGACCAGCGGCATCTTCTCGGCCGGCGAGAAGAAATGCAGGCCGATGAAGTTGGCCGGCCGCGCCGAGGCTTGCGCCAGGCCGGTGATCGGCAGCGTGCTGGTGTTGCTGGCGAACACCGCAGTCGGCGCCAGCATGGCTTCGGCCTTGCGCGTGACCTCGGCCTTCAGCGCGCGGTCTTCGAACACCGCCTCGACCACGATGTCGCAGCCGTCTAGGCTTGCAAAGTCACTGGTCGGGCGGATGCGCGCCGCGAGCTTGCCCTGAGCGGCCTCGCTCATGCGCCCCTGCTGCACCTGCTTGGCCCAGCGCGCATCGGCGTAGGCCTTGCCGCGCGCGGCCAACTCGGCGCTGGTGTCGAGCAGCACCACCTCCAGCCCGGCTTCGGCCGCCGCGCAGGCGATGCCGGCGCCCATCATGCCGGCGCCCAGGATGCCCACCTTGCGGCAGGCGGCGGTGGCCACGCCCTGCGGCCGCGCCGACAGCTTGTTGGCCGCGGTGATGCCGAAGAACAGCGAGCGGATCACGTTCTTCGCCTCGGCCCCGACCGCGAGCTTCACGAACTCGCGCATCTCGACCTTGCAGCCGGTGTCGATGTCGACCTGGCAGCCGTTGTAGACGCAGCTCATGATGGCCGCCGGCGCCGGGTAGTTGCCGAAGGTCTTCTCGCGCAGCATGGCGTTGCCGGCGGTGAAGGTCTCGTAGCCGGCCGGGCTCTGCACCGGGCCGCCGGGCAGCTTGAAGCCCTTGCGGTCCCAGGGTGCACGGCGGTGGCCGCGCCGTCCTTCAGCAGCCATTCGCGGGCACGCGCCAGCAGCTCGCCGGCGGGCACCACCTCGTCGACCAGGCCGGCGGCCAGGGCCTTGGCGGGCGCGAGCTTCTTCCCTTCGAGCAGGAAGGGCAGGGCGTTGCGCACGCCGATCATGCGCGACAGGCGCTGCGTGCCGCCGCCGCCCGGCAACAGGCCGATGCCGACTTCGGGCAGGCCGATCAGCGCCTTCGGGTTGTCGGCGGCGATGCGGCGGTGGCAGGCCAGCGCCAGTTCGTAGCCGCCGCCCAGCGCGGTGCCGTTGATGGCGGCGACGAAGGGCTTGCCGCCAGTCTCGATGCCGCGCATCAGCGCGTGCAGGTCGGTCACGAAACGCATCATGCCGGGCGCATCTTCGATGGCCAGCATCATGTTCAGGTCGGCGCCGACGATGAACTCGGGCCGCGCCGAGGTGATGATCACGCCCTTGACCTGCGGGTCGGCCACGGCCATGGAGGCCGCTTCGTCGAAGGCTGCCATCGAACGCTCGTTGAGCCACGAGCTCGTGCCTCGCCGCTGGCCACCTTCGGCAGCCATTGCTGCTTCTGCGCTCCACAGCCGTAGGCGAGGAGGTAGGGGGCGACGATGTCAGAGAAGACGGGGCAGGGGAGCATCGCGGCGGTTCCCTTGTCGTTGACGTCGTTCACGCAACGCCGGTGACGCATCGACCTAACGCTTGTTAGCTGATAAAGTATAGGCCATGAACGACGCAGGCGACACCAGCCGCAGGGGCCTGATCCTGAAGACCGCGGCGATGCTCTTTCGCCAGCACGGCTACGAGCGCACCTCGGTGCGGCAGATCGCCGAGGCGCTGAGCATGACCTCGGGCTCGATCTTCTATCACTTCACCACCAAGGAAGAATTGCTGGTCACTGTCATGGAAGAGGGCGTGCGGGATATCCTGAGCGGCGTGCAGACCGGCTTGGCTGGCGAGTCGCGCCTGCCTGAACGCATGCTGGCGATGGTGCGTTGCCATCTGACCGCGCTGTTGGGGCCGAAGCTGGACGCGATGACCGTGATGCTCTACGAGTGGCGCAGCCTGTCGGAGCCGGCACGGGCACGCGTGCTGACCTCGCGCGACGCCTACGAGGAACTCTGGATGGCGCCGATCGACGAGGCTGCCGCGCTGGGTCTGGTGGAGGCCGACACCGGCCTTGTGCGCCACACGGTGCTGGGCGCGCTCAACTGGACCGGCCAGTGGTATCGACCGGACCGTCGCATGGGTGTGGAACTGCTGGCGCAGCGCATGTTTCACTTGCTGTTTCCGCGCCTGGCCGAACGCCTGGGCTCGGTCGCGCCCGAGGGCATTGCACGCGAGAGACTGCGGACTTTGGCATGAACACGAGCGCTAGCACCGACAACATGCGCGGCTGTCGGGCCCGGACCTGGGATTGGCGAAAGCCGCAGCCTGCTGCGGCTTGGATAGATTGGCATGTCAAACTGATGGAGCAAATGTGAAAGTACTTGTCGCCGTGAAACGGGTGCTCGACTACAACGTCAAGGCCCGCGTGAAGTCGGACGGTTCGGGAGTCGATCTCGCGAACCAGAAGCTGTCGATGAACCCCTTCGACGAGATCGCCTGTGAAGAGGCGGTGCGGTTGAAGGAGGCCGGTGTCGCCACCGAGATCATCGCCGTGTCCTGCGGCCCGGTGGGCTGCCAGGAGACGCTGCGCAGCGCCATGGCCATCGGCGCCGACCGCGGTGTCCTGGTCGAGAGCAACGACGTGCTCGAGCCGCTGGCCGTGGCCAAGCTGATGCAGCACGTGGCGGCCAAGGAAGGCGTTCAGATCGCCATCTTCGGCAAGCAGGCGATCGACGACGACGCCGGGCAGACCGGTCAGATGTTCGGCGCGCTGATGGGCTGGGCCCAGGCCACCTTCGCCTCGAAGGTGAAGATCGAGGGCGGCGCAGCGACCATCAGCCGCGAGATCGACGGCGGGCTGGAGACGCTGCAGATGAAGCTGCCGGTGGTCATCACGACCGACCTGCGCCTGAACGAGCCGCGCTTCATCACGCTGCCCAACATCATGAAGGCCAAGAAGAAGCCGCTCGAGGTGATCAAGGCGGCCGAGCTGGGCCTGGATCTGGCGCCGCGCACCGCCACGCTGCGCGTGGACGAACCGGCAGCGCGCAAGGCCGGCATCAAGGTGGCCGATGTGGCCGATCTCGTCAAGCGACTCAAAGACGAAGCGAAGGTGATCTGATGACGACCCTGATCATTGCTGAACACGACGGCGCGGCGATCAAGCCCGCCACGCTCAACACCATCGCCGCCGCCGTGAAGATCGGCGAGCCGGTGCACGTGCTGGTGGCCGGCAGCGGCTGCGCCGCCGCAGGCCAGGCCGCCGCGGCGGTGGCCGGCGTGGCCAAGGTGCTGGTGGCCGACGCCGCCCACTACGGCGCACAGCTAGCCGAAAACCTGGCCGCGCTGGTGGTCCAGCAGGTGCGCGCCGACGCCTCTTACACGCACGTACTGACGCCGGCAACGGCCTTCGGCAAGAACGTGCTGCCGCGCGTGGCCGCGCTGCTCGACAGCTCGCAGCTGTCTGACGTGACGGCCATCGAGTCGCCCGACACCTTCCAGCGCCCGTTCTATGCCGGCAACGCCGTGGCCCGCGTGCAGTCCAAGGACAAGGTCAAGGTGCTGAGCATCCGCACCACGGCCTTCGACCCGGTGGCGGCCAGCGGCGGCTCGGCGGCGGTGGAAAGCGTCGCCGCGGCGGCCGACCTGGGCTTGACGCAGCTGGTCGGGCGCGAGGTGGTCAAGCTGGAGCGCCCCGAGCTGACGGCCGCATCCGTCATCGTCTCGGGCGGCCGCGGCCTGGGTGCGGCCGACAAGTTCCACGGCGTGCTCGAGCCGCTGGCCGACAAGCTGGGCGCGGCGCTCGGCGCCTCGCGCGCTGCGGTCGACGCGGGCTATGCCCCCAACGACTACCAGGTCGGGCAGACCGGCAAGATCGTGGCGCCGCAGTTGTATGTCGCGGTCGGCATCTCCGGCGCCATCCAGCACCTGGCGGGCATGAAGGACAGCAAGGTCATCGTGGCCATCAACAAGGACGCCGAAGCGCCGATTTTCCAGGTCGCCGACTACGGGCTGGTGGCTGACCTGTTCCAGGCCGTGCCCGAACTCGTGTCGGCGCTGTAGGCCTGCCGGCCGCCGGCGGCCGCCGACAACACCCTGTCGGCGCCGCCCGTCTTCACTACCTAACGCATGTTCGGTAGAATCGTCGCGTCCCTCCAGCCCTGCGCCCATCCCCATGTCCGAAGCCCGCGAACGCCACCCTGAACTGCGAGCGGCCCTGCGCGAGCTGTGCAGCCGCTTCCCCGACGAGTACTTCCGCGGCATCGACGACGCGCGCGGCTACCCCGAGGCCTTCGTCGATGCCCTGACGCAGGCCGGCTGGCTGGCGGTGATGATCCCCGAGGAATACGGCGGCGCCGGCCTCGGCCTGGCCGAAGCCTCGGTGGTGATGGAAGAGGTCAACCGCAACGGCGGCAACGCCGGCGCCTGCCACGGCCAGATGTACAACATGGGCACCTTGCTGCGCCATGGCTCGGACGAGCAGAAGCGCCGCTACCTGCCCAAGATCGCCACCGGTGCGCTGCGCCTGCAGTCGATGGCCGTGACCGAGCCGAGCGCCGGCACCGACACCACCAAGCTCAAGACGACCGCGCTGCGCAGCGCCAGCGGCGACCGCTACGTCGTCAACGGCCAGAAGGTGTGGATCTCGCGCGTCCAGCACAGCGACCTGATGATCCTGCTTGCGCGCACCACGCCGCTGGCCGAGGTCAAGCGCAAGTCCGAGGGCATGTCGATCTTCATCGTCGATCTGCACCAGGCGATAGGCAAGGGGCTGACCGTGCGCCCGATCCGCAACATGGTCAACCACGAGACCAACGAGCTGTTCTTCGAAAACCTGGAGATCCCGGCCGAGAACCTGATCGGCGAGGAAGGCAAGGGCTTCAAGTACATCCTCGACGGCCTGAACGCCGAGCGCACGCTGATCGCCGCCGAATGCATCGGCGACGGGCGCTGGTTCGTCAAGCGCAGCGCGGCCTACGCCGGTGATCGACGTGTGTTCGACCGCCCGATCGGGCAGAACCAGGCGGTGCAGTTTCCGATCGCCGAGAGCCACATCGAGCTGGAAGCCGCCGACCTGATGCGCTGGCGCGCCTGCGACCTGTTCGACGCCCACGAAGCCTGCGGCGCCGAGGCCAACATGGCCAAGTACCTGGCGGCCAAGGCCTCATGGGAAGCCGCCAATGCGGCGATCCAGACCCACGGCGGGTTCGGTTTTGCCTGCGAATACGACATCGAACGCAAATTCCGCGAGACGCGGCTGTACCAGGTGGCGCCGATCTCGACCAACCTGATCTTGTCCTACGTGGCCTGCCGCGTTCGTTCTGAAGGATGGCGATGCTTCCCTTGCAAGGCATGCTGGTCGTAACGCTGGAACACGCCATCGCTGCGCCGTTCTGCACCCGGCAGCTGGCCGACCTGGGTGCACGCGTCATCAAGGTCGAGCGTCCCGGCGAAGGCGACTTCGCGCGCGCCTACGACACGCGCGCACGCGGCTCGGCCTCGCACTTCGTCTGGTGCAACCGCAGCAAGGAAAGCCTGACGCTGGACCTGAAGAACCCCGGAGCGCGGGCGGTGCTGCAGAAGCTGGTTGAACGCGCCGACGTGCTGGTGCAGAACCTCGCGCCCGGTGCGGCCGCACGCATGGGCCTGGACCATGCCAGCCTCGCGCCCATCAACCCGCGCATCGTGGTCTGCGACATCTCGGGTTACGGCGACGGCGGCCCGTACACCGAGAAGAAGGCCTACGACCTGCTGATCCAGAGCGAATCGGGCTTCGTATCGGTGACCGGCACGCCCGAGCATCCGTCCAAGGCCGGGCTGTCGATCGCCGACATCGCCGCCGGCATGTACGCCTACAGCAGCGTGCTGGCCGCGCTGCTGGAGCGTGGGCGCACCGGCCGCGGCCAGCGGCTCGAAATCTCGATGCTCGAGGCGATGTCGGAATGGATGGGCTACCCGCTCTTCTACACCTTCGAAGGGCAGCCGCCGCCGGTGCGCGCCGGTGCCTCGCACGCCGCCATCTACCCCTACGGCCCCTTCACCTGCGGTGACGGCAAGTCGGTGGTGCTGGGCGTGCAGCACGACCGCGAGTGGACGGCCTTCTGCGACAAGGTCCTGCTGCAGCCGGCGCTGGCCAAGCAGTACCTGGGCAACGCCAACCGCCTGGCGCAGAAGGACAAGCTGTTCGGCATCATCGACGCCGTCCTCGCCAAGTTGACGGCGGCGCAGTTGATCGAGCGCCTGGAAGACGCGCAGATCGCCAACGCCCAGCTCAACGAGATGGCCGACCTGTGGACGCATCCGCAACTGCAGGCGCGCCAGCGCTGGGCCGAGATCGGCACGCCGGGCGGGCCGGTGCCGGCGTTGTACCCGCCGCATCACCTGTCGGGCGAGGAGCCGCCGCCGATGGGCGCAGTGCCGGCCCTGGGCCAGCACACCGATGCCATCCTGGCCGAACTGGGCTACGGCGCGGCCGACATCGCGCGCCTGCATGTCGAGCGCGCGGTCTGAGCATGAAGGGCTGTTCATGAGCACGCACGACACGCCCGGCGCCAGGCTGGCCGCCTTCGCCGCCGGCCTGCAGTTCGACAGCATTCCGGCGCCGGTGCTGCGGCGCACCGAAGACCTGTTCCTGGACTGGACCGGCTCCACGCTGGCCGGCAAGAGCGCCCGCGCGGTGCAGGCCATCGAGGCCTATGCGTCCAGCATGGGGCCGGCCGATGGCGGCGCCGAAGTGCTGATCACGCGGCGCATGAGCTCGCCGCACTTCGCCGCCATGGTCAACGCCGCGGCCTCGCATGTGGTCGAGCAGGACGACGTGCACAACGGCTCGGTGTTCCACCCTGCGGCGGTGGTCTTCCCGCCCGCGCTGGCGGTGGCGCAGGCCATCGGCGCCAGTGGGCGCGAGTTCCTGGCCGCGGTGGTGGCGGGCTACGAGGTCGGCATCCGCGTCGGCGAATTCCTCGGCCGTTCGCACTACCGCATCTTCCACACCACCGCCACGGCGGGCACGCTGGCCGCCGCCGCCGCCACCGGGCGGCTGCTGCGGCTGGACGCGGCGCAGATGCTGCACGCCTTCGGCAGCGCCGGCACGCAGGCGGCCGGGCTGTGGGAATTCCTGCGCGATGCCGCCGATTCCAAGCAACTGCACTGCGCCCATGCCGCATCGGCCGGGCTGGCCTCGGCCTACCTGGCAAAGGCCGGTTTCACCGGTGCGCGCCAGATCCTCGAAGGCGCGCAGGGCATGGCTGCCGGCATGTCCAGCGACGCCGACCCTGCACGCCTGAGCGCCGGGCTGGGCAGCCGCTGGGCGACGGCCGAGACCTCGTTCAAGTACCACGCCTCGTGTCGCCACACCCACCCCAGCGCCGATGCGCTGCTGCTGCTGATGCGCGAGCACCGGCTGAGGCCCGACGACATCGCCGCCGTCACCGCGCAGGTGCACCAGGGTGCCATCGACGTGCTCGGCCGCGTCGTCGTGCCCGGCACGGTGCACCAGGCCAAGTTCTCGATGGGCACGGTGCTCGCCCTGGTGGCCGAACATGGCTATGCGGGCCTGGACGAGTTCGACCGCCATTTCCTTGCACCCCGCATCGCCGCCTTGCGCGACAAGGTCACGATGCAGCTCGACACCGAGGTCGACACGGCCTATCCGCAGCGCTGGATCGGCAAGGTCATCGTCCGCACGCACGACGGGCGCACGCTGCAGGCGCGGGTCGACGAGCCCAAGGGCGACCCGGGCAACACCCTCAGCCGCCCCGAGCTCGAGGACAAGGCGCGCCGTCTTGCCGCCTACGGTGGCGCGGCGACGCCGGCCGAGATGGACGCGCTGATCGCCAGCACCTGGGGCGTGGCTGACGCTGCCCGCATGGGCCGCTGGCTGCCGGCATGAGCACAGCCCTGGCTACAGGCGCGTCGCCACGCGCCTACCTGTTCGTTCCCGCCGACCGGCCCGAACGCTACGCCAAGGCGCGCGCCTCGGGCGCCGACGCGGTGATCATCGACCTCGAGGACGCGGTGGCGCCCGCAGCAAAAGCCGGCGCGCGCGACGCCCTGGCCAATGCGCTGGACGAGGCCATGCCGGTGGTGGTGCGCATCAATGCCGCCGGCACGCCGTGGTTCGAGGACGACCTCGAGCTGTGCCGCCACCCCGGCGTGGCGGGTGTGATGCTGCCCAAGGCCGATGGCATCGACGCCGTCTGCAGCGCTTTCGAGGCCTGCTTCAAGGACTTGCTGGCGATCATCGAATCGGCGCGCGGTGTCGAGCAGGTGCTCCACATCGCGCGTGTGCCGGGCGTCGTGCGGCTGGCCTTCGGCAGCGTCGATCTGGCGCTGGACCTGGGCATCGACTGCGACCCCGAAGGCACGGAAATCGAACTGCTGCATTTCCGTTCGCAGGTGGTGCTGGCCTCGCGCCTGGGCGGGCTGGACGCGCCGGCCGACGGCGTCAGCACCGCCATTGACGATGCGGTGCGGCTGCGCGACGACGCCTTGCGCGCACGGCGCCAGGGCTTCGGCGCCAAGCTGTGCATCCACCCCAAGCAGGTGGCAACGGTGCAGGCCGCCTTCATGCCCGAGGCCGAACGCGTGGCCTGGGCGCGCCGCATCTGCGCGGCCTTTGCCGCCGCCGCCGGGGCTGCCGTGGCCGTCGACGGCCAGATGATCGACAAGCCGCTGCACGAGCGCGCCCTGGCCATCCTGCGCAGCGCCGGTGGCACTGCCTGAATCACAACGCAACGAAGGAAACCTTCATGGCCCGAAAGACTAAACCCATCCGCTCGGACATCGCCTGGAGCACGCACGACAGGATCGAGGTCCACGGCAAGAGCCTGCCCGACGAACTGCTGGGCCACATCAACCTGGGCGACATGGCCTTTCTGCAGATCCTGGGGCGCATGCCGACGCCGCCGGAGTCGAGGCTGTTCAACGCGGTGGCGGTGACGCTGGTCGAACATGGCATCACGCCCAGCGCACTGGCTGCGCGGCTGACCTACGCTGGCGCCCCCGAATCGCTGCAGGCCGCAGTGGCGGCCGGGCTGTGCGGCCTAGGCACGGTGTTCGTGGGTTCCACCGAGGGCACCGCGAAGATGCTGTACGAGGCGCTGCCGCCCGGCACGAAAGGCGCCGACCTGGAGAAGATTGCGGTTGAGGTCGTTGCCGGTTTCCGCGCCCGGGGCCAGATCGTCCCCGGCCTGGGCCACCCGCTGCACAAGCCCGTGGACCCGCGCGCACCGCGACTGTTCCAGATCGCCAAAGAGAACGGCTACTCGGGCGACTACATCAAGCTCGAGCAGCTGATCTGCGCCGAGGCCGAGCGCCTGTCGGGCAAGATGCTGCCGGTCAACGCCACCGGTGCGATCGGTGCCATCTGCTGCGAGCTCGGTCTGCCATGGAAGATCGTGCGCGGCATCGGGGTGCTGGCGCGCGCCATCGGCCTGGTCGGCCACATCCTCGAGGAGAGCAACAACCCGATGGCCATCGAGATCTGGCAGCGGGTGGAAGACGAAGCGACAGCGCACATCCGTCCTGGCGCCTGATCGGCCCATTTCACCCTACCGAAGCGGTACCACCATGTCCGAGCTCACAAGCCCCGTTGCCCAGCCGATCGAGCTGTTCCGCCCCGTCCCGCGCCAGAAGGCCGGCGGAGCAGCGCAGCGCTGGCCGGTCGACGCCGTGGCCGCGCTGTTCGAGCTGCCCTTCAACGACCTGATCTTCCGCGCCCAGCAGGTGCACCGCGAGCACTTCGATGCCAACGAAGTGCAGCTGTCGACGCTGCTGTCGATCAAGACCGGTGGCTGCGAAGAGGACTGCGGCTATTGCCCGCAGTCGGTGCACTACGACACCGGGGTCGAGGCCACCAAGCTGCTGGACCCGGCCACGGTGGCCGCCGCGGCGCGCGCCGCGCGCGAGCAGGGCGCGTCGCGCTTCTGCATGGGCGCGGCCTGGCGAGCGCCCAAGGACCGCGACATCGAGAAGGTGGCCGAACTGGTGCGCGTGGTCAAGGCCGAGGGTCTGGAGGCCTGCTGCACGCTGGGCATGTTGACCGACACCCAGGCGCATGCGCTGAAGGAGGCCGGCCTGGACTACTACAACCACAACCTCGACACCGCGCCCGAGGCCTACGGGCGCTTCATCTCCACACGCACCTACGACGACCGCTTGCAGACCCTGCAGAGCGTGCGCGAGGCCGGTATCAACGTCTGCTGCGGCGGCATCGTCGGCATGGGCGAATTGCGCCGCGAGCGTGCCGGCCTGGTGGCGCAGATCGCCAATCTCGACCCCTACCCGCAGTCGGTGCCCATCAACCAGCTGGTGCAGGTGGAAGGCACGCCGCTGCACGGCACCGAGGCGCTCGATCCCTTCGAGTTCGTTCGCACCATCGCGGTGGCGCGCATCACCATGCCCAAGGCCCGCGTGCGCCTGTCGGCGGGTCGCCAGCAGATGGGCGAGGCGGTGCAGGCGTTGTGCTTCCTGGCCGGTGCCAACTCCATCTTCTACGGCGACAAGCTGCTGACCACCGGCAACCCCGACTGGGCGGCCGACCAGCGCCTGCTCGGCGCGCTGGGCATCGCGGCGCGCTGACTGCTTCACCTGGAGACATCGCCATGTACCGCCAGATGCTGAAGTCCAAGATCCACCGCGCGACGGTGACCGCATGCGAACTTCACTACGAGGGTTCCTGCGCCATCGACCTGGATCTGCTGGAAGCCGCCAATCTGCGCGAGAACGAGCAGGTGCACATCTGGAACATCGCCAACGGTGAACGCTTCATCACCTACGCCATCTGCGGGCAGCGCGGCAGCGGCATCATCTCGCTCAACGGCTCGGCGGCGCGTCGCGCGGCGCTGGGCGACCTGATCATCATCGCGGCCTTCGGCTGGGTGGCCGAGTCCGCACTGGCACAGCACAAGCCGGATTTGGTGTTCGTGGACGAACGCAACCGCGTCCGCGAGATCCGCTCCAGGATCCCCGAGCAGGGCACCGCATGAGCACCACCGCCACGGTCGCCATGTCCACCGACACCGAGCGCAAGCCCGTCACACTGCACCGCTTGCGTCGCATGCTGGCCGAGGGCGAGAAGATCGTCATGCTGACCGCGTACGACGCCAGCTTCGCACGCCTGGCCGACGACGCCGGCGTGGACTGCCTGCTGGTGGGCGACTCGCTGGGCATGGTGGTGCAGGGGCGCACAAGCACCGTGCCCGTCACGCTGGACGAGGTGGCCTACCACCTGCGCTGCGTCGCCGCCGGCAACCGCCACGCCTGGCTGCTCGGCGATCTGCCCTTCGGCACCTACGAAGCCGGCCCCGAGCAGGCGCTGCGCTCGAGCGCGGTGCTGCTGCAGGCCGGCGCTCAGATGGTAAAGCTCGAAGGCGGTTGGGCGGTGGAGACCGTGCGCTTCCTGGTCGCGCGTGGGATCCCGGTCTGTGCGCATCTGGGCCTGACACCCCAGAGCGCGAATGCGCTCGGCGGCTACCGCGTGCAGGGCCGCGACGCCGCCGCTGCCCAACTGCTGGAACGCCGCGCCCGCGAGTTCGCAGAGGCGGGCGCGGCGATGCTGGTGCTGGAACTCGTGCCCGCCGCGCTGGCGCAGCGGGTTCAGGTGCAGAACCCGGAACTGGTCGTCATCGGCATCGGGGCCGGGGCCGATGTTGCCGGCCAGGTTCTGGTGCTGCACGACATGCTGGGCGTCACGCAGGGCAAGCTGCCGCGTTTCGTGCGCAACTTCATGGCCGAGGGCGGCAGCATCGGCGATGGGCTGCGACGCTATGTCCAGGCGGTCAAGCAGCGCAGCTTTCCAGACACCACGCTGCACACCTATTGAACGCTGCCGTCGGACAAGCGCATGCACGTCATCCACACCATCGCCGCGCTGCGCGAGGTCCTTGCGGGAACGCCCGGCGCGAGCTTCGTGCCCACCATGGGCAATCTGCACGACGGCCACCTGGCTTTGGTGCGACTGGCCAAAAAACAGGGCGGGCCAGTGGTGGCCAGCATCTTCGTCAACCGCCTGCAGTTCGCGCCGCACGAGGACTTCGAGCGTTATCCGCGCACGCTGGACCGCGACTGCGAACTGCTGCGCCAGGTCGGCTGCAACGTGGTGTTCGCTCCCGACGAACGCGAGCTGTACCCGACGCCCCAGCGCTACACGGTCCAGCCTGATCCCGAGCTTGCGGACATCCTCGAAGGACATTTCCGGCCCGGCTTCTTCACGGGTGTGTGCACGGTGGTGGCGAAGCTGTTCCAGTGCGTGCAACCCCGCGTGGCAGTGTTCGGCAAGAAGGACTACCAGCAACTGATGATCGTGCGCCGCATGGTCGAGCAGTTCGCGATGCCGATCACCATCGTGGCCGGCGAAACCACGCGTTTGCCCAACGGGCTGGCGCTGTCGAGCCGCAACGCCTACCTGTCCAGCGACGAGCAAGCCCGTGCGGTGCAGCTGTCGGCGTGTCTGCGCGACGTGCGGGCCGGCCTGTCTGCGGGCGTGATCGCCGTCGACGCGCTCGAGGCAAAGGCGCTGCACCTGCTGCGCCAAGGAGGGTGGCTGCCGGACTACCTGACGGTGCGCCGCCAGCACGACCTGCTGCCGCCCTCGGCCGGCGACCTGGGTGCCGCGGTGCCGCTGGTCGTGCTCGCGGCGGCTCGGTTGGGACAAACACGCTTGATCGACAACATCGAACTGTAGGCGTGCCCGAGCCTACACGTCACTCCGGGCCCCATGAGGAAGCCACGCAACCGGCCCGACCGGCTGCCGTAGGTCATTGACACCACCGCCTTCTCGGGCGCCAACAGCGCCACCTTGGCGTCGGACCGTCGTGCCGACAGCGACCCTATCCAAGAAGGCCTATGACGCAATGGTGACCTGACCGAGTTGCATGCAGTTTCGATGCGCAAATGACCTTCTTGCTAGCCCCGCCGGTGGAAGTGAGGCACCGCCCGGCCGACCAACAGGCTGACCATGAGCGGCACGCACGGCATCACCAACGGATGCAGCGTCACGGGTGCCACCAGCCCCAGCACCGTGGCGCACACCGCTACGATGGCTGCGCAGGCATACAACGCAAACAGTTCCGGGTCGTGCTGTAGAAATTCCTTGGACTTGATGAGCCGGGCGAAGCAGCCGTCCGCCACCACGGCCGATGTGAACGCGAGCAACCAGGGCAGCCACTCCAGCAACGTCGCCAGCCGAAAGCTCGCCAACAGAAACAGCGAATCGATCGACCGAAAGTAGGCGTTGTTGAACAGGCGCTGGTTCACCGAGGCCATCTCCTTTGCCACGGCGCCATCGACGCCGCCAAGGGCCGGTGCGTCGCTGGATGACGGCACCGGCGAGGCCTGGCGCGCAGTGTCCTGAACGCTCAAGGCGCGCGCCAGCATGCGCATCGCTGGCTTGTCACCCCAGAACCGAGCCGCCGCCTCGTGCTCAGCTCGCAGTTGCGCCAGGAAGCGCTCGGCCGGGTGCGCCGATGGCATGTACAGGACCAAGACCAACAGGCTGACCAGCGACAGCACTGCGACGGCGCGAATCATGGCGCGGTCGAGCTTGCGTTCGCGGCCGGCGGGTCCGGATCAAGAATCGGAAACCGCCCTTTGATGATCCGGCCACCGGAGACGGACGCGAAGTACTGCAGGTTGGGCAGCTTGCCTAGCACCTCGGCCGGCACCATTTCCTCGAAACTCTCCGTGAGCTGGGTCGAGTAGCTGGACGAGAAGTCGCCCAGGTGCGCATCCGCGCCGCTGCTCAGGCCCACGCGCATGGTGTGGATGGCCGTCTTGCCGAAGGTTTCGACGACGAAGTCTTGCGTTGGCCTGTCCTTGGTGCGCAGCGCAATCAGGTTGTTCAGGTTGCCCAGCGCCATGCGCGCTGCGTCTTCGCTGCCCAGCCGCTTGGCCAGATCGGCCAGGGTCTGCATGGCGCAGGTGGTGAAGATGCCGCCCTCGGCGCCCTTGTTGAGGATCTCGATCAACGGCAGGTTGATGACGTTCGAAACCTCATCGACGAACAGCGAGATGCGCCGAAAGACGCCGAGGTTGTAGCGCATGCCGGCGCGCGCGGCCTGGTCTGCCAGTGCGAGGGCGCCGATGGCGGTGGCCACCGACGGATCGGGCAGCGAATCCAGGCACATGTAGAGCACGTGCCCGGCGCGCTCGATCTTCTCGAAGTTCATGATCGGCCGCGTGTCGGCGGCATCGAACGGGTCGGGCGACAGGCTGCGGCCCAGGTCGCCCGAGGTCAGCATCGACAACACAGGCAGCAGGTTGGCGGTGATCTTCTGGTAGTGCTCGCGGTTGTGCCTGAAGGTGCGCACCTGCGCGTCGAGCACCTTGCTGCGCTGGCTTTGCGCGACGTGGTGCTCGTAGTAGGCGACGAAAGCCACCAGGTCGGCGCTGGCGGCTTCAGACGGCCGCTTCATGCTGCCGCGGTGTGCGTCGTGCAGCATCTTCTTCATGTCCGGCGTCTCGCGCCAGCCGGCGCCGAGCTTGGTGTCGTAGAAGCGCCGCAACGAGGCCTCCAGCACCGGCTCGATGCCGCCTTCGATGTACTTGGTGAGCTTGACGAGGTTGGGCCGCTCCTCCAACTCGACCAGGCCCTGCACGACGACGTTGACTGCGTCCCAGCCGAACGCCGAGAACGCGCCCGCCGTGTCGGGCGGCATGATCGACTGGATGCGCGAGGCGATCTCGGTCGGCTTCTGCCAGTTAAAGGTGAAGTCCAAGCGCACGCCTTTCTCGGGGAAGGCGGGGTGGAACTCGATGAATGTGTCGGGCTCGCGGTAGTCCTCGCAGGCGCGCTCGACCACGCGCCGCAGCCGACGGCTGTTCTTGGGGTCTACGACGATCACCACGTCGCCACGCTTCACGGCCTGCGTGATCAGCGTCGCCAGCGCCACACCCTTGCCCGACTGGGTGGTGCCGACCAGCAGCGTGCCGCCTTCGAAGTTCTGCAGCGGCCGGTGCAGCGGAACCTCCCGCGGTTCGACGCCGTGGATGTATGGCAGGCCGATTTCAGCGTCGGGCTGTGGGTGGCTGACGTGCCCCAGCCAGCCCAGCAGGCGGGGCGAGACGGCGAATTCGCGGTAGTCCACCTTGGCCAGTTCGTAGAGCCGTTGCGAGTGGACCGGCCGCCATTCGAAGCCGAAACCCAGGAACACATCGGCGGGGTTCTTGCACCAGCGGGCCAGCGCAGTGGTGCTGATGACCTGGATGCTCCGACCGCCGAGCGACGCACGCAGGACCAGGATATTCATCGCCTGTGCGACACGCAGCAGGCCCATCACGAGGCAGAGCAGGGCCAACGGTGCGGCAAGGGGAATCGGCAGCCAGCCAGCTGCACCGACGGCAGCGAAGAACATCATCGCCAGTGCCCAAACCGCGCCCGCATACAACTCGTAGGCGCGGCGCCACGGCATTTCGTAGCGGCGCATCAGCATGTCAGGCGGACTCCGAAACAGGTGGGGTGAACCTGCTGAGGTCCAGGCCCTCGATGAACCGCGGGTCGATCACCAGCCCAACTGTGGGGCTGCCATTGAAATCGCGCGACAACGTGGGCGGCGCATGCGGCCCCGTCGCCACCAGCATGCGCACATCGGCCAGCGCGCGCAGCGCCAGCGAGGGCGGCACACCACGTTGATCGAACCGATCCAAGGGTACGAACAGGCCCTGTGCGATGGTGCAGCATTGCGCCGGCCCGGCTGCCTCATTCAGCGTGGCGGCGATGGCGGTGAGCGCATCGCGGACGACAGGGTTGAGCCGGAGCGGTGCACGAAGGGTGAGTGATGGTTCGGGTGGCTCTGGTTCTGGCGTTGACGGTGCTGGGGGCGGACTTGGGGGTGCAGGCGGCGCGGTATCCGGTGGCAGCAACGACAACTGTTTGATGGCCGACGTCCCAGGATGCGGAGGACGCGGTGGCACCGGCTTGGCCGAAGGTTCAACAGGCTTTGAAGTCAGGACCTCTGTCAGCGGCGAAGGGGACGGGTCAAGCCCGGCGAACAGAATCACCGGCGAGGCCAGCCTGACGGCCTCCATGCCAGCTTTGGAGCCTGGTGGGTGGATGGTCCAGGTGGGCGCGCCGGAGTCCTGTGCCAACAGCACGCCGGCATCTAGCAACACCTCGCGCATCGTCTCGGGCGCCTTGGGGATACCGGGCAGGTGGTCGGCTTCCAGCAAGGCGCTGATGTCTTCGGCCGCGGCGGGCCACAGCAGGAACAGGCCATCGGAGCCGAACCACACCCGCGACTTGTCTCGGTTGGCGACCCAGGCCGGATCCGTGACCACCAGGCGCCGCAGCGCGTCCACCAGAAAGCGCTCGAGGTGGGAGCCGAACTGGGGCGAACCGTAGCGGTCGGCGTTGGCCACGAGGTTGCGGTCGATCACCAGCGCCAGCGATCTGCGAACCAACTCATCCAGGACGTTGTTGTCGCGGTACACCGGCAAGCCGCCGATGCTGGCCATCATGTGCGGAACGATGACCGTGTTGTCTTGGCACAGGTGCTGCAGCACCTCGGGCGCCACGACGTGTGGGAGTGCAAACAAGCCCAGTGCCCGTGTCTCAGTGGCCTGTGGCCGCCAGCGCACGAAGTAGCGTCGGGCATGGTGCTGCTGCAACCACGCTGCCAGTGGCATGAGGCAAGGCGGCCACTCCACGCCGTGCACATCGGTCACCATGACGTGACTCAGCGCGCGATGGAGTTCGCAACACAGCCCGGCGATGAAGGTGCCCAGCCGCCAACGCGGCTCCAGTTGCCGGCGCGCGGTGATGGTCAGCCGGCCCGAGAAGATGTGCGCGTCGGTGCCTTGCAGGCTGAAGAAGCCGGCTTCAAGCCCGAGGCGCAGCAGCCCGCCGGGCGCGCTGAAATAGTTGTCCGCCGTGGCGGGGAGCAGATGTACAAACGCCGCATAGCGATGGATCAACGCCAGAACGTCACGCTCGAAGGTGTCGCGGTCGGTGCCATAGCAGAGCTTGATGCGTGCCACCAGGTCGGCGTGCGGCGCCAACAGCTCGTCCACCGACATGGCCGTGAAGCCGGGATCGGACGATGAGTACGGGCTGGGTTCGGAAGGGGCTGCATGCATCGGCGTTGCGTCCAATGACCCTGGCCATTGTTGATATCCGCGCGCGGTACGTCCCCTGGGAATGGCGGCTATTGCGGCCCGCTATCGCCATCGGCGCCACGTTCCCCATGGCAGAGCAGCGCCAACATCTCCACCTGCATGCCCGCTGCATCGGTGGACGGCGCATGGGTGGGGAACGACCGCTGCAGGCGCTGGTCGGTGCCGAACCGCTGTACCAGCCTGCAGAAGGGGCAGTCGTCGTTCGAGCAGGCCACGGTGCCGAAAGCAGCCAGGAACTGGCTGTTGCAAGCAGGGCAGGTCACAACCGAGAACGCAGGGCACTTGGCGAGCCAGATCCCGTCGGTATGCGAGGCCAGATCGAACGCACGGTCAAAGCTGATGCGGTAGGGACACTGGCAGATCGACCGGTAGCTGCGGTACGCGCTGACGAGTGCTTCGCCCGCTGCGAAGCCCGTGTCGCGCAGCCGCTGGTAGACGGAGCTGAAGATCGACGCTTCGGCGCGATGCAGCAGGTTGGCGCTGTGGTACCACTCCGGTGAGTCGGGTGCCCTGCCGCGTGGCGTGGCCTGGGGGTCGCTGAAAAACAGCCACTGCAGCTCACGCGGCTTCAGCCCGGTGATGAGGTGAATGGTGCGGCAGCGCGCACCCAGCTCGGCGCATTGCTGGGCCAGCAGAATGGCCCCGACGTGGCGGTCGGCGCGGGTTGGCACGTGGCACCGTGTGGGCTCAACGTCTGGCGTGCGCCGCCAGCGCCTTGGGCAAACGCACTGCGGCCAAAGGTGCCGCCAAAGGAGCGGGTGCCGTCAGCAGTGCAAGCAGGTCTTCACGTGGCGGGAATAAGCTGGTTTGCCCGACATTCGCGACGAAGGACATCAGTTGATCGAGGCTCTGCGTCCGCAGGTAGTCCGCCAACTCGGCGTCCAGCGCGAACTTGCAGCAGGTGGACACGCGGTCGCGCTCGATGCCGAGCCGGATGGCTTGCAGCAGATGCAGGTTCGTCGACTGCACGTCGGTGAGTTGCAGATGGTTCATGGTCTCTCCCTGGGGTGGGCTCCCGCAGGAGCGCGGTGAGGTCAGAGGTCGATAGTCAAGTCCAGTCGATAGAACAAATTGCTTCGAGAGTTGCGCAGCGCATTTGAGAAGTTCAGCATATTCGGTGAGGCGAAAGCCGATCAATAGCAAATGCTGAAAGACGCAGTTGCTTACCGCATTGCCACCCGAAAGAGCCCGCGCAGAACGACAAATGCGGAAACCGTTTTTCCAGGGTGCTGCGGGTCAACGTATCGAGCGCGACACACTCCGGAAAGCTCGTGACCATGACGTCCCATAAGGTGTCATCGAAGGTGTCGGTCACGAGGCCTTCCACCGACAACCACCATAGCAGCGTGTCCGCAAACAAGCACACCGCAGCGACGCGAAGCGAACGCCCTCTCGTCTTGACGCCTGTCTTTCGGGACCGATTGATCGAGTCTCTGGATCAGATGGGTGTGCCGGTGCGTGGGCGCATGTCCTACGTTGCCTCGTTGACGTGCCGCGCGGTGCAGACGGTCAGCCGCTGGCTCGACGCTGATCGACCGGGTTTGCCCGACATCGAGTCGTGCGTGCGCTTGTGCGATGGGCTGGGCCGCAGCAGCGACTGGATGTTGGGCCTGACCGACGCCCCCGGTGGATTCGACAAGTCGGCGACCACGCTGTCGGCGGCGGAAGTCGGCTGGGTCAGCGACGCGTTCGACGCGCTTCGGAGTGCGTGCCGCGCCTGCGAGACCGTGCGCATGGCCGGCGACGAGATGGCGCCGCAGATCCAGGACGGTGACTTGATGTTCGTGGACCGCGCGGCAGATCAGCTGATCGGCAATGGCGTCTACGCGCTGGAGTTGGGTGACCGGTTCATGGTGCGCCGCGTTGAAAGCCGGCTGGGTGCAGGCTTGGTCCTCAAGTGCGAGAAGCCCGGGTACGCGGACTGTGTCGTCAAGGACGTCGCGGCGGCCAAACGCATGGGCCTGCGTGTCATCGGGAAAGTCAGGGGTGCGGTGGGCGTTGCCCGCTTCTGGCGCCAGTAGGGGTCACAGGGGCCGTGGCCCCGGTGACGTAGCGTCTGTCGCAAGATCGGCGGCAGACGGTTAAACCGCCCGCTACCGATCACCGACTCAAAGGGCTCAGATCGCTTCGGCGAGCCCCTTCCATTCCAGCGCCGGCAACTCGATCAGCTTGCCACCCAGCGCCTCGAACTCCGTCGCACGGTCGTAGTCTTCGAGTTCCTGTGAAAAGTGCGTCACGGCGTTGACCAGCCCGTAGCCGGACAGGTCGCCCTCGCTGATCAGGTGACGCAGCACGCCGGCGCGTTCGCTGTCGTTCAGGACGTAGCGGTTGGCCAGCACCTCGACAGACTTCACCGGGTCGCCGACCAGGGGGATGTTCAGCGTGCGCTGCAGCTTCTGCGCCGTTTGGCGGAAGGTGGCTTCCGCCACCGCCGCTTGAACGACGTCGCGCACCTTCAGGAAGAGCGCCTTGTCGTCGGCGCGCAAGGTGTCGTCCTTGAACACGGTGATGCCGTCGTCGTCGTTGCCGAGCGCGCGGCCGACGTGCGTCTTGCGCAGCGACCGGTCCGACGCGATCAGCCCGTTGCGACAGACCAGCCGGTACAGCAAGGGCTGAACGGACAACGTGCCCTGGCCGACCTCGGAGTTCGAGATCACCACGCCGGCTTGGACGATGTCGCCAGGCGCCATCTCGTGCGTCAGCCGGGGCGTGACGCACTTGAGGTACATGCGCGTCTCGGTCAGTTCCACCGACTCGAAGCGCACTTCAGGCAACTGTCGCAGGATGGGCAGCACGCTTTCGGCCAGGTCGAAGTTGTCCAGCCGGCGATAGCGCTCGGACAGTACGGCCCGGACGTTGCCGTCCAGCGTGCGGATCATGCGCCGGTCGTCATCACTCTGCAGCCAGGTGTTGACGTTACGGTCCAGCAGCACGGGCTGCTCGGTGCGCATGCGCTCGAAGTACGCATACGGGATCTTCAGCTTGTCGGCCAACTGCCGGCGGGCCAGCGGCGTGACGCCGTACCTCACCGGGGCACTGCCTTCTTCGACGACGAGCCGGGTATCGCCGGTGTCATCGGTATCGTGCCGCAGGAGCGACGACGACACCACCAGGTCCTTCTTCGATGCGAGCTGGCGCTCCAGTTCCTGGGCCAGGCTGACGAGAGAACGTCCGCTTTTCATGGGAATCTCCATTCGGATTGAGAAGCAGGTACGGCTCCGCCAATGGCGGGCACGCACCCGCAAGGGCTGATGACGGATCGAGCGAGGTCGATCCACGAGGGCGCGATGAAGGTCGCGCTTGAGAGCTCCAGGGCTGTCTTCGCCGCGCCCGAAGGCGCGGCCTGGTCTGACAGCGACCAGTGGGAGAACCTTTTCACCGCCACCGCGCACCGTGCTCGCGGTGGCGCTGAAAAGGCGGGTGCGATCACCTGATCGCACCCTGTTCATGGCTCATGTCGAACGCCGTGCGCTCTCCACGCGAGCACGCCAAACGTCCGCCCAGTCCATGCCGGGCTGGCGAGGCACGAACACCTGCACCGCGCGTGGGCCGGTTCGGCGTTCTTCTTTCTTCAGCCGACGCGCCAGCGCGAAGGCAAAGGCCTGGCCGTCGAAGTCGGCATCGGCATCGTTGTCTGCGTAGATGCAGACCTTGCGCACCGAATCCGGCAGCCAAAGCTTCTCCAGGTTGCCGGCGCTGAGCCCGGCCCACACCGGCTTGCTGGTGGCCAGGTGCACAGCGATGGCGGTCTCGATGCCTTCGGTGACGGCCAGTTCATCGCCCGCCTCGAACAGACGGATGGCAGCGCCGTTGATCCCAGCGGACAGTACCTTCTTTGCGTCATGCGGCGTCGCTTTCTGCCCGTCCTTCAGGTAGGTGCGATGCAGCGTCACTGCGTGGCCATCGGGGCCTTGAATGCAGGCCAGCATGGCCGCGTACTCCGCCACCTTGCGCGACTTGCCGGTCAGGTCCTTTTCGTAGAAGCCCAAGGCTGGGTGCAGGCGCAGCGCCTTGGGGTACGCGGGCAGCGACAGGCCCCGGTTGCCCAGGTAGCTGTCCACCGGATCGCCTGGCAGCACGGGTTTGGCCTCGTCCCAGATCTTCTGGGCCAGCTTCTTCATACGGTCTGGTGCAGGTTCTGCGAGCGCCGGACGGGGTGCCGACAGCACGGCACCGACGCAGTGCTCGATTTCCTGCAAGGCCGTGTTGAAGTCGATGCCCTTGGCGGCCTGCAACAGCTTGAAGCCGCCACCCGGGCCGCAGTGCCGGCAGTGATAGTTGCCTTCGCCGAACTTGTCTGTGTACTGAAAGCGGTCGGTGCCGCCGCACAAGGGGCAGGGCAGATTGCGCTTCTTGAGGATCGCCTCATCGACGCCCAGGCTGGCCAGGATGTCGGTCCAGCGGCCGTGGGCGCGGCGCTTCACCTCATCAACGCGGGCGGTGTACTCAGCGTTTTGCATGCGAGCCTCCGCGCTTCAAGGGTGCCGGCGACGAATCGCCGGCGTGAACAGCTGGCCGGCGTTCAAGGCCTCGACGACGCTGTGATCGACGAACTCCCACGGCAGCAGGTGCTGGACGTTCAGCGTTCGCCCTTGCGCGTCCAGCCGTTCGACCTTGAAGCCCGCGGCGTGCCACTGCACGCGGTAGGTGAGCCGGTCTGCGCCTGCGATGACGAAGGTGCGGCCCGGCTTGCCAGTGAGCACCTCACTTTCCTTGACAAGGAACTCGATCTCTTCGGGCGCAGACACCGCCAGCCACCGATGGGGGCTGCCGGGGCTTTGTGCGATGGATTGCATGGGGGTCCTTTCAATCGGCATCCATCGGGTGGCGGGCAGTCCGCCGACTCGATGGGTTGTGGTGATGGGGTCAGGCGAACAGGTCGCCATGAGCAGCCATCTGCTTGAGCTGCTCGTTGATCCACTGCGGGTTCTTGGCCAACCTGGCCTCGACCCAGGCAGGGTTGCTGGCGACGGCCTCGCGCACCCAGTCGGGGTAGCGCTTCAGCGTCTCGCCGAACCAAGCCTTC
>CALMQI010000209.1 GCA_937871935.1 uncultured Burkholderiales bacterium
GAGAAGGCCGATACTTACGGATAAAACAGCACACAGATGTATGAGCGGCGCCCAGCCCAGCTCCGCCATCTGTCCCGAGACCTTGGCGATGCCGATCGGGCCGCTGAGCTGGTCGGCCGATTCCGTGCGCATTATGATCTTTTTCAGATAGCCCAGAGTGGTCGTCACGATGAACCACGTCTCTTTCGAAGCCTGCCCGACGGCCGCTATCGGATGATACCGCTTGTGCTCCCAGTCCTGCGCGCTGCCGGCCGTGCGCTTGACCCCCAAAAGACCGCGGCGCACCTTGTTGCCGAATCGATCCACGGACTCGTCGCGCTTGGGTACGGCCGTCAGCGAGACTTGTCGTCCCTGCCGGTCGACGATGATCTCCAGGTGCTGCTCCGCGCTCGTGCCGACGATGCGCTGCATGTCGCCGAACGTCTCGATCGGCGTCCCGTCGATCGACAGAATGCGGTCGCCGACTTTGAAGCCCGCTTGCTCGGCGGCGCTGCCGACCGCAATCTCGTCGACCAGAGGGGCCGTGAAGCGTTGTCCGACGATGGAGAAGAGTCCGGCCAGAATGACGATCGCCAGGATAAAGTTGGCGAGCGGACCCGCGGCGACGACGAAAGCCTTCTGCCACAATGGCTTGGTGTGAAAACTACCGGCCCGCTCGGCGTCCGTCATCGTTCGCATCGCATCTTTCGACGGCACACTGGCAGCGTTCTCGTCGTCCATGAACTTGACGTAGCCGCCCAGCGGCACCCAGGCAAAGCGCCAGCGCGTGCCGTAGCGGTCGTAGAAGCCGAATATCTCCTTGCCGAAGCCGATCGAGAAGGCCTTGACCTTCACCCCGCACCAGCGGGCGACCAGGAAATGGCCGAGCTCGTGGACGAACACCACGATGATCAGCACGAACAAGAACGGCAGCAGGACTGCGAAAAAGCGCCCGACCCCTGCCATTCCTTGGTCAAGGAATTCCATGTGCATCCGCCTCCATTCGTGGTCGCTGACGGCAAACTGCGGCGTCCGCCGTCAATGTGCGGCCGACAATGACCACTTCTCCAGCAAGTTTAGAGCCAATCCGCGCGCCGCGGCATCCACGGCCAGCACGCCGCCCAAATCGTCGACTTCCGCCAGCAGGTTGCGGCCGTCCGCCATATCCAGCGTCTCCGCCACAAGTTGGGCGATTTGAAGGAACCCGATCCGCCGCGTCAAAAAGGCCTCCACGGCCACCTCGTTGGCGGCGCTCAGCACCGCCGGCGCCATGCCGCCCTTGTGCATCGCCTGCCGCGCCAGGCTCAGCGCCTGGAAGCGGCTCTCGTCGGGCGCCTCGAAGCTCAGCTGCCCCAGCTCGACCAGGTCGATGCGCTTGGTCGGCGCGCTCATCCGCCCCGGCCAGGCCAGGCTGAGCGCGATGGGCGTGCGCATGTCGGGACTGGCCAGCTGCGCCAGCATCGAGCCGTCGCAGTATTCCACCAGCGCATGCACGATCGATTGCGGGTGCACCACCACCTCGAGCTGTGAGGCCTCCACGGGGAACAGATGATAGGCCTCGATCAGCTCCAGGCCCTTGTTCATCAGTGTAGCCGAGTCGATGGTGATCTTGCGCCCCATCGACCAGTTGGGATGGCACAGCGCCTCCTCCGGCGTTGCCCGGGCCAGCTGTGCGGCGGTCCAGGTGCGGAACGGCCCGCCGGACGCGGTCAGGATGATCCGTCGGATGTCGTCGATCGAACGGCCATCGAACCACCAAGTTACGAAGGACACGGAGAGGAGAAGATGGTTGGAAAAGGATGGAAGACCAACCGAATTTAACGGTCGGCGAGCAGGCTACGTCACCGCGACTTCGATTCCGCCTTGCGGATCGTGATGCCGGCGTTGCTGGTACCGGCGAAGCGCGGTTTGCTCGACCGCCTCACCGCTGTGCCCGAGCCGACCGAACCGCTGGCCCTGACGCTGACCGACGTGAAGGGCGAGGTTCCGTCGTCGCAGCCGTGGCTGCGCTATGAGTTCGCCGATCCCGAGCTGCATCAGCTGTCGTCCGGACAGAAGATTTTGCTGCGCGTGGGCAAGGCGCACCGGCAGGCTCTGAAGGCCAAGCTGGCCGAGGTGCGTACGCTGATCGCGCGCCGGGGCTCGTCGCCGCCCTCATAGCGGCGCCGGCGTGGTCGGCTGCCAGCCGCGGCCGGCAGCGTGGGGCATGATCGGGCGCATGTTGCGCGTCACCGAGCTGTCCAAGGCCTACGACGGGACCCCGGTCTTCGAGCATGTCAGCTTCGACCTCGCCGCCGGCGAGTTCGTCGTGCTGGTCGGCGAATCGGGTGTCGGCAAATCGACGCTGCTGAACTGCATCGCCGGCCTCGACGAGTGCGACGCCGGCGACATCGTCGTCGGCGAGGTTTCGGTGCCGGCGCACGACGCCGATGCGCGGGCGCGGCTGCGCCGAGAGCGCCTGGGCTTCGTTTTCCAGGCCTTCCACGTGCTGCCCCACCTGAGCGTGACCGACAACGTGGCATTGCCGCTGCTGCTGCTGAACCGGCCCGACCCGGCGCGCGTGACGCAGATGCTCGAGCGCGTGGGTCTGCAGGCACTCGCGGCGCGTTGGCCGGCGCAGCTGTCGGGCGGTCAGCTGCAACGCGTGGCGCTGGCGCGCGCGCTGGTGCACCGGCCGGCGTTGATCCTGGCCGATGAGCCGACCGGCAATCTGGACCCGGTGAATGCGCTGCGCATGCTCGACCTGCTCGCCGACCAGGTGCGCGCCGAGGGTGCCGCCTGCCTGCTGGTGACGCACTCGACCGCTGCCGCCCAGCGCGCCGATCGTGTGATCCGACTCACATCCGGCGGAATCGTCGACGCACTCGCACCGGCTTGACGCAGCTCAGTCGGCGGGTCGACCGCGCTGCCTACAGTGCGCTCGCCGAAAAACCGTGCGAGACCCGCCATGGCCACCGAACTGTTCAACCGCGACGACCACTTGTGCCTGATGTTCAGCGACTTGTGCGATGGCGGCGGCGAGGCGGTGCAGGCCAACCAGTTTCTCGTGGTCGACGGCGACACCGGCGCGATCATCGATCCGGGCGGCAACCTGGCCTTCAACGACCTCTTCGTGGGCATGTCGCGGCACTTCCCGCCCTCGCGGCTGACCGCGCTGCTGGCGTCGCACGCTGACCCCGACATCATCGCCTCGCTCGACCGCTGGACCACGTCGACCCACGCCACGCTGTACATCTCGACGCTATGGGAGCGCTTCGTGCCGCACTTCTGCAAGGCCGGCAAGACCGCCGGCCGCGTGGTCGGCATTCCGGATGCAGGCATGCGCATCCGCATCGGGCGCCACGACCTTGTCGCGGTGCCGGCGCACTTCCTGCACGCCGAAGGCAACTTCCAGTTCTACGACCCCACCGCGCGCATCCTGTTCTCGGGTGATCTCGGCGTGTCGCTGATCAGCGGCGTGCGTGCGCGCACGCCGGTGTACGACCTGCGCGAACTGCTGCCGCACATGGAAGCCTTCCACCGGCGCTACATGGTGTCCAACAAGATCCTGCGCCTGTGGGCCGACATGGTGTCGACGCTCGACATCGCGATGCTGGTGCCGCAGCATGGCGCGCCGCTGGCCGGCCCGGCCGTGGGCCAGTTCATCAACTGGGTGCGCGAACTGCACTGCGGCGTCGACCTGATGGGCGCGCGCGACTACAAGGTTCCGGCCTGACGCGCCAGGTCCGCACGACCGGCACCGTACCATCGGTGCCATGCCGCTGCAGCGACTGTCGCACCTGATTGGCACCTTGTCGCTGGCCGAATGGCGCCAGCACCCGTGGCGCCATGCCACCGTGCTGCTGGCGGTCGCACTCGGTGTCGCTCTCGCCTACTCGGTGCACCTGATCAACGCGTCGGCGCTGTCGGAGTTCACCGCCGCCGTGCGGGCGGCCAACGGTGAACCGGATGTGTCGCTGACCGCGACGGTCCCCGAAGGCTTCGACGGCGCGATCGTCGAGTCGCTGGCGCTCGACGAAGCAGTCGCCGTCGTCAGCCCGATGCTCCAGCTCGACAGCCTGGTGCGCCGCGACGCCACGGCGCGAGCGCTGCCGGTGCGGGTGATCGGGCTCGACGCGCTGCGTGTGGCCCCTGTCGCGCCTTCGCTGATGCCGCGGCCGGCCGCAGGCAGCACGGCGCTGACGGTGCTCGACCCGGACGTGGTGTTCGCCAACGCCGCCGCGCTGCAGCGGCTCGACGCCGCGGCGGGCGACACGATCGAGCTGCGCACGCCGCGCGGCTGGGTGCGCGCGCGACTGGCCGGCAGCGTGGCGGCCGGCGGTACCGCGCTGCTGGTGGCCGACATCGCAGCGCTGCAGTGGCGCTTCGAATTCGGCTCGCGCATCAACCGGGTCGACCTGCGACTGGCCACCGGCGTGCTCGCCGACGCCTGGCAGCTCGGCAGGACCTGGCCGCCGGGCGTGCGGGTAGCGCAGGCCGACGATGCGCTGCAGCGGGTCTCGAACCTGTCGCGCGCCTACCGCGTCAACTTGAGCGTGCTGGCGCTGGTGGCACTGCTGGTCGGCGGCTTCCTCGTCTACTCGGTACTCGCGTTGTCGGTGGCGCAGCGCACGCCGACTTTTGCGCTGCTCGGCGTGCTCGGGCTCGCGGCGCGCGACCGGCGACTGCTGGTCATCACCGAGGCGGCTCTGCTCGGTGCGCTGGGCAGCGTGATCGGGCTGCTCGCCGGTGCGGCGCTGGCCGCCATCGCGCTGCGCGCGCTCGGTGGTGATCTGGGCGGCGGCTACTTCCCCGGCATCACGCCGCATCTGCAGATCACGGTCGTGCCGGCGCTGCTGCACGGTGCGCTCGGTACCGTCGCGGCCGTGCTGGGCGCCTGGTGGCCGGCGCGGGCGGCCGAACGGCTGGCGCCGGCCATGGCGCTCAAGGGCCTGTCGTCGTTCGGCGCGGGTCGCTCGCATGCGCTGCCCGGGCTGGCATTGATCGGCCTTGCCGGCGTGCTGGCCCTGCTGCCCCCCGTGGCGGGGCTGCCGCTGGCGGCCTATGGCGCGGTGGCGGCGCTGCTGGCCGGTGGGGTGGTGCTGGTGCCAGCCATCGTGCAGCTGCTGCTGGCGCGGCCGCTGGCGCAGCAACGGCCGCTGATGCTGCTGGCCTGGCAGCGCGCACGCCATCAGCGCCACACCGCGAGCGCAGCCGTGGCCGGTGTGGTGGCGAGCCTGGCGCTGTCGGTGGCGCTGACGGTGATGGTGGCGAGCTTTCGCGACGCGGTGTCGGACTGGCTGAACGCCGTGCTGCCGGCCGACCTGTACCTGCGCACGGTCGGCGGCGCCGCATCGGCCGACTGGATGACGCTGCCGGCCGGCTTTGCGGCCGGGGCGGCGCGTCTACCCGGCGTGACGCAGGTGCGCGCGTCGCGCGTGCGGCCCCTGGCGCTCGACCCACGCCGGCCGGCGCTGGCGCTGATCGTGCGGCCGATCGACAACGCGTCGCACGCGCTACCGCTGCTCGGCGACGTGCATCCCGCGTCGACCGGCGAGACCGGCGTCTGGGTCAGCGAGCCGGCGGCGGCGATCTACGGCTGGAAGGTGGGCGAGCGCATCACGCTGCCGCTGCCCGACGGGGCGCAAACGGTGCGCGTGCGCGGTATCTGGCGCGACTATGCGCGCCAGTTCGGCGCCGTCGCGATCGAGCCGACGGCCTGGCGTGCGCACGGTGGCGACGACCGCATCAACGAGCTCGCGCTGTGGCTGGCGCCGGGTGCCGATGCACCTTCGGTTGTCGAGCAGTTGCGTGCACAGGCCGGCGCCGACGTGCCGCTCGACACTGCGAGCGCCGGCGAACTGCGGCAGATCTCGCTGTCGATCTTCGACCGCAGCTTCGCGGTGACGCGCTACCTGCAGATCGTCGCCATCGCGGTCGGCCTGGTCGGCGTGGCGGCCAGCCTGTCGGCGCAGGTGCTGGCGCGGCGCCGCGAGTTCGGCCTGCTCGCGCACCTGGGGCTCACGCGACGGCAGATCCTCGGCGTCGTCACCGGCGAGACCGCCGCCTGGCTGGTCGCCGGCGTGCTGATGGGCCTGGTGCTCGGCATCGCGGTCAGCATGGTGCTGGTGCACGTGGTCAATCCGCAGAGCTTTCACTGGACGATGGAGCTCGCGGTGCCGTGGCCGCGCCTGGCCGCGCTCGGCCTCGCGGTGCTGGCCTGCGGCCTGGCCACCGCGGCGCTCAGCGCACGACGCGCCGCCACGCGCGACGCGGTGCTCGCCGTCAAGGAGGACTGGTGATGTGGTCGCGCCGCGCCCTGCTGGCCGCGCTGCCTGGCGTGGTGCTGGCGCAAGGCGGCGGCGACGCGGACGATCGCGTGCGCGACGGCCGGCCGCTGCGGTTTCCGCGCGACCATGGCGCACACCTGGGTGCGCGCATCGAGTGGTGGTACGCGACCGGCTGGCTCGATGCGCCGGCGGCGCCGATCGGCTTCCAGATCACGTTCTTCCGCCACCGCACCGGGCTGGCCGAGGCGCTGCCCGGCCGCTTTGCCCCGCGCCAGTTGCTGTTCGCCCACGCCGCGGTCAGCGACATCGGTGCGCGCAGCCATCTACAGGCGCAACGCACGACGCGCTGGTCGGGCGACCCGTCGGCCCGCGACGCGCTGGCGGCTGGCGACGACACTCGCGTGCAACTGGGGCGCTGGCGGCTGCAGCGCGAGGCGGTCCAGGATGGCGCGAGCCGCTACGTCGCGGAGGTCGGCGGCGGCGACGCGCCGTTTCGCCTGCAACTGGCTCTTGCGGCCACGCAGCCGTTGCTGCTGCAGGGCCGCGACGGCTGGTCGCGCAAGGGCCCGCTGCCGCGGCAGGCCAGCCACTACTACAGCCTGCCGCAGCTGGCGGTGGACGCGCAGCTCACGCGCGCCGGCCGCACGCAGCGGCACGCCGGCCGCGCCTGGCTCGACCACGAATGGAGCGACGAGCTGCTGCCGCCCGAGGCCGTGGGCTGGGACTGGATCGGCATCAACCTGGCCGACGGTGGCGCGCTGATGGCTTTTCGGCTCCGCCGTCGCGACGGCACGCCGCTGTGGGCCGGCGGCAGCCATCGCAGCGCCGACGGCGCGCTGCGCATCTTTGCGGCCGACGAGGTGCAGTTCACGCCGGGCCGCGAGTGGACCAGCGCCAGCTCGATGGCGCGTTACCCGGTGCAGTGGACCGTCGCCACGCCCGCCGGCCGGCATGAGCTGCGCGCACTGATGGACGCGCAGGAGCTCGACGGCCGCGGCAGCAACGGCGCGGTGTACTGGGAGGGCCTGTCCGACCTGTTCGACGACAGCGGGCGCGCGGTCGGCCGCGGTTATCTGGAGATGACCGGCTACGCCAGGCCGTTGACGATCTGAACAGGCCCTAGCGCGAGGTCTCGCGGCGGATCTCGCCGCTGCGCCGCGGCTTGATCGGCGCGGCACGCACACAGTTGCGGCCGGCCTTCTTGGCCGCATAGAGCGCGAGGTCGGCGTCATGCACCAGCGCGTCGAGCGTGCGGTCGTCGCCGCCATAGGCCGCCACGCCCACGCTGACGGTGGTGCCGACCTTCTCGCCGTTCCAGTCGAGCCGGCCGCCGGCCACGCGCTCGCGGATGCGTTCGGCCACGTCGAGCGCGCCCAGCGGGTCGGTGTGCGGCAGCAGGATCACCAGTTCCTCGCCGCCGAAGCGCGCCATCAGGTCGGGCTGGCGCAGGGAGGCACGCACCGCCTTGGCGATGGCCACCAGCAGCTTGTCGCCGCACAGGTGACCGTACACGTCGTTGATGGCCTTGAAGTTGTCGGCGTCGACCAGCAGCAGCGCGGCATCCTCGCCGTAGCGCTTGCAGCGCGCCCACTCACGCTCGGCGATCTCGAAGAAGTAGCGCCGGTTGTGCACGCCGGTGAGCGAGTCCTGCGTGGCCAGCACGGCCAGCCGCGCGCGCGCACGCTCGAGCTGGAACAGCAGGCGCAGCACCAGGGCCCCGATCGCCGGCACCAGGATCAGGGCCGACAGCGCGCCCACCTGCGCCGCCACCACCGGGTTGCCCCGGCCGAGCAGCGCGACCAGCAGCGGCGCCAGCAGCGCGAAAACCGGCACCAGCACCAGCGTGACCAGCATCAGCGACGGCACGAAGCCGATGGCCAGCAGCGCGCGCGTGGAGCGCGTCATCCGGTCGGATTGCGGAGGAAGCTCTTGGGACACGGCGCCAGCTTAGCGTGTTCGGCGCGGCGCCACCACCCATGACTTGCCGGTGCGCAAGCCCATCCGTCAGTCGACACCGCACACTGGCGGTGCCATCCCCCTTACTTGGAGGTCCCCGTGAACACCCCGCTGACAATGAATTCGCTGTCGGCTGCGGTCGACCACCTGCTCGACACAGTGGCCGGCGACATCGTGCTCGGCCTGCCGCTGGGCATCGGCAAGCCCAATCCGTTCGTCAACGCGCTGTACCGGCGCATCAAGGCCAACCCGGCGCGCCGGCTGACGATCGTGACCGCGCTGTCGCTGGAAAAGCCCGTCGGCAAGAGCGACCTGGAACGGCACTTCCTCGACCCGCTGGTGCAGCGGGTGTTCGCCGACTATCCGGACCTCGACTACGTGAAGGACGCGCGCGCGGGCGCGCTGCCGCCGAACATCGAGGTGCGCGAGTTCTTCTTCAAGACCGGCGACTACCTCGGCAATCTGGCGGCCCAGCAGGGCTACATCTCGACCAACTACACCTTCGTCGCGCGCGACATGGCGGTGCAGGGCATGAACGTCATCGCGCAGGCGGTGGCGGCACGGCCGGGCGCCGACGGGCTGCGGCTGTCGCTGTCGAGCAATCCCGACGTCACCTTCGAGGTCGTCGAGCGTTATGCACAGGCCGGCTTGCCGCTGCTGAAGGTCGCCGTCGTCAACGAGCGCATGCCGTTCATGCCCAACGGCGCCGAGGTGGACGCCGGCTTCTTCGACCTGCTGGTGACCGATCCCGCGGCCACGCACACGCTGTTCGCCCCGCCCAACGGCAAGGTGAGCACCGCCGACTATGCGATCGGCCTGCATGCGTCGAGCCTGGTGGCCGATGCCGGCACACTGCAGATCGGCATCGGCTCGCTGGGCGACGCGATCGCGCGTGCGCTGATCGTGCGCGACCGCCACGGCGCCGAATACCGCCGCATCCTGGAGGATCTGTGCCCCGACGGCATTGCCGGCCGAGAGCTCGGCCGCTTGGACACCGGCCTGTACGGCTGCTCGGAGATGTTCGTCAACGGCTTCCTGCAACTCATCGAGGCCGGCATCGTGCGCCGCGAGGTGTTCGCCGACCTGACCTTGCAGCGCCTGCTCAACGAAGGCCGCATCGCCGGCACGGTGGTGACGCCGCAGACGCTGCGCGCGCTGCTCGACGCCGGCCGCATCGGCTCGCCGCTGTCGCCAGGCGACCTGGCGTTCCTGTCGCGCGTGGGTGTGCTCCGGCCGGAGGTGGCCATCGACGGTGAATCACTCACCTTCGACGGGCGCCGGCTGGCCAACGACCTGCGTTCGCCGGCGGCATTCGATGCCGTGTGCGAGCAGCTGCTCGGCCCGCGGCTGGCCGGCGGCGTGTTCATGCACGGCGGCTTCTTCCTCGGCCCGTCGGACTTCTACGAACGGCTGCGGCGCATGCCCGCGGCCGAGCTGGCGCGCATCGACATGACGCGCATCGACTTCATCAATCAGCTGTACGGCACCGATGCCGTGCAGATCGAGCTGAAGCGCGCACAGCGCAGCCGCGCCCGCTTCATGAACACGACGATGATCGTCACGCTGCTCGGCGCCGCGGTCTCCGACGCGCTGGAGAGCGGCCAGGTCGTCTCCGGTGTCGGCGGGCAGTACAACTTCGTCGCGATGGCCCACGCGCTGCCCGACGCACGCTCGATCCTGATGCTGCGCGCCACCCATGAGCACAAGGACGGCCTGAAGAGCAGCATCGTCTGGAGCTACGGCCACGTGACGATCCCGCGCCATCTGCGCGACATCGTGATCACCGAGTACGGCGTGGCCGACCTGCGCGGTCGCAGCGACACCGAGGTGGTGAAGCGCCTGATCGCCGTCGCCGATGCGCGGTTCCAGGGCGAGCTCGTCACGCAGGCCAAGGCACACGGCAAGTTGGACCCGAAGTACGAGGTGCCCGAGCGCTACCGACACAACCTGCCGGCCACGCTCGACGAGAAGCTGCACCCCTGGAGCCGGGCCGGTCTGTTGCCGGACTTTCCGTTCGGCACCGACCTCACCGACGACGAGCTGCACATCGTGCGCGCGCTCAAGCGGCTGAAACACGCAGCCAGCCACCCCTCCGAACTGGTGGCGATGGTGCTGAAGAGCCTGTGGGAGGACAAGCAGGCGCCCGCGGCCTATCTGCAGCGGCTGGGGCTGGACGACGCGCGCAGCTTCAAGCAGTTGTTCCTGAAGCGCCTGTTCGCCGGCAATCTGTAGCGTCGCCCGGCCGCGCCGGCCCGTGCGGCCGGCGGGCCGCTTGACGGCGGCGGCTCATCGCTATTAAAGTGATATCACTTCAATAGCCAGAGGCCGACCATGGACCGCACCACCGAACGGCGCCGCGAACAGGACTTCCGCTCGTCCAACGGCTATGCGATGGCCGCCTTGTCGATCGGTCTGGGCCTGCTCGGGCTGGCGGCCCTGGTCTGGCTACGCGGTCCCGGCCCGGTGGCGTTCGTCGGCGAGGTGTTGCTGGCGGTGCTCGGCGGCTTCCTGCTCACGGGCCTGTACATGCTGCAGCCCAACGAGGGCGCGATCCTCACGCTGTTCGGCCAGTACGTGGGCACCGACCGCCAGGAGGGCCTGCGCTGGGCCAACCCCTTCTTCCGCAAGCGCCACATCTCGCTGCGGGCACGCAACCTCAACGCGCCCACCCTCAAGGTCAACGACAAGCGCGGCAACCCGGTCGAGATCAGCGCCGTCGTGGTCTGGCGCGTCTACGACACCGCGATGGCGGTGTTCGAGGTCGACAACTACGAGAACTACGTCGCCGTGCAGGCGGAAGCGGCGATCCGCCACGTGGCCACGCAGTTTGCCTACGACGAGGGTGACGACGTGCCGCCCGGCGAGACCACGCTGCGGGCCGGCAACGCGGTGGCCGCCGCGTTGAAGACCGAGCTGCAGGAGCGCTTCGACGATGCCGGCGTGGCGGTCGAAGACGCCAAGCTGAGCCACCTGGCCTACGCGCCCGAGATCGCGCAGGTGATGCTGCGCCGGCAGCAGGCCGAGGCCATCATCAGTGCGCGGCAGAAGATCGTGCACGGCGCGGTGACCATGGTCGAGTCGGCGCTGGCGGCCCTGTCGGAACGCGAGATCGTCGTGCTCGACGACGAACGCAAGGCCGCGATGGTGAGCAACCTGCTCGTCGTGCTGTGCTCCGACAAGGACGCGCAGCCGATCGTCAACGCCGGCACGCTGTACACCTAGGCCCGACGGAGCGTGGCGTCGCCCGACAAGAAGTCGTTCCTGCTGCGCATCGATCCGGCGCTGTGGGCCGAGATCGAGCGCCTGGCCGCGCAGGACCTGCGCAGCGCCAACGCGCAGGTCGAGTACCTGCTGCGCGAAGCCCTGGCGCGGCGCGGGCGCCACGTGGCCACCGACCCCGGGGCGCCGCGCAGCGGGCCGGCAAAGACCGGCCGCCGCTGACGGCGAGGCACAGCTGGCGCCGTAGACTCGGCCGATGGCCGATACCGCCTCCACGCTACACGCTGCCCTGCCCCGCGCCACACAGCCACCCGCCAAGGGCTCGCCGCGCTCGCTGTCGGGGCTGCTGCCGTTCCTGCGGCCGTACCGCGGGCGCATCGGACTCGCACTGCTGTTCCTGGTCGCGGCAGCCGCCACCACGCTGGTGTTTCCGCTGGCGCTGAAGTCGCTGATCGACCAAGGCCTGGTGTCGGCCGATCCGGGCCAACGCGTGATGGCGCTGCGCGAGCACTTCCTGGCGCTGTTTGCCGTTGGTGCCGCGCTCGGCGTGTTCTCGGCGGCGCGCTTCTACATGGTGTCGTGGCTGGGCGAGCGCGTCACCGCCGACCTGCGCAATGCCGTCTACGGCCACGTGCTGCGGCAGAGCCCCGAATTCTTCGAGACCACGCAGACCGGCGAGGTGCTGTCGCGCCTGACCACCGACACCACGCTCGTGCAGACCGTGGTCGGCTCGAGCCTGAGCATGGGCCTGCGCAACACGGTGATGGGCATCGGCGCGCTGGCCATGCTGGTCGTCACCAACCCCTACGTGATGACGCAGGTGCTCGGCATCCTGGTGCTGGTGGTGCTGCCGTCGCTGTACTTCGGCCGGCGCGTTCGGCGCCTGTCGCGCGCCAGCCAGGACCGCGTGGCCGACTCGAGCGCCATTGCCGCCGAAGTGTTGAACGCGATTCCCGTGGTGCAGGGCTTCGTGCAGGAGGTGCGCGAGTCGCAGCGCTTCGGCCTGGCCACCGAGAACGCGTTCGACACCGCGCGCAAGCGCACGCGCGTGCGTGCCTTCCTGGTCGCCTTCATCATCAGCGCGACCTTCGGCGCGCTGCTGTGGGGGCTGTACCAGGGCACGCAGGCGGTCGTGGCCGGCCGCATCAGCGCCGGGCATCTGGGCCAGACGGTGGTCTACGTGATCATCCTGGTCGGCAGCGTCGCGGTGTTGTCCGAGGTCTACGGCGACCTGCTGCGTGCGGCCGGTGCCACCGAGCGGCTGATGGAACTGCTGGCGGCCCGCTCGCCGGTGGCCGAGCCCGCGGCGCCGCGCGCGCTGCCGGCGGCGCACGGTGGCTCGTCGGTCAGCTTCGAGCGGGTCACCTTCCACTACCCGTCACGTCCGCAGCTGCCGGCCCTGCGCGACATCACGCTGCACGTATCGCCGGGCGAGACGGTGGCGCTGGTCGGCCCCAGCGGCGCGGGCAAGAGCACGCTGTTCCACCTGCTGCTGCGCTTCTACGACGCGCGGCACGGCGCGGTGAGCGTCGACGGCGTGCCGGTGCGCGAGGTGGCGCTGGCCGAGCTGCGCCAGCGCATCGGCATCGTGCCGCAGGACAGCACCATCTTCTCGACCAGCGCGATGGAGAACATCCGCTACGGTCGGCCCGGCGCCAGCGACGACGAGGTGATCGCGGCCGCACGCTCGGCCTTCGCGCACGACTTCATCCTTGCGCTGCCGGAAGGTTATGCGAGCTTCCTGGGCGAGCGCGGGGTGCGCCTGTCGGGCGGGCAGCGCCAGCGCATCGCGATCGCGCGCGCGATGCTGAAGAACCCGCCGCTGTTGCTGCTCGACGAGGCCACCAGCGCGCTCGACGCCGAGAGCGAACGCATGGTGCAGGCGGCGCTGGAGGCGGCCATGAAAGACCGCACCACGCTGGTCATCGCCCACCGGCTGGCCACCGTGCAGCGCGCCAACCGCATCGTCGTGCTGGACCAGGGCCGCATCGTCGACACCGGCACGCACGCCGAGCTGGTGGCCCGCGGTGGCCTGTACGCGCGGCTGGCCGCGATGCAGTTCGATCTGCAGCCCGCCGCCTAGAATCGGCCGCATGAGTTCGCCGCCACGCCCCGTCCGCTCGCAGTACGAGGACTTCATGCGCCACGTGTTCACGCACGGCGTGCACAGGGCCGACCGGACGGGCACCGGCACCAGGAGCGTGTTCGGCCACCAGATGCGCTTCGACCTGAACGAGGGCTTTCCGCTCGTCACGACGAAGAAGGTGCACCTCAAGTCGATCATCCTCGAGCTGCTGTGGTTCCTGCGCGGCGACGGCAATGCGCGCTGGCTGCAGGAGCGCGGCGTGACGATCTGGGACGAGTGGGCCAAGGCCGACGGCGACCTGGGCCCCGTGTACGGCGTGCAATGGCGCAGCTGGCCCACGCCGGGCGGCGGCCACGTCGACCAGATCGCCGGTGTGGTGAAGCAGCTGAAGAGCAACCCCGATTCGCGCCGCATCATCGTCAGCGCCTGGAACGTGGCCGACCTGCCGCAGATGGCGCTGCTGCCGTGCCATGCGTTCTTCCAGTTCTACGTGGCGCCGGGTGATTCGCCCTCGGCTCGGGGCCGCCTGAGCTGCCAGCTCTACCAGCGCAGCGCCGACATCTTTCTCGGCGTGCCGTTCAACATCGCGAGTTATGCCCTGCTGACGCACATGCTGGCGCAGCAGTGCGATTTGGACGTCGGCGACTTCATCTGGACCGGCGGCGACTGCCACATCTACAGCAACCACGAGGAACAGGTGCGCACCCAGCTGGCCCGCACGCCCTACCCCTACCCGGTGCTGCAGATCAACCGCCGGCCGCCGTCGATCGACGACTACGAGTACGACGACTTCGCGATGCTCGACTACGTCTGCCACCCGGCCATCAAGGCGCCGGTGGCGGTATAGCGGCGGCGCAAGACCCGCACGTGCGGGGTGTGACAGCTCGTTGCGACGAGCGCAATGCGCCTCGACGCGTCAGAATCGTGCCATTCAGGGCGCTTTTGAGTCGGCCCAGGGAGCACAACAATGTCGACGCGGTGGGTCCAAGGCCTTTGGCGGCGGGTGCTGGGCGCCGCCACGATCGTCACCATGCTGGTCAGCTGCGGCGGCAGCAGCGACAGTCGCGGGCCGTTGCCCGCGCCGGGCGGCGGCGCATCGGCGGTCGTGATCACTGCGCCGGCGAACCTGTCGACCATCTCCACCGCTGACCTCGTCGTCAGTGCCACCGCCAGCCCGGCCGCCGGCACCTCGGTGGCGACGATCGAGTTCCAGATCGACGGCGTCCCTATCGGCACGCCGTCGGCGGCCACCGACTCGGCGCCGGTGACCGTCGCCGACTACGCGTCGGGTCAGCACGTGATCCGCGCCCGGGCCTTCGACAACAGCGGCGTGGCGTCCGGCTGGACCACGGTGACGGTGCAGTTCCCGGGCACACGCACGCAACCGGCCGGCTTCACACGTGACGAAGCCTTCGTGACGGGACTGTCGAACGCCACGGCGATCGCACAGGCGCCGGACGGGCGACTGTTCATCGCCGAGCAGGGTGGCACGCTGCGCGTGGTGAAGAATGGCGTGTTGCTCGGCACGCCCTTCGTGTCGTTGACCGTCGATGCCAACAACGAGCGTGGCCTGCTCGGCGTTGCGCTGCACCCCGACTTCGCGAACAACGGATTCGTCTACGTCTACTACACCGCCACTCAACCGACGATCCACAACCGCATCAGCCGCTTCACGGCATCGGGCGATGTCGCCGCGCCGAACAGCGAGTTGATACTCGCCGACCTGCCCACACTGGGCGCCGGCAACCACAACGGCGGCGCGCTGCATTTCGGTACGGACGGCAAGCTGTATGTCGGCGTCGGTGAGAACAACGTCGGCACCAACGCGCAGGACCTGAACACCCCGCTCGGCAAGATGCTGCGCTTCAACGACGACGGGACCATTCCTGCCGACAACCCCTTCTGCACGACGACCGGCAACAACGCCTGCGCCGTCTGGGCCTACGGGCTGCGCAATCCCTTCACCTTTGCGATCCAGCCGGTCACCGGCCGCCTGCACATCAACGACGTCGGCCAGAACACCTGGGAGGAGATCAACCTCGGGGCCCGGGGCGCCAACTACGGCTGGCCCAACTCGGAGGGGCCGACCTCGGCCGCCGGCGAGACCGGGCCGTTGTTCACCTACAAGCAGACCGCCGGCAACCCACCCGGCTCGGAGCCCGGCGGATTCTTCACCGGCCGCGCGATCACCGGCGGCGCGTTCTATCCCTCGACGGGGCCGTTCGGCGCACCCTACTTCGGCGGCTACTTCTTCGCCGACCTGACGAGCCGCTTCGTCGGCTTCCTCGACCTGGCCAACGACAACGCGGCCTATGCATTCGGCAGCGTCGTCAGCAACCCGGTCAATATGATCGTCGCCAATGACGGCGCGCTGCTCGTGCTGACTCAGTCGAACCTCGTGCGCTTCAGCAAACTCTGAGACTCCCGCGGCCGCGTGCGAATCGCGGCGACAATGCGCGCCGATGTCGACGACGCCCGCCCGTTTGCCGCGCCTGACCGTGATCGCCGCCGTCGCGCGCAACGGCGTGATCGGCCGCGCCGGTGCGATTCCGTGGCGGCTGCCGGCCGACATGGCGCACTTTCGGGCGCTCACGCGCGGCTGCCCGGTGATCATGGGCCGCCGCACCTGGGATTCGCTGCCCGAGCGCTTCCGCCCGCTGCCCGAGCGCACGAACATCGTCGTCACCCGACAGGCGGGCTGGCAAGCCGCAGGCGCGCTGAGTGCGACCTCGCTCGCCGCCGCTGTCGCGCAGGCGCACACCGTCACGCCGCCGGCGGGCAGCGTGTTCGTGATAGGTGGTGCCGAGCTGTACGGGCAGGCGCTGCCAGGGGCCGACAGGTTGGAGCTCACCGAACTGCAGGTCGACATCGAAGGCGACACGGTGTTCCCGCCGTGGAATCGCGACGACTTCATCGAGCTGCGCCGCGAGGTGCATGCTGCGGCCGGGCCCGATGCCCCTGCCTTCCACTTCGTCACCTATCGCCGCCAGGAACGCTGAGCAAGGGCGTTCCCCGCGGTCGGACACACAAGCTGCCATGAAGCTCGCCACCTGCGAGCTTCACTAGCGTTTCACGGAATCTCAATGCGTCCCAGCGTGCGCAAGCATCCTGTTGTCGCCAAAGGATTTTCCTCCGCTGACGTCCGACAACATGTCATTGCACCGCACTCGAAACGGGTAGCTAGCTGGGTAGCCAGAGCGCTAGACTTGGCCCTAGCTACCCACTGGAGAAGCACCATGGCGCGGCATGGAAATCTGCTTGACGACGTTCAGATCAGGCACTGGATCACGAAGGGCGAACCGACCGCGCGATCCGATGGCGAAGGACTGACATTCACACTGTCAGGTGCAGGTACAGCCGCATGGATCCTGCGGTATCGAATCCCCGGAAACCGGCGCAAGGAGATCACGCTCGGGAACTACCCAGACATGTCGCTGGCAGCGGCCCGGAAGCTGGCGCGCGAGCGTCGAGTCGATGTTGACCAAGGCAAGGACCCGGCTGCGCAGAAGAAGGTTGAAAAGATGCGCACGCAGATGGCGTGGACAGTGCGCCAGCTGGTCGATGACTACGAGGTCAAGAAGCTGACGACCCCGCCTCTGGCCGAGGGGACCGTGTACTACCGCAAGTGGGACCTCGACAAGATCATCAAGCCCAAGTTGGGTTCCATGGAGGTCCGCCACGTCACAGCGGCCGACATCGTGCATGTCATCGAGTCCAGCAAGCGCTCGTGGACCATCTGCAAACGCCTCCTGACCTCCGCCAAGCTTCTTTTCGCACACGCGTGTGGCAAACGGCTGATTGACGTCAATCCTTGTGTCGGCATCGACCTGACGGCGCTGATGGGCGCACGGCCGCCGATACGTCGGCGCGTCATGCTTACCGAGGACGAACTGCGCGTCTTGCTCAAAGACATCGACGATATCGGACCCGAGAACGGGCTGGCCTTCCGCATCTTGCTGGCAACGTGCGTCCGGTCGATTGAGCTTGCGAAGGCGCGCTGGGAGCACGTCGATTTCGAACGCGCGACTTGGTGGGTACCCGATGAATCGGTGAAGACGCGCGCTGGCTTCCTTGTCCCGATCACTCCGACGGTCGTGGCATGGTTCCAGAAGCTTCGCGCGTTGGCCGGTGGCTCGCCCTGGGTCTTGCCGGCAAGAAGAGCTCGCCGACGTCAACGATTAGGTGATACCCATGTCGGCAAGACCACTCTGTGGGCGGCAATCGCTCGGGCCTTCGAGCGAGGCCACTTGGACGTACGCCGCTTCACCCCACACGACACCCGAAGCACGGCCAAGGGCCACATGCGAAACATGGGCATCAAGAACGAGATTACCGAGATCGCGCTCAACCACACCTTGAAAGGCATGGAGGCGGTCTACGACGTTCGTGACGAGATTCCGGAGCGCCGTTTCGCTCTTGAGCGCTGGGCGGCGTTCATAGAGGCCTGCGAAAGTGGCAAACCTTGGAACGTCGTGCCACTCAGGCAAGTCGCATAGTCAAGCTGTTCGCCCTGCGACTACTCAGCCACGACCCCTACAAGGTTTCACGAACGCGCAGCAGTCGCAGAGGCCCTGGATGCGCGTGCGACGTGCCTGCAGTTCCCCCGACAACAGCGCTTGCCGGCGTTCGGCCAGCGCCCTGATCTGGGCCTCCGTCAGCAAATCGACTCGATGGCTTCGCCCGCCTTGCCCGTTAGGTCCCTGGACCAGCACGTACGCATGCGCTCTGACGGTCTCGCCCGTCGCCGCCATCAGCGCCACCCGCTGCGCCGAGAGCTCGATCACGTCCGATGGATAGACCGCATCGCGGCCGCGCGTCTTCAGCTCGACGAGGGTCACGCGCCCGGCCCCATCGCGGTACGCCCGATCAACCCTTGCGGAGATCCGGACGGGCCCGTTTGATCGGAACAGTCGCTCCGCGTAGGCGAGCTTCGCCGTCTTTAAATCTCGCGGCAGCCAGGTGTCCGCGTCACGTTGACGACGCCTCCGTCGAGTCCACCAAACGATGATCAAGGCGAACGCGCTCAACGCCGTAACGATGGCCAACAGGTCAATGGTCATGGCCTGGGCCAAAAACGCGCTGCCACAGCGCCAGCCACCACCGCACAAGGCAGTGGCCCGCCGCGCCGACGACTCGCGCGACTTGTCCGAGCACAAGTTCAACGAACCCATCCCCGCGCGTGCTTGCCTGCCGATGGAACCGCTTGTGCGCCCGAAGGCCGCGTTCAATCGCCACCCTCTGTGCTTCGGACGGGCGCTTGCCATGGCGATGCTCGAAGACCACCAACTTCTCGCACACGCCCATCTGCGCAAGCTGGGTCGCGTTGACGCGTGGCCCGCGACCTCGGCACTTGTTCCGTTGCCACCTCACTTTCATGGTTCCTCGTCCGGGCCAGCCGGCAAGCTGAACGCCTGGTTGGTGTGTCGCGCACTGCCCGGGCTGACAACCGCTGGCGTCTGCACCGGCAGCGCCACCGCCGGGTGAGCCGCGGTCAAGGCGGGCATCACAGTCCAGTTCTGCGCCAGCAGACCTTCGTGCGCCAGGAAGCGCAGTCGGTTCACCCGCTTCGTGCCCTTGTTGAAGCGGATCAGGTCGTCGTAGAGGCGCGGGTTGTCCTCGCGCGTCATCTCGAACAGCAGGCGCACGGGCTCTTCCTTCGTCGTGCCGTGGTTCATGCGTCGCCCCCTTCGGTTTGCATCGAACGCAGCGTCCTGCCAGCGGCCTGCAGTGCGGTGTAGGCGTAGTTGGTGCCGGCGATCTGATAGCCCCTGACGTTGGCGAACATCGGATCCCTGACCTCCAGGATCTGATGCGTGGCGAAGGCTTCCTTCACCGCCTTCTTGAAGAGAAATGCGCCGCCGCCGACCAGGATCACGTGCTGGACGTTGTAGGACTCGCCAATGCGATGCGCCATGGCCGCGACCGCTTCCTTCGCGATGATCTCCACCATGGGTTTCATGCGCGCGATGTTGTAGGTCCGCTGATAGACCGTCAGGCCCTTGCCGGTGCGCAAGGCCAGGTCGATGTTGTCCAGGTTGGTGTAGGGCTTGCCGATCTCCAGGCTCACGTCATCGGCGATCAGCTGCAGGATGTTCGACACGCCGCGGTCGACCGAGTGGCTCTGCTTGTGCGACAGCTTCATGCCTCGGGCCACCAGCCAGTCGAAGGTGCGAGACCCCGGATCGATGACCAGGCTTTGCTCCTGCTCCATGGCTTCGACCTTGTCGTTCTGCGTGGCGTAGTCGATCAACGCGCCGTTCGGCTGGGCCATTGCCAATGCCTTGCGGACCGTCACCACCTTGCCGCCGCCCACGTCGTGCCGGCCAGTCATCAGCTTCTCCAGCGCCGCCTTCTTCGCCGCGAAAGCCGCGACCGGCAGGCCGACCACCAGCAGGTCGATGGTCTCGACCTTCATCATCCGCAGCGCACCGCGGGCCAGCGCCAAGTACTGCGGCGTTTCGGTGTAGTCGCCATGGATCTGCGTCGCGCGAAACGCATCTGCCGCCAGCATCACATCCGGACCGACCTCGTAGAACAGGCCGTTGATCGGGATGGCGACGGTCTTGCGCCCATCGGCGCCCAGCGTCTTCGCTGGATCGCGTGGGCTGGGGTAGGCACGGGACGGGAAGCTGGCGCAGCGGATGTCGCCAACCTTCCCGCCACCGATGCCAGTGACGTACTTGGTGTTGCCGAACCCGACATCCACCGCTCGAACGACCAGTTCCATGGGAGCGCTCCAAGAAAAGGTTGCAAGGCGATCAGCATCGACGCGTCGAAGTGATCGATCCACGCGGAACGCCCCTTCAAGTGCCGGTCTTTCGCGATCAGCTTCGGCCTGAGAGCGACCAGACACTGGTTCAGTCTCGGTGGAGCGAGAGTGCGTTGCCAGGCGGCCAGGGGCGGCCCGCGTGTCGAACCACGGTCTCACCCGAAACGGCCCCGTCAAGAGCACGCTGCCGTGGTCGGGTCGCCGCCGGCTGCCGTGCCAGGGGGTCCGCGAAGGGCCTTCCACATCCCGGTCGGGGCCAGAGGCAGCAGTTCCTGCTGTCAACCCCGCGTGCAGCCTCGCTCTCCAGCCGTTCGGGACAATAAGGGCGGCTCGCCGCTGGATCCCGGCCGCCCAATCGCCACCGTCAAACGCTGTGGAATGCCAGCGCTTGCAGTGCCCTGCCCTTGACCCTCATCCGCCCCGGTCGTCAACTACGGTTTCCCGAGAGCCACCCCGGCTCCGCTCCTCATGGAGCACAAGGCGTCGCAGTCGTTACCTGCCCTTCAAGCCCCGGCCTTCGAGCCGGGACAGCCATCGCCATTCGAGGCGCCGGCCCCGAGGTCCCCTTTCGTAGTGCATGTGCCCGTGGCCCTGCCGGCGTTCACCGCCGGGCGTTCCTGAAACGCGCCACCGCCTTCGACACCCAGGTCGGCACCCGATGCCGCACCGCTGTTCCCGCCATCGTTTGAGCACGCGTTCGACGCAGCGCGCGGTCGTGTTTGCCCTGTTGGGCTCCACGCGCGCCCCCGCTCACAGACTCGGCACCGCCCTGGACATTCGGTCAGGGGCGGACCCATGCGAGTCGATGGCGCTACGAATCCAGAACTGATCCACCACGCGCGTGCAAGGCCTGACCTTGCCGCCGATGCCGATCGCCGTGCCCTCGAGGCCGGCGGGCATCAACAACCCCACGGTTGCAGAAATGCACAGGTGGGACGGATCAACCCCGTTTCATTTTTAAGACCGACCGAGCTGGCCGCTGCGTGTGCAGCGGTTGGCAAACCGCCTGGGTAGGTGCCGCAACGCCGTGGTCGCGTGCGGCGCCGAATTCTTTGATCACACACCGGCCGGGGCGACGGAATCCGCCCTGCCGATGGACCGCTTCGGATTCCACGTCGCTGCCAACCAACCCGCCGTTCGGGCGGCGGGTCTCAGCCTGGAGCCCTTCCATGCCCGCCCTCGATCACCGTGAAACCCAACCATCGACATCCCGCCGCCGACGTCAGGAGCCTTCGAGTCCGGGACGTTCCACGCGGTACCAGCCCACGCGCCGCCAGAGTTGGGCGGGCAAGTCGCCGAAGGAAATTCTGGCGCGCTACACGCCTGGCAAGGCATCGCCGGAGAAGGTGCTCGAAGTGCTGATCGAGCTGTTCAACACGCTGCACACCTCACTCGAGAAGACGGTGTCGCACAAGACGCGGCACGAACGAGCGCACTTCCTGCGGCGCTTTTTCCGCGACCTGCGCCTGAAGGCCGGGTTCAAGACGATGCCCGACCCACGCAACCTCGGGCAGAAGCACATCCGCGCCATGGTGCAGGTCTGGAAGCAGGATCACCTGACGCCGGCGACCATCCAGACCTACCTGAGCTTCCTGCGCGGCCTGGGCATGTGGATGGGCAAACACGGCTTCGTGCGCAGCCCTGCGTACTACGGCCTGATCGTGGATGAGTACCAGCGCCATGAGTACGCCCAGCGCGACAAGAGCTGGTCGGCCCAGGGGATCGACATCGACGCCTTGATCAACGACGTGTGCGCCTTCGACGGCCATGTCGGCGCGTGCCTGCGGCTGATCCGGGCCTTCGGCCTACGGCGCAAGGAAGCGATCCAGTTCCGGCCTTTCGAGCACGTGCTGCCGTTTGCTGAAACAGGCCTGCCGCCGGACGACAAGGCGGCGGATCGGTATGTGCGCATCAAGGGAAAAGGGGGACGCGTGCGCTGGCTCCCGCTGGAAAGCCCCGCACGGGTGGCGGCGGTCGCGTTCGCGCAAGACCAGGCCAGCAGCCGGGACGCCCACATGGGCGATCCGACGCGCGACCTCAAAAGGAACCTGCGCCGATTCGACTACGTGATGGAAAAGTTCGGCATCACGCTGCGCGGGCGGGGTGCCACCGGACACGGCCTGCGCCATGAAGTGCTGATGGAGACCTACACAGGCCTCACCGGCGCCCTGCCCCCGGTTCGTGGCGGCGGGCCCGTGGCCCCGGAGGGAGATATCGCGGCTCGACGCACCGTCTCGGCCCTTGCTGGCCACGCCCGCATCAGAGCCTCGGGGGCGTACTTAGGTGCCGTCCTTCCGAAACTGCGCGAGCAGCCGGCGACGAGACGTGGCGCGCCGCCACCAAGGTCACCCGGAGACGACGAGGCACCAGGCCCAGTGCCGACCTGAGCTACTTCGCGCTGAGCAGCGCCCGGTGTGGCCGTGCCGTGCGCTGCTGGCTGCCGGTCGTTGTCGTTGCTGCGCTACGCAGCCAGGGCCTCGGATTCGGCGCGCTCCGATGCATCCTGAAGTGTTTCCTCGGTGGCGATCCCCGCCTCCCGTCGCGTCCGCAGGCATGCCGGCAGCCAGCCCGTTGTCGCCACCGTCTGTTCCGCGCCGTTTGCCGCGTCCGCCTTCTTCAGTGCGGCCAAAGGGCTGGCCGCGTTGGCGTCCACCGCTTCCGTCACCACATCGAGAATGCGCGCCTTCGACACGTGGCTGAAGTACGAAGCGCTGGTTGCTGTCCACCACTTGCTCATGTCCAGCCCCAAGGCCGCGGCCAGCGTGTCCGTGCGCTGCCGTTCGGGCTCGGTGCCGTAGATGCCGGTCACGGTCATCGCGACCGTGAAGGTCAGCAGTTGAACCACGGTCGCCCGGTCCTGCGTCATCAGCCAGGGAAACATCTGGTCCATGTGCTGCGGCAGGCGAGCGGCCCACGATGTGCGCTCGGCCTGGACGCTGGCCCAGGCGGTGCTGGCCTGCAAGTCTTCGGCCGCGGCAAGCAAGTCGGACTGGCTGTCTGCCGCCGTGATGGCAAACACCGTCTCCGGCCGGTGGTAACCACGGGCGTCGTCGCGGAAGATCGACTGCGCCAGTTGTGCCGTGAGCGCTGCAAGTGCCACGTCGGGGCGGACAGTCAACTCGGCCTGCACGGCAGCCACGCGATGCGCGGTGAGGCGCCGGGTCAGCTTCTCGGAGTGCACGGGTCGCGTCTTGGCCGATGGCAGCGACACCAGGGACTCGCCATCGCCGTCCACTTCGCTGGCCTTCCGTGCCACTTCGGCCACGCCGTTGCGGTCGTCCGGTCGGACCAGGCCGTACTTCACCTCAGGCGTTCCCTTGCTGCCGACGAAGACCACGCACCCTGCCTGGGTCATCAGTTCGGAAGGCCAGACGCACAGGGCATCCTGCAGGGCCTTCAGCTGTGCCTCCAGCGGTTCGCCCTCGGCTTCCAGCTTGAGGAACTCGCGGTCGTCGTTCTCGCCTTCTCCTTCGCCCACACCTTCGTGGTCCTGCAACGCATCCATCTGCGCATGCAGCGTTTCGAGCAGGGCCTGCAGGCTTGCGATGGCGGCGGCTTCTTCACCGCTCGGCGCGCGCCGCGTCTTGCGCACTTCGCCGAACTTGACGAATTCCTCGAACACGTAGCGGGCCCGCACTTCGACCCACTTCCAGCCTTGGGCCGCAATCTGCTGCGCCTTCTTCTGCAGCTTGGCGGTGGCCAGCGACTCCAGGAGAGCGGTGTCCAGCAGGTAGGCCTTCTTGTCGTCATCACTGAACAGGTCGCGCCGCAGCGCGCCGCCCGCCTTTTCGTAGGCTTTGAGCGTGACGTAGCGCGCGACCGGGTCCGTATCGGACTCGATTTCGCCCTGCGTCAGCAACTGGCGCAGGTACTCAGGGCGACGATTCCACGACGGCATGCCGTTCCAGACCTGCTCCTGTCGCGCATGGTCGTCGCACGAGGCCAGCACCATCAGGCAATCCAGTCCGATCTGGCCGTCGCGGAACTGCGCCATCAGGGTTGGCGACACCGCGGCGAGCTTCATGCGCCGTTTCACCACCAGCGGCGTGACGCCGAACGCGGCGGCCACGTCCTCGACCGACTTGCCGGCACCGATCAGTTTTGCGAAGGCGGAGCACTCGTCGGCCGGATGCATGGGAATATGGAACACGTTCTCGGCGAGGCTGGCGATGAGCGCCTTGTCGGCCGGCACGATCAACACCGGCACCGGGTAGTTCTCGGGGATGTCGTCGGCCTGGGCCAGCATCGTCAGCGCTTCGAGCCGGCGCCCGCCGGCGCAGACTTCGTAGAGACCGCGCGCGCCCTTCACGACGATCAGGTTCTGCAGCACGCCGCCGTCCTTGATCGAGGCCCCGAGTTCGGCAATGCTGAGCTTGGGCGTGCTGCCTTGCGGGCGCACCTGACGCTCCTCGGACAGCACCAGTTTGTTGAGCGGCACCGTGGTGCGCGGAGACGCCGCGATGACGGCGTCGATTTCGGCTTTGGAGAATTTCATCGAAGGCTCCTGTACGCGGTGAGGGGACCCGCTCCGTGCGGGTCCGTGCGTTCAGAATCTCACCAGTGGCCGTGCCATCAAGTGCTTCGGCGACAGGGGCGATGCCCATTGCGATCTCCGACAAATTCAGCCCAACGCGCCGACGCGCGGCGCTGGAGCGCGGAAGCGAACTTGGTCATCGAAATGGTGGTGGTGAGCAATGCAGAGGTTGCGGTCGGTGTCTGCCGCATGCGTAGTCACGCTCTCCGGCACCGAGCAAACACTGGCTCGAAAGCGGCTTCGGCCCTGAACCGGGTGACGAGCCGCAGCACGAACTCATGCACCGCCTCGTGTGATGAGTTCCAGATTGCTGAGCAGTTGACTGCAAACTTCCTCTCGCTGCAACTTCCATACGTCGCACAACAACGTCGTTACGCTTGCCGTTTCCCAAGGAAACCAAGGTTCCCCGTTAGGCTTGGTTGCGAACGGTCCATCGGTTTCCAGCAGGAGGCGCGACTTGGGCATTCCTGCCACAAGCTGGCGGCCCTTTTCGCTGGCGATCATTGAGGGGCCAACACTGAACCAGGCGTCCTGCTCCACCGCGCGACTCAGTTGCCTGTTCGTGCCGGAAAACCAATGCAGCACTGCCGTCCCTGCCATGGGGTGCGCGGCGAGTGCATCCAACACCTGATCCACGGCGCCGCGCGAATGCAGGCTCATGACCCGTCCGCCCACGCGCTCGCACTCAGCAAGGACTGCATCCAGAATCGCCCGCTGAACCGTCAATGATGACTTGAAGCGCGGCGAGCCGTCCAAGCCAATTTCACCTATGTATTCGGCTTGGGCGATGAGGCTGACTAAGAGATGCTTTTCTGCAGCCTTCGCCACTGCTATCTCAGGATGGAGGCCGAGCGCAACCTTGATGTTGGCGTAACCGGCGAAAACCTTCGACGTTGCCTGCCAAGCCTTGGGGCTGGTGGAGACAACGAGGGTGAAGCGGTTTTCCTGGGCCACGCGCGGCAGCAGGCTCAGGGCGTTCGGGTAGAGATCCAGATGGCTGTGAAAGTCGATCAAATGATGCCTTCGTGCATAAGGTAGGCCCCCAGTTCGCTGATGCCGGCTTCGACGACACGCTGATATGCAGCGCGCTCGGAAGTAGGCGCAAAAGTGAGCGCACCGGCAGCCAATGACCGAATGCCCTCATTGCGATACCGGAGGTAGGCAATGGCAACAGCGTTCGTGTCGTTCGCGTTTCCGGCTGGAGCCGCACTCTGGAGATCGTCGTAGAAATAGCTCGGCGTGGGATCGGGCATTCCTGCCCGAAAGAACGCTGCCTTCCTCACGAGGCATGGAAAGCACCTGCCACACTGCTGGTTTAGGCGGCCGTACTTCCCGCAACTAGTCGTCCTGGGCATGAGCAGGCCCATCTGTGGCTGGTCGCGGCAGTTCAGGAGGACTTCGCCCTTGGTCAGGTACTTGTAGGGCGTGTGCAGCGTGGCAGCGATGCCCAGTGCAGTCCACAGTTCCTGAAGGTGCTTCAAGAACACGGGGTGCGTCGTCTTCGTGCTGAGCGAGCCCATCCGGCCCGGGTTCAACGGAATGTTCAGGCTGATGAAGCCATTTTCCGGCACGTAGACATAGAGCGGGGCAACGTCCGGAAGCGCGGATGCTGCCATGGCGGCGAATCCATAGAAGACGATGGAGCGAGCGCGGGTCGATAGCTCATGCTCCACTGTCGATCGGACATTGATATTCCAAAGTAGATGTCTGTCCGCACCACCCAGCTTGCGCGCGAAGTAGTGCTGGTCCTCTTTGTTGCCCTTTACGAGTTGTGAAACGAAGAGCGGCTTCCTGCCCATCGCCGTGAGGTCGATCGCACCGACAAGGCTGTCCATGCCGCCCGATAGCAGGGACACACAGTCCGCGTCGAAGCGGGCGGGAGCGGTGGATTGGGGTCGGGCGCGTCCCCCGTCCAGAAATCGAAGATGCCAGAAATCGCCCGTAAGAAGTCGAAGCATCTCCTCGATGTGTCGCTGCTTGAGCATGAAAGGCGCAGGATTCTGAAGAGCAACGTCCAACTCGATGATGCGCGTCCATCCGTCAGCGCTCGTGCCCCTCGGAACCGCCAGGTCTGCCGCGCCTACGGACAATGCGAATGTCACGAAGTCCCAAGCCGCAAGACTTGGATAGACACCCTTGAACTCCAGGTCATCCAGGAGACCGGTCGCCACAGAACCAACGTCCTGCCGCTGGGAATGTGTGTACATCGAGTAGTACACGGCCCCACGCTCCAACTGCGTCGGCAATACCTGCTGCGGAACACAGATGACCCGACTCATAGCTCGTCCTCAAACACGGTAAACGTGGTTTGCACCGCATCGCGGAGCAAGCTTTCGAGTTGTTGGCGCGTGGGGTTCGGCGTGGCCTGCCTCAGGGTATCCAGCTGAGCTGCGACCGCGTTCTTCAGGAAACTGCGCATTTCGTTGGTCCGCTGCACGACGACGGCGGGATCGAAGCGAGCACTCTCGAACAACTGGCCGATATCGGCGTACATGCGATTGCACGCCTCGTGCCCCAGGTACAGCTGCATCAGCGTCCAGATCTGCGCGTCCTGGAGCGTCAACAAGTCGACTTGAGGGTCCAGCACCATGAGTTCGGACAGGGCCTGCGCCATCGAGTCCTTCGCGGACTCTTCGTCGACGCTGCCGCCCTCGGGAAGGACCCGAGAAACGATGGCGTCGATGACGGTCTGCGCGGACGGATTCGTCGCGCGCAGCGCATCCATCCACTGGTTGATCTGCGGATCCGATCGCTCACGCGTGGCTTGAAGGAGCGAGCCCAGCCCTGCCCCAGCTTTCGTCGACGTGCGCATGCGCGCCGCCACATTGCGCGCACCGCCCATTCCCTTCCGCGAATAGTGGCCGGCCGCGCGCGCAAGCGCCCCGCTGTCGCCGTTGCGTGCAAAGGCACCGAGGCTGGTACGCGCACCTCGGAACCTCTCAGCGGGCGCAACGCCTTCGGCCGGAGCCTCCGCAGGTGCCGATGCGCCGCCATCGACCTGGCCCGCCCCGCCGACAGGGATGTCATTGAGCCATGGCGGGTCGAAGGAGACATTGGCGCCGGGCCCGGCGCTGGATGCGGAAGTTCCCATCAAGCCTTCCCCTTCGTTGCAGAGATTGCCCTCTTCACCAGCGCAGGCGTGGCGGAGTCATCCGCCCAGGCCTGCAGTTCGCCCGCGGCCCACGGTTCGTTTCGCAGCAGTGGAACGAGCTCGCTAGGTCGGCGACTGGCCGGAATCTCACCCAAAAGAAGGGCGAGCTGTGGGCCCAATGTCGGGAACGCCTTCGTGAGGTTCAGACAGCGGCCGATGGAAGCCGCCGTGAACTGCTCATTTCGAGCCTTGCGACCCAACCGGTTGAGAACCCGCTCGGCCTCCTGCTCGCCCATTGCCTTGACCTGATCGATGAGTGTAGGAATGACAGAGTCCGCCCCCAAAAGAGCCGCCAGCATCTTCTGGGCTTCCTGGCTGAGCTCGTCGTACGCGGCGATCGACAACTTGCGGTCCCGGCTCAAATGCATGAGAGGGCGCAGATCGACATCGCCCAGCGGCGGCGCGAGTTTGACCCACTGCTCATAGAAAACCTGCGGCCACTGCGGAGGTGCTGTCCACGCTTCGCCTTTGCCGGCAGACGTCTCCAAATCAGCCAGGAACTTCACCTTGCCGTCGTCGCTTGCTGCGACGGCCTTCGCCAGATGTTCGAACCCTGCAGCGCTTGCGCAGCGCTCGAACAGCTGAAGTTTCACCAGTTCAGGGAAACCTATGGTCAGGTTCTGTGACTTCGCGATGGATTCGCGGATCAACAAGTTGTTAAGGAACCGCTTGATCAATCGAGGATTGCCCGAGATTTGCTCGGCACTCGCCAGGATCGGCGCAAGTTGATCTGCCAGGTCGATTTCCTTGGCAACACCCGCTGCAGCCGCACCGAAGGCCGCCCGAATGTCCGTGGCCGACAGTCCGGACCAACCCGACATCGCCAACATCAGCACCTTCCCCTGCGCTTCCTTGACCGCCTGTTCGGAGATCTGCCCACGCCGGTGAGCCAGATCGGCCAAGAGCAGAACGAGATAGGCCTTGACCTCGGTGTTGCCGAGGCGGGGCACCTGCAGCGGCACCTGGATCAGCTTGTCGAAATAGCTCGTGACCAGTTCGTTGTTGATCTCTGCATCTCTGAAGTGGGATCGAACTGCACTGCGGATCATGCCTTCGTCGGCGGCGATGATGAAGGCGGTGCGCTCGACATGAAGCAGCAGGCGCATGGCTTCGAGTGTGTGGATCGCCGTATCCGGCAGGCACCGGTCCAGATCGTCGACGAGCACGACGAGGGTAACGTCCAGTTCCTTCAAGAGTTCCTTGAAAGCCCCCCGCAGCGCCTCGATCTCCTTGGGCAAGGACTGCTCGCTCTTTTCCTTCAGCAGGCCGGCAAGCTCCGGTTGCAACTCGCCATAGGCCTTCCGAACCTTTTCGATATCCTCTGCAGCGACCGCCCCCGCCTGGGCCATGCCACTAACGGCACCGACGAGCGCGCCAATCGGTCCGCCCAGCGTCCCGCCTATCAGCGCCTGGATGCCGATCGGCGCCAGCATGCGGCCCACGCGCAGCAACTTGATGCGCTTGACGAATCCCCAGGCCTTGTCCACTGCTGTCTTGCGTGATTCGGCCACCGCGACCAGCTTGTCTCCTACGGCATCAAGCAGCGCCTGCCGTGCGTCGTCGTAGCCTTGGTAGAGCCACGCGTTGAACTCAAGAAAGATGTACTTCTCATCTCCCGCCTTGGCCTTCAATTCGGCACCGATCATCTTGACCAGCGACGACTTGCCGCTGCCCCAGTTTCCAGACACGCCGATCGTCAACGGCTCACCGCCGGAGTCCTGGATCAGTTGCGCGGCTGCTTTGGCAATATGCGAAAAGTTCAGCAGGTCGATCTTTGCTTCGACGTCATTCCACATCCGTAGGTCCTTGCCGTTGTGTTTGATCGCGCTTCGAGCGAATGCACTCACCTGAAGTATTCGCAGGTGATTTTTGATTGCGGAAACTGCGTGAGTTTGCAGCAGTTGGGCTCCACGATGGGCCACCTGTATGGCTGCTTGCGAGGTCAGCGGTCGCTGGCGTGCCGATGGCGACTGTCCGCACGCAGTCTGTTCCTGATGCACCGTTGGTGCCGTCGATCATGAGGTCGCCAGCCGGTTCCAGCAGGACGCAGCCAGCACTTGAATGCGCTGTCTTGCCAGCAGCAGTTCTCTCATCGCCAGCGTTGGGCGGCAGCAAGGTCTGCCCAAGATTGGCGCGTCCCTGTCAGGCTCGTCCCGCGACAACGCGCACGCCAATCATGTCGGCCAAGGTCAGCAAGTCCATGTAGGCAGGCCCGTCATCGAGCAAGGCGCGCGAAGCGTCCCTCCGCGTCAGCAAACCCGCTCCGATGCGATCACCAAACAGCATCACCGCCATCGCGCTGTCGTCCTGCCTCGAGGTCCAGCACAGGCCCTGGATGTGCGCATGCTGCGCATGGATAGCCGCGGCCCACTTGCGGGTCTGGCCGTAGGTGTCCTTCTCGGTGTCGACCAACTGCTTGCGTTCGACGCCCAGCTTGCGCAGCGGCACGTTGCGCAGGTCGGCCAGCGTCAATGCCGCCGTGGTGGCCAAGACCGAGTGCACTTGACCTTCGAGCTTGTGCTTGGCGAAGGTCTTCAGCCCCGGTGCGAAGGGTACGTCGTGGAAGACGGTTTCCATGGCCGCGCAGTTGAAGCTGGTGCCGCCGTAGAGCGTCGGGATCGGCTTTCCGGCGGCGTTGACGACGGGGCTGAACCTGGCGTTGCCTTTGACGCCCGGGTTGAACGCCTCTGCCGCGTACACGTCGAGGTGAATGCGGTGCAAGGCAACACCGGCCTTCCAAGTCGCTGTGGTGATGTGCAAGACCGCAGGCGGGTCTGGCACGGTGCCGGCCAACGCGGCCTTCGACTTGGAAGCGCCGGCGCGCCGCGGACGGCCTGCGCCGGCCGGGTCAGCCATGGGCGACTTCGGCCATTTCGTCGGCGGCAGCCGCCAGCACACGGTCGGGCGACTTGAGCAGTACGTCCTGGGGCCGCTTGCCGCCGAGGAAGCTGTTGGCCGAGGCGAACCAGTACGCCAGACCCCAGCCGTCCTTCGCATCCCCGAAGAGCGCCAGGACAGGCGCCAGCGGTTTCAGAGGCCTGTAGCCCGCCTCGGCGTCCAGGCCGTAGGCCGGAAAGTAGTCCAGGCCCTGGTGGCGGATCGCAAAGATCTGCCCTTCCTTCTTCCACTTGTTCGGCTGGGCGCTGAGGTTCGAAGTGCTGAAGCCCGCCAGCTCGGCCACCTGCGCCGCCGTCAGCCAGTCGCCTGACGCCAGGACTTCGCTGCGGGAGTGCGCCGTCATGCGCGCTTCCACCATCATGTGGGCCGGCATGGGTACGTTCGGCACCAGCGCATCGACGATCTTGTCCAGCGCCTCGCGCTGGCGCCGCTTGATCAAGCCGGCCACCATCGGCGCCAGGCTGCCCAGCGCGTCGGCAATCGCGCGCACGGTGCGCTCGCTTTCATGGGCGAAGGTCAGCGCGATGGCGCGCTCGGCGCCGGAATGCCGCAACTGCTCGCCGATCTCGCCGGGCGTGCCGGCCAACGTGCCCACGCCCGACGGCACCGCCCGCCCATCGTTGACTTCACGCATCACAGCTCCCAAAGTGATGACGGATATTATCATGATTGCACGCTCACCTTCATCATCGAGTCGGGGCCGACACGGGACACGTTGCCCGTGGGCCATGCTGCCGCCACCCACTTCGCCGCAATGCCGCCGGACGCGTTGCGCCATCACGAAGCACCCGGCCTGCGGGGCGCTTTCGGGTGGCACGTGCCGGCGACCTCAGGTGTGATCTTGAGCTTGGCCCCCTCGGGTGTCAGACTGCAAGGGCTACCCGTGGGCATCGCGCCTGCAAAGCCTTCACCAGAGGCTCCGGCCTCCTGAAGTCCAGTTCGCTGGCGTCGCAGTCGTTACCTGCCTTGTAGAGCCCGGACATCGATCCGGTTCAGCCACGCCCGTGGCTGTGGATTGCGTTCAGCCCCCAGGCTGAACAGCGTGGCCTTATGCCACAGAGCCGCTCCGCCGGTCACGGCCGGAGCATCCCGAACGGGGAACCCCAAGTTCCCCGCCGGGGATGGGTGTTCCCTTTCATTCGATGAAGGAGAACACCATGTTCGCTGTGCCAGTGACAAGAGTGCTGCGCCCTGTCGGGGTGCTGCTGGGCGGTTCCGGGCGTGCCCGTGAGCTGACCCTTCGCGCGCCGCACGTCGCCGCGCTGATGAAGCCGATTTCGTTTGCGTTCACGCAGGCGTTCGAGGCCGTCGAGAACCGCGCTGTGGAAGGGGCGTCATGCTGACCACCCTCTACCGCAAGCGCATAGCTGCCCTGGCGATTCAACTCGCCAAGGATGACCCGCAAGTGGTCAAGGAAGTGATCGCCCGGCTGCGCAAGTCAGGCGAGATCGAGCCCGACGATCTGGTCTATCTGGACGAGATCGCCGACCGTTGGATCAGGATTGCCGAGGAGAACCGGCAGAAGGGGCGCCGCTGACCACCGTGGTCAAACGCGCAGGGGGGTTCACGCCCTTCACCTTCGCCATCTCCGAGACGATCTTGTCCAGCAGATCAGGGCGTTCATCGGCAAGCGTACCGGCCCACGCGGCCAGCGCTTGTTCGATGTCGTCCTGCGTTCGCACCCCTTCGAAGTCGAGTCCGAGTGATCGGAACTCATCGACTTCGTCGGGGGTGAACCGTAGTGCCTTGCCTGCACGAAGCATCGTGTGGGCCTCCATGTGCGGGCTGATCAGGTTATCAGCACCGCATGCCCTTGCAACCGATTTGCAACCCTCGGGGAGCCCACCGCTTCCCGCCGGGGATGGGTGTTCCCTCTTTCACCGGAGTCAACACCATGTTCCCTGAGAAACCCGAAAAGGTCCGTCCTCGTGCCAAGCGCTTCGGCGTCGAGTTCGAGGAAGAGCGCGCCTGGGTCAGCTTCTACCGCCGGGTGCGTCACGACGCGACCCTGGCCACCGAAGTGCTGGCCCAGCTTGAGGCCGATGCCGAGATGAAGCGCACGCACCTGGCCCTGGTGCTGTGCTGCAAGGAAGCCCTGCGCGCCCACAAGGCCCGCCAGGCCCGCGACAAGCGGATCGGCCAGTTCGTCCGCTGGGTCTGCCACGGGCTGTTTGCTGCACCCGTGCGCATGCTGCGCCGCGGCGGTGACATCGCCGTCGAGTGCCTGCCCGAGACCGGCAAGGAACCGGCGGTGCGCCAAGTGCGACGCCTGACGCGCGAGGCTGAATTCGCGCAGGCGCAATCGGCTTTCGCACCGCAGGCGGGCCCACCCGGCGCGGCGCCGGCCGCCGCGCAAACCGAGGCTTCACCGCCTCGCTCGCCACAAGCCCAGGCCACCCGCTCGGCGGCCTGACCCAGAGCGCCAGGCACCACCCGCCTGGCTCGGCACCACGGCGCCCACCGTGCTGCCCGAAGCGTCGAACGCTCACGCCCACCTCCACGGTGGTGCGCGACGCGCTCGGCCATCCCGCCCCTTCCACGTCGACCTGCCGCCAGCCGGTCGTACCCCTCATGAAAGGAACTGTCCCATGGCCCCTGCCAATGAAACGCCGCGTGCCTTCGAGGCACCCGCTCAGATCGCCAGTGCGCACGAACTGCGCCAACTTGCGCAAGACACCTTCGGATTGGGCATCCAACCCGAAGCCGCTCCGGCGATGCCGGCCCCAGGGCCGGAATCAACTCCCGCCGCGATGAAGGCCAGCTACAAGGTCTTCCTCTACGACCGCGAATACGGCGACCTCACCGATGCCGTCACGACCGACTCGTTCGACGCCGGTGTGCAGCTGGTGCGCGACCGCTTGCCGGTGCAGGCCGACTACGTGGTGGAAGCCACGTGGACGCGCGGCATCGGCGAGATGGAAGTCCGCAGCCCCCGTGGCACCGTGGTGGCCCGCGTCCAGCCTGTCGATGACACCGACGTCACCGTGCAGCCGCCCGTGACCAGGGCCTGCACGGCGTTGCAGGTCGGCGATGGCGCACCGCTCGAGCAGTTGTTCAGCCCGCTGCCGGAAGCCGCCTGAAGCGCCGCCGGCACTGCAGTTCAACCAACCCCGAGGGGCACGCCGCCCCGACGGGTGCGGTCGTGTCCTTCGACCTCCATGAAGGAAGAGAACATGACCCCAGAGCAGACAAGCAACTCCGCGGACGCCACCGAGCCGGCGCGGTACGTGATCGACGAAGCGTCGGTCCTCGGCCGCAACCGGCGCATCCTGCTGGCGACGCTGACACAGGCCGGCGCCATCACGGCGACCGCCACCTACGTGGGCTGCGGCGACTCGGGCGGCGTCGAAGACGTGTCGGTCGAGATGCCGACCGAAGCGCCGTTCGACATGGCGGCGCTCGTCACCGTGTTCGCCGAACGCGGCGTCTTCGAGAACGGTGAGTGGCAGACCACCGTCGTCGAGCAACAGCTCAGCATCGAACAGGCCCTGCGCGACTTCGCCGACGAGGTCATCGATGTGGTCCATGGTGGATGGGAAAACGGCGACGGCGGCTCCGGCAAGGTGATCTTCGACTGCCATGCCGGAATGGTGCGCATCGAGCACACAGCCTACTTCACCGACTCCGACTACGAGGAGACGACGTTGTGACGCGCCCGACCGTGCACGTCTCGCTGGCGTGCTGGCCCGGGCTGCGCCACGACCTGGCCGCCCGGCATCTCGCAAGTGACGTGGTCGAGCCGCTGTTCGGAAGGCTGTGCACCGACCACGTCCAGCTCGTCCCGCAGAACTTCGGCGTCTTGACCGAGGCGATGGTCGATGGACTGATGGCCGCGTTTCTGCAGGTGCGCTTCAGGCTGCACGCCAACGTACGGGTGTTGCCCGAGCACCATCTGGCCGATCTGTCGGGCTACGCGGCGCACCGCGGGTGGTTCCGGCAGGCGGCCCGCATCAGCCGGCGGCTTGCCGCGCCGGCCTATACCGCGCATGCCGGCGCGCGACGCGACGCCGCCATGGCCGAGATGCTCGACCACACGCGCCGATGCGCGGACCTGTTCGGCTGCGTCGTCGGCGTCGAAGGACAGTACCCCACCGCAGGCGACCCATGGCTGGTCTCGACCTGGCCCGAGTATCGGCAGTTGTTGGAGTCGGGCGTGCCCTACGCCATCGACCTGTCGCACCTGCACATCCTGGCCTGCCACAGCGGCGTTCGCGACGACGCCCTCGTGCGCGACATGCTGGCCTGCGAGCGATGCATCGAAGTCCACGTCAGCGCCAACGACGGCCGGGGCGACTGGCATCAGATCTGCCAACGGCCGCCCTGGTGGTGGCCCTTGCTGCGACACATCAACCCCAACGCGGTGGTCTTCTCGGAAGGCAACCACCGCAGAAAGAAAATCGCATGAACACCACAGAGAACACCGACGTGCCCGACTACCGGGTCGATGCCTCGGGGGCGATCACCGTCACCGAAGCCGGTTTGGCCGTCGACCGCGCCTACCGCGAGGCCGAGCGCGCCTTCGACACGCTCCAGCACTGCTGGGCTGGCGCCTGCCTGGCGGGCCTGTTTGTGCGCCACCCCTGGCTGCAGTCGCTGCGCGCGACCTTGAGTGCATCGGCGGAGTACGACGATCAGGGCGGCACCTACCGTTCGATCAGCAGCGCCGTGACGCAGGCCGTGCCGGTGGCGGGTGCCACATTGCCCGACTCGGTGAACGACGAGGGCACCTTCGACGAGCTCGGCGCCATCGCCGTGATCGAGGCCGATCTCGATGAATGCGACTTCGATCTGTACACCTCGATCCACACCGCGCCGGATGACTACGCCGACCTGGTGCTGGAGCTGAGCCGCACGGCGATCGCGCCGCTGTTGAACGGTGCGACGATCAGCGGCGCCGAGGCCTACCGGGCTTGGTTTCCGGAGGACCCGCCGAACTCTGGCGCCGTCTGACGATTCAGGCCTTCGAGCCCAGCGCCTCCACGTGCGTGGAGCCTGGGCTCTCTTGCTTTCGGGGCTACGCCGCTTGGCGACACCGTTGGTACTCGCGGTCGATCAGCCAGTGCAGGAACTGCGTCTCGCGCGACGCGCCCCAGTAGTGCGCCTTGCACCGGGCGACGTAGGCGTCGAACTCCGCCAGCGTGCGGATGCCCACCGGCGCGATGTCGGTGATCTTGGCGAAGCGCTCGACCTCACGGCGGGTGAGTCGAACCTGTTGACCGAGGCGGATCATGGTGCGCGCGAACCGTTGTCGCACGCCATCTTGGCCGAGTCGCAAGCGTTTGTCGTCGATTGGACCAGCGGCTTGCGAAAGAATTCTGACGCGCGATTCCAATGTCAACCGGGTCGCTTTCCAGCGCGACCGGCGCCTGAACCGCAGGATCGGCGCCGCCACCGGCAAGCCGAGCCCCGCGCCATCGCTTTGACATGGCGCCGCAATCCCAGGGCTTGCCGCCGCCCGGCAGGCGTCGCAGACTGCCCATTCCCCAGTGCACTTCCCAGCGAAGTGCCTTCCGGCGGAGCCGGCGTCGCAGTCGTCACCTGCCTTGTCATCAGCATGGGCCGTCCGGCCCGTGCATCCCGAGCGGGAACCTCGTTCCCACCCGGGTTCGGCGTTCCCGCTTTCACATTCATGAAGGAGAACGCCGTGGACATGTCCACCCTTTCCAGGTCCGAGCTGGTCGGCGAGTTGCTCGCGCACGACCGCCGCTATCTTCCCGATGAGGTTCCCGATGAGCGCCTGCACGTCGCCGACGGCGAGCCGTTCCAAGGGCCGGTCATCGCGCAGCAGACGCTGCTCGACCACAAGCTCAGCGCCGCGCGCGAACTGATCCTGCGCGACCTGCAGGCCCGCATGCGCGGTGCCCCGGTGATGAACTCGCCGCAGACCCTGCGTGAATGGCTGCGGCTGTACTGCGCCAGCCTGGAGCACGAGGTCTTCCTCGCTCTCTACCTCGACGCGCACCATGCCTTGATCGGCACCGAGCAGCTGTTCCGTGGCACGCTCACGCAAACCTCGGTGTACCCGCGCGAACTGGTCAAGGCGGCGCTGGCCCGCAACGCGGCGGCGGTGGCCGTCGCGCACAACCACCCCAGCGGCAATGCGGAGCCCAGCCGCGCCGACGAATTCCTGACGCAGACCCTCAAGTCCGCGCTGAGCCTGGTGGACGTTCGCTTCCTCGACCACTTCATCGTCGCCGGCGACCACGTCGTTTCGTTCGCCGAACGCGGGCTGGTCTGAGGCCAGCCTTCCGTTCAACGCGAAGGAACACCATGTCCACCACCCCTGCACCACGCTGCCCCCTGTGCCCCGGACACGGCGTGCCGCTGGGCACGCTGGGCCGTCTACGCTGGTACCGCTGCCGTGACTGCGGCATGGACTTCAACCGTTCAGCGCCCAGCCGCAGCGCCCCGAGCCCCCTGCCCCAACGAGAAGGAGTTCACCTTGAATAACTCCACAGCCAAGAACCTGCTGCAGCACGTCGAACCGATGGCCGCGCTGTCGATCACGCATCTGACCGCGAGCACGCGCCAGAAGCTGGCGGCCGATGACCTGTCGGTCAACGCCTACCCCAACGAGTACGGTGGCTTTGTCTATGTCGGCGCGCCGCGGTACAGCGTGCCGACCGAGCCCGACCTGGCCACGATCTTCGACGTGGCCGAACAGGCCGGCATCGTGTGGCTGAAGTTCGACAGCGACGCCGCGGGTATCGACGGCCTGCCGATCTACGAGGGCGAAGACCCGATCTCGTGAGGCCGCCAGGCTGAAACACCACGCCACCCTACCGGTGGTTCCGAGCCCCGCAGGGCGCTGCGCCGCAAGGCCGGCGCCCTGCTTCATTTGGAGCAATCACATGCACACACTTCCGGAGGTCACCCCATGGAATCGGTGACCCTCAATCGCGAGCAACGGCTCTACGTCATCGCCGATGGCGGTGGCTTCAGTTGCCTCGGCTTCGACAACGCGCGCGGCCATGCCGACCAGATCGCGCGGAGACTCCGGCAGCCCGACCTGGCCTTCACGGACGAAGACGCCGACACCCTGGCCGGCTACCGCAAGTACCAGGCCGCCACGCGCGCCTGGGGCCAGTCGGCATTGACCTATGACACCTACTTCGACCCCGGAACCCACGCCGAGGTCATCAAGGTCCTTGAGGCCTGCCGCAAGACGCGCAACCAGGTGCGCCTGGTCTATGGCGACACCCGCAACGGGCAAACATGGTTCGACGAGTTCGACGTGGTCGGCCGCATCGGCCGCTCCACCGCTTGGCTCAAGGTGCCCTTGTTGATCGAGGCGGGCGAAGCCGGCGGCGGGGCCATCCTGACGGCCTGCCTGTTGTGCATCATCGACTGGCAATCCGGCGTCGCGCTGTACACGCACCCCAGCTACCAGGTGCCGGACTTGCGCCTGGTTCCGACGGGCGACGGCAGCCACCCGTGGGGTGTCGAACATCAACGTTACGAACTGGCCCGGTTCGGCGACATCGGCAAGGCCAGTGCCTACCTGGCGTTCATGCGCGGCGAGACGATCGAGCCGAGAGTCTTCCGCTGAGACCTCCGCGCCTCATCGGGCGGGCCGGGCTGGCCATCGGGCAGCTCGGCCCCGCTGCTGTCGGACCGCTCACGCTTCCACGCCTACCGGCGAAGCGCGTGCTTTCGTGTGCAGCGCATCCAGGTCGATGACGGCATCGGCCATCGCGGTCAGCTCTGGCGTCTGCGAGACGAAGAACTCGCGTTCGTAACCGCCGAGCCGCAGCACTTCGCGTTTCATCGCCATGAACATGCGCTTGCGGTCCGGGTCCAGCGCGCCGTCCGCTTCATCGCAGAACAGCGTCGTGTAGCGCCGCCCGGAGTGCTGCGCCAGGTACAGCGCCACCGCCCGGGTCAGGGACTCGTTCACCCACACGCGTTCCCCTCCGCTCATCAGACCCACGCTCTTGCTTTCGCCGGATTCGCCGTCGTGCACAACGATGTCGAAGCCCTCCCGCTGCTCGCCCTTGCCCGTCTCCACCAGCGTGTGGATGGACACCGTGAAGCGCGGCCCGTAGCAGGCCAGCAGCAGGTCATTGGCCAGGCCCGACAGCGTGGGGCCGGCGTCGTCGATGGCCAGCGCGATCAGGCCGTCGTTGCTCATGCAGCGCGCAAACAGGTTCCAGCCGCCGAGTTCGGCTTCGACATGCGCCACGCGCGCATCGACCTGCACGCGCCGCTGTGCCAGCGACTGGATCTGCTGCGACAGCGCGTCCAGCGCCTGGGCATCGCGTGCCGCAGCGAGATGAGCCCGGTCCGCGGCGGCCACGGCTTGGCGCGCGTCGGCCACGGCCTGCGCGGCGGCCGACAGGCGGCGTTCATCGAAGGGTGCGGGCAGCGCAGCCAGCAGCGCGTCGATCCGGCCCAGCCCTTCCTGCAGCCGCTGGGCGTGCCGCTTCCGCTCCTCGGACAGTTCCAGTCCGGCCGCGGCGATGCGCTGGCGCTCGGCGCGCTCATCGGGTGTCTCCGGGCTGTCGGCGCCGGCCGCGGTCAGGTCCAGCGCGGCCAGTTCCCGGTCCACGCTGGCCAGCGTGGTTTCGGCCTGTGCCATCTCGGCCTCCTTGGCGGCCAGCAGCGCGAACCGGGATGCGCGCTCGCGTGCGGCCTCTTCGCGCCGCTCGGCAAGCCTCAACGCTTGTGGAGCGCCCTGCAATGGGTCCCGCTGTTGACGGATCGCCGCCAGTTCGTCCTGGACCTGCGCTTTGTCCCGCGCCAGCGCGGCAATCTGGCCGCTCGCGCTGGGGATCAGGGACTGTGCCTCGCGCGCGTCGCCGAGCAACTTGCACTGCCCTTGCAGATCGGTCCCGGCGCAGGGCACTTCGCGCGTCAAGCCGAAGCGATGGGCCAGTTCCTCGGCGCGCAGCGCGGCCTTGCCGGCTTCGCGGTCTATGCCCTGCAGCTTCTGCTCGGCGAGCTTCTCGGCCGCCTGGCATTGCGCCAGGCGCTGCACCTGCTGACGACAGGCTGCCGTGCGCGCGCTGCTGAGGGCCTGCAGGCGTGAAGCCAGTGGCTGCCGGGTGATGGCACGCCACACCGCACCGGACATCGCGAGCGTGGCGAGGCATTGGCGGCGCGACTGCTGCAAGGCCTGCCACCGCGCGTTCGCCTGCGCGCGCCGCTGCGCGATGCGCTGCTCCAGGCCTTGAAGCCGCGCCCGTTCGCCTTGCTCGCGGCCCTGCAGCGCCTGGGTGGCTTCGGTCCCGCGGGCCAGCATCAACTGGCGCTCCGCATGCAACTGCGCACGGCGTTCCTCGGTGGCCTTCGACTGGTCGCGCTCTGCCGCCAAGGTGATGTGCCGGGACTGGCCTGCCTCCAACGCCGACTGCGCCGCCCGAAGCGCTGCCACGGCAGGCTCGACCCGCCCTGCCGCACCGTCCAACCGAAGCCGGTCGGCCGCGAGGCGGCTGTGTTCTGCATCCAGGCCGGACGACTCATGCCGGATCGCGAGCAGCCCCGCCTTCAACAGCCGGGCCGTCTCGCCCGCCTTCTGGCCGATGACGCGTATCTCTTCCTGGCCCAGCAGGTCGGCCAGCAAGGTCTTGATCTCGGCATTGCGGTAGGTGCTGAGCTGGCGCTTCCCTTGGGCCGAGAACACCGACGTGAAGAAGGTGTCCGCCGGCCCGCAGAGGGCTTCGACGCAGCGCGCGTAGGTATCGACCTTGCCGTCGGACACCGTGCCATCGGCCAGCACCACCGGCACCCAGGTGCCGTGCTCGGCCAGCACGAACAGGAAGGCCTCAGTCTTGCGCCGGCCGTTGAGGCGCACCACCACCTGCGATCGGTAGCTACGACCTTCGTGGGCCCAGGTCAGGTCCTTCTCGCTCTCGGGCAGGCACACATGGTCGTAGTACGAGAAGCCACCCGGCCCCGCCCCCGCCTCGCGCGAAGGCATGCTCAGGTAGGGATGCATGTTGTCCATCACCGTGGTCTTGCCGCGGCCGTTGGCACCGGCGATGGCGATCAGCTGAGCGCCGTCGGCAAGGCGCTCGAAGTCCAGCGTCAGCGTGTCGCGGCCGAGGCCGTCGCGGATGCCGCGGAAGCCTTTGAGGGTGAGGCTGAGTGGTTGCATGGCGGGGCCCCTGGAGACTTGGTTGAGGAAGTCTCTCGTGGGTTGGTGCCAGGTCAAGTCCATCGACGACCAGCAATTCCGGCGGGCCGGCCGGATAGCGACGGCAATCTTCTAACTGCTCTTGTAGCCTCGAACCTCGCCATGGACCGTGACGTTCATGTTTTTCGAGTCCTTTGGCAGCTTGTGACTGGTGCCATGAATGTCCACGAAGTGCGTTTTCGCCCGCGGGTTTTTCGGCATGACATCAAAGTGGAACTTCTCCGGTACAGCCCACGAGTACTTCCAGTTCTTTGGGAAAGGCGCGGCACCATGCTCTTCTCCGTCATCCTTCCACACCCAATCGTCGTGATCCAGCCAAGGTGTCTTCTCGTTCTTCTTCGTGTCGATCGCCTTGCGGTAGGCAACGGTGAACTTGTCGACCAGCGCGCCAGTCGCCCGAATGGCCCCGACGTCGCCGTAGGCCTCACACCGCATCCATAGACTTGCGAGATCGCCTTTCGCCTTGAATAGACCGCCTGGCAAGGCCAGCGGCGACGACGTGCTCTTCGGCTTCACACTCGCGATCCAGACCTCGTCTTCCAGGATGGCGCGCTCTAGTTCAGCAATGAGTGGCTCAAAATCTCTTTGCCCAGTCACCGCAACAGCATTCGGGTTGATCCAGCGGAATCGAAAGTACGGTTTGATCTGGCGCTCAACGTTCCCGCGCTCGCGATCGACCGAGACGCCGAAGACATGAGCGCCGTCCAAATCTTGAGCCTGTTCGAGGACTGCTTCCACCTGGGACGCCTCAAGGATCGACTGATTCTGCAGCCGGCTGTGAACCAAGCGTGTTTCCCACCCGCGAAGGCGGCCGCTAGCCCTCGCGGTCTCTACGGCTTCGGCGACTACTTTGGCCAAGCCGCGCTGGTGGCCGGCAAGGAGAAAGCCTGGCACGACTCGCCCCTCAACGCGCCGTCAACAACCGCAGCACCACGTCGAGCGGTACCGAAATACGAGCGATGTCGTCTTCGGTGAGCAAACCCGCCAGTTCGACAAGCCCTCTCTTGTTTCCAGCGGCGACCGCGGCGAGGGCCCCTTCCGCGCCCGGAGCACCCTGGGCCTTGTCCAACCCAAGCCATTCTTCCCGAAACACAAGTCCATGGGCCTGTGCCCATTCGCGCAGCCTCTTCGTCAGCGCACTCATGCGGAACAGGTGCCAAGTCTGGAGCAGCCCGTACGAGCGAATCGTATGGGTGAACTGACGCAATGGGCCTTCGGACTGGAAGGCTTGACGAAGCGCGTCCTTCGCCGCGTCGGTAACGCTTGCGTCGCGCTCGGCAAATTGGCGTCGTACGTCCACCTCCGCCTCCAACGTCGCCGGAGGAAACGGCACAGCGTTGGGCGGTGCAACCTCATCGTCTCTTTGCCACAAAACGGCGTCGGCCTCCGGCAAGTACACGGCCCGTTCGCCCGGACTTGGTATGCGAGTGAGCGCTTCAAAAATGTCGCTGCGCAGTCGAGTGAATGCCGGCGCGGTGGCAGTTGCGGCGGCGGTCGCAATAGCGACAGCCTGCAGATCGGGGCGGTTGGCCGGTACGACCAGCACATCGCTTCCGCGATTGGGGATGACGGTGATGTCGTTAGGAAAGCTCGCGAGAAAGGCGGACCATTTGGTCATTCCCTCTGGCGGAAACTGTTCACCGCGGTCCTCGGCAAGTTTCTTGACAGTCGCTCTGAGTTTTGCGCCGGCAACGGGAGCGTCTGTCCTGGCTGCTAGGGTCTCGAGGGCCTCTTTGAGGATATCCAGCCAGATGTTGTCCATGATGGGATCCAGACGGAAAAAAGGGCGCTTGCGCGCCCAGATTTCCAGTGTTAGCTCCATTCGCGGGCCAGAACCCTTGGGCAGAAACCCAATACGCCGGGGTCTTAGAGTGTGACCACAACTAATCCGCGTCGCGCCAGCCGTTGACCTTCCGGACGAATTCAGGGGTAGCCTGCCTCATACGGAATCGTTGCAATCATACCACGTCGCGCAGGAAGGTCGCCAGCTTGCTACCGCCCAACGACCGGCCGCCGTTGCGTGACGCGAAGGGTGCACTGGTCGGAAGCCCACCTTATCAGGCAGACCTGTCGCTTGGCCGCCCCGCGCCATGCACCGCGAAGGTCCTTCGTGCGCCGTGGAGAGCACCGCCATCCAGTTGCTCCGTCTCGTTCGCCCAGTCACTGACGCAAGCCGTCTCGACCAGCAGCGGCGCAGCGCGCTCCCGAGCGTGCGGCAGTTCGCCCCGCAACACCCGCTCGGCGATGTCCTCCCCCCTCTCCGCTTCAAGTTGCGCCAGGCACGCCAGCAAGGGCCCCGGCTTCGCCTGGGTCACCAGCGCCCACTGCCGCACCTTGTCGGCCAGACTGGCCGCACGCGAGATGCCGGCGGCGCGGGTGCGCACCACGGGCACGATGCGGCCCTCCAGCTTGACCTCCGCGGCGCGCCCGAGTTCGCGCTCGATCAGCGCGCGGTCCACTTCGTGTCGGTCCTCGTCCGCCACCGTCCAACGCACACGAACATGCGCGCCCGCGATGTCTTGTTGCGCAATGGTGATGCGCAATGCGTCGAGGTCCGGCTTGCCTTCGAAGAAGATATCGACCGTCCGCCGCGCAGGCGTAGGCACCTGGTCAAAGCGCGCCCCGTCGGCATCGACCTCCCACATCAGGAACCCTTTCTCGCCCTCCTCGCCGTAGTGAAAGCGCCCGATGGACCCGGCGTAAGCCACGCACTGCTGCCCCGCCCGTCCGGCGCGCTGCCACGCCTGATGCCGGTGGATGTGCCCGAGCATGAAAGCCTGGGCCTCGGCCGCAAACAGCGCCCCGGTGGTGAACTCGTGGTCGAAGCCGGCCATCGGCACGCCGTGTTCGCTGAGGCAGCCAAACACGGTGCCATGCGACACGCCGATGGTCGGCACGCCCCGCTTGCGGGCGGCGCGGTGCCCTGGCGCGAAGCCGGCCAGCAGCGCGGCCAGTTGCTCGCCGGTGGCCTCGGCCGCCACGCCCGCCCCCAGGGCGGCGGCGACCATGGCCTTGTTGATGGTGGGCACGCACGAGAACAAGGCTTGCACGCCCGCAGGCACCCCGTCGAAGCGCCAACCGTCCGACACCACCCACCGGCCGTCACCCGCCAGGCCGACCTGGGCGATGCGGTCAGCCACATGCACAGGGTAGCGCCCGCCCAGCAGCCGGAACAGGGCCAAGGTGCCGGGTGGCTCGTGCGAGAACGTGCCCTGCAGCATCAGCACCGGGCAATGGTCGGCCAGCCGCCGCACCTGCCGGGCCAGACGCTCAGCCGACGGCGAGTGCAGGTCGTGGGCGTGGTCTGTGGCGTCGCCCGAAAGCACGGCCACCTGGGCGCCCAGCGTGATGGCCCGGTCCACCGCGGCGCCGAAGCAGCGGTCGGCCTCGGCCAGATTCTTCGGCCCGTAGTGCAGGTCGGAACAGTGTGCGATGCGGATCATGCCGCTCTCCCCGCGGCCACGGCCTGCAGTTCGCTCTCGATCTTGTCGAGATAGCTCGCGGGATCGTTACGGTAGCGCGCCAGTTCGTCCCAGGCCCGTGCCCGCCCCTGCGGGTTGATCTTCCAGCCGGGGCCCCATCGAAGGTCGGCATAGCCGGTGTAGCGCTGCCGGTCGATGCCGAACGCCTGCGCTTGAGACAACAGGTCTTCCAGTGAGGGGCGCCCATCGCGCGCCTTCGGCCGTGGTCCCGCGTGCGCGGAGTTTGGTGCTGCGATGTCCTGCGGTTCGCCCGGCGCGGCAACCCTGTCGCCATCAGCCTCCAGCACGGTCGGTCCGCTGAGAATCTGCGTCGCGAGTTGGGCTTGCACGAGCGCGGCCTCGTCGTCATCGCGGTCGCGCAACAACGCGGTCACGTCCACTGGCGCTTCGAGTTCGATGATCCACTGCGGCACCCTCGCCGGCCTGCCCTGCTCGTCGATGTGCGCCACCTCGACCAGCTTCTTGCTCAGGTAGAACGGTGTGCGCTGGCTGTCCAGGAAGCCCGAGATGCGCCCGCCGCGCAGGAAGGCGATGGTCTCGAACTTCTGAATCGCCGCGTTCATCGCGTAGAAGCTGCGCGTGTGCAACTCGAACGCGCTGATCGACCGGACGCCGGGGATGAAGAACAGGAAGCGTCCGCTGAGGTTGCACTGCCGCTGCTGGTACTCGGGGCAGCCTTCGGGGTCGCAGATGCCACCGTTGGCATCGCGTGCCACCGTCTTGCGCCCACCGAAGACTCGGATGACACGCTTGCCGGTGTCGTCGAAAGGCACTGGCGCGTGGGTCTTGCAATGGCGCACCCGCCCATCGGGGGAATACTCCGACCAGTAGCGCTTTTCGTTCGCGCCCCAGGCCGCCAGTTCGTGTGGCATCACCACCTGCCAGTGGTCCGACGGGAACACCACCGGAAAGCGATAGAGCCGATGGCCATCGCCGCGGTCTTCGCCGAAGGCACGAAGGATCTGCTGCGCGATCTCCGGGTTCGAGAAGTCCTGCCCGCGCACGGTGAACCAGGGCACGTTCTTCGGCACCAGCGGTGTCTTCAGGCGCGGCAGAGCCGTGGCCAGCGCCTGCTCGATCTGGTCGAACGACTGGCCCGCCGCAACGCCCTGTTCGTAGATGGCGCGCGCCTGCGGGTTCTCGGCGGCGGCGCGGCTGAGCGTCTTGGTCCCGGCGCGGATCTTCCCGCCGGTCGGAATGCGTGCTGGGCCTTGCCCCAGCACGGTGGCTGGCACCGCGTCGCTGCCGCGGTGGCTGACGATGGATTGCGTCATCTCTGCGCTCCTCATGATTGGCGATGTGTCGCTTCCATGGTCTCGCGGGGTCGGGCCGCGTCAACCTGTCCCGCGACCGTTGCGCCTTGCGGGGTGACGCTGCCGGCGGCCGAGCTATCGCTCCGCCACCAGCGTCGGCAGTGGCGGCATCGCCTGGTCTGTCGCCCACACCCACACCGCTTCACCGGCCCGCGCTATCGCATGGTCCTTGTCCACGCGGGCCTTCGGCGCCATGAAGGCGCTGACGACATGCAGGGGCACGGGCTTCGGCCCCATGTCCAGCAGCAGCGCGTTCGGAAACGCGCCGTTCGTCGCCGCGTCGTAGCGCAGTGGCTTTGCAAAGCGCCGCCCCTGCTCCACCAGGGCATGCACCAGCGGCAGCTCGTGGATGGCGTCGATCGGGATCCAGTGCTCGGTGGTCATCATCAGGCTGGCGGCGTCGATCTCGTAGGTGTACTCGCGCCGGGCCCGCACCAGGGCAGCCAGCATCAGGCGCACCCGGTGGCCGGTGTCCGCGTCCCGGGCTTCGAACATCGGCGCGAACACCTTCTCGATCCTTGCCCAGGTCTTGCCAGCAATCAGCAGCGGCGCATCGGGCATGTGCTTGACCCAGACTCTGCAGCCGCCGACTGCCGTGTCGCTGCCCTTGAACTCGCCCAGCACCAGCGCCAGCGGGCTGTGACCGTCGTGGGGCCGCAGCACGGCCAGCTTCTCGCGGCGCCGCTGCGCCGCGTCGGCCTTGGTCGCCTCGATGAATGGTTCGGGCACGTACAGGCGCTCAGTCAAGGCCACGCCCTTCACCGACACGTCCTCGGCGGCCTCCAGCAGGTACTTGTGCAGCACGCCCTGATTGCGCTTGCCCACCATCGCCGGGCTCCAGCGGTTGAAGCCGGCCCGCTCGAACAGGTAGTGCATCAGCGCCCGCAGGCTCATCCGCCGCCGGGCCACGCCGACTTCGGCCTCCGCGTCGCTCTCACCGCGGGTGGCGCCACGCCCCGTGGTGCGAGTCCACGGAAAATCCACCCGCAGGTCAACGCGGCCTACGGTGGTCTCGAGCACCGCTTCGCCGATCAGTTCACCCAGCCCCGACTCCTGTGCCTCGGGTTCATACGACAGGCAGCTTGCGTGATGGTGGCTGCCCGTGTCGGGCATGCGCTTGACCATGAACTGCCGGTGGCGTGCCACGTACATCTCCACGCCGCCAGGCACGCACAGACAACGTGGCCGTTCCGGTGTGTCGTGGACGCGGGCCAGCGCCTGCTGCAGCTGCGCGTCGTCGGCGTTCCACACGCGGCCCAGGATGGAGAAGCGTTGGATGTCCACCATCGTCGCGCTCGCAACCATTCACACCAGTTCGCGCACCAGCTCCGACATCGTCGGCCGATGCTTCGGGAACAGTTCCCGCACCGCGCTGCGGCCGTTGATGCCCAGCAGCAGGCCGACCTGTTCTTCATCCGCGCCGCGTTCGTACAAACGGGCCGCGACGGTGTGCCGCGCCGACAGCGGCGTCACGTCGCGCAGGTCGGCATGGCGAAACAGCTTGCGATAAGCCTCCAGGATGGGCCGGCACAGGTAGCGGCGCTGCCCTTCTTCGCCATACGGCTTGATGGCGAAGCCGAGTCCGCCGGGCGACAGGAACAGGCAGCTCCGGGGATCCAGGCCTCGGTAGTCGGCGCTTGCGGCAAGGCCCAGGCCCTGCTCGATGCGCTCGCGCAGGTAGGTCGCGAGTGCATCGTCGAGCCGGGTGCTGGTGAAGTACAGCGGGCGCGGCTTGCCGGTGATCGCGGCTTCAGCCCGCAGTTCGGATGCGCGGCGCACGCTGCCGTCGGGCCCGAGGTAGTCGCGCACCTCGAACCGCGCAATCTCCAAGGGGCGCGCGCCGGTCGCGAACAGCATGTAGAACAGCGATTGGTCGTGCCAGGGCCGCGCACTGCGCGCCTTGATCCGCAGCGCTGCTTGCGTGATCTCTTCGCTCGAAACCACCCGGTGCTGGCGCGGGCCGAACGGCGCTGGCGGCTCGAAGCCGGCCAGCGCGACCAGGATCGATTCGCGGTGCTGGCGCAGGCGCTGCACGAAGGCCACACCCTCGGTGGTGAGGCCCTCGATGCCGACCGTCTTGCTGAGGCGGACGGCGACCGCCTTGATGCGGCGCTCCACCGCCGTGCGCGTGACGCCGAAGCGCGCTGCGACCGCGTCGTAGGTGGCGCCATCGACAACGGCCTTCAACATCTCGATGGCTTGCGCGGCGTTGTCGTTGCCGCGCTCGGGCACTTGATCGACTGGCATCACCTGCCCCCCCAACACTGCGGTTCTCCGCGGCTGCGATGCACGCATGTTCGGCCGCCCGTGCTTTCACCGCCAGGGTCAATCGCCTGCAAAGACACGGGGTTTCGGGATCGGCGCGTTGGCCGTCACTCATGAACAAGTGGCCCGGCCGCTGCGCAGGCGAACAGGCTCACGGTTGCCATCCTCAATGGCGCTGCCACGCAAGGGCTTTTGCATGGCGAGTCGGCCCGCCACCGGCTTGCGCGCGCGGCCCCGCGCAAACTGCCGGGGCATCTTGGCTCCGGCCAAAGCGCGCCCATCCGGGCGCCCCTGAATCCGTTCAGGCGTCGCGGTCGTTACCCGCCTTCCTCGCTGCGCGGCAACGCGCATCACCAAAGCATCGGGGCCCTGCCCTGAGCTGAGCCAGTCGCAAGGCGTCGCTTGACGCCTGGCCCCGGGTCGACCGCGACCCCCATCCTGCCAACCCACCCACGGGGAGCACGCCTCCCCGCCGGGGATGGGCGTGTCTCTCCCATTCATCTGGAGAACACGCCCATGGCCCGCTTCACCGCGCCTTCCCTGTGGCTGCCCGGGTTCGACCCCGAGCCCGTGGACGCCACCGAACCACTTGCTTCATGCCTTGAGGCCCAAGCGCAGGCCGCTGACCTGTCGGCGGAGCCTCGCGAAGAGCTGCCGGAGACAGCCACCACCGCCCCGCACCACACACCCTGGCGCGTCGCAGGCGTTGTCACCGAGTCCGCACCACGCACGCTGTGGCCGGCACTGCGACACGCCGACCTCGACAAGCTCGGTGGCGCCGTGGCCAAGTTCGATGCGAACGTGGATGCCATTGCCACGCTGCGGCATGTCGAATGCCAGGACAGGCCACCCTTCACGGCCGAGCGCACCCGGCTCGTGCGCTACACCGGCTGGGGCGGCCTACCGGCCAGCTTCAACCGCGAAGGGGACGACAAAGCCTGGGCCCTGCGCGCCGAGAAACTGAGCGGCCTGCTGAGCGACGACGAATACGAGTCGGCCCGGTCCTCGGTGAACAACGGCCACTACACCCCGATCCACGTGGTCGAGGCGATGTGGCGGGCCGTCGAACGCTTCGGCTTCACCGGCGGCCGCATCCTCGAACCCGCCGCCGGCATCGGCCACTTCATCGGCGCCATGCCCCGCGCCTTGGCCGAGAGCAGCCAGCTGACGGCCATCGAGATCGACCGGCTGTCGGGACGGGTGCTGACTGCGCTCTATGCGTCCGGCGGCGTCGACGTCCGCATTGCGCCGTTCGAGAAGACGCCGTTGCCCGACAACTGGTTCGACCTCGTGATCGGCAACGTGCCCTTCGGCAAGTACAAGGTCGCCGACCTGAGCAACCGGGCCTACGCCCGCTTCAGCATCCACAACTACTTCTTCGGCCGCGCGCTGGACCTGGTGCGGCCCGGCGGGCTGGTGTGCTTCATCACCACCAGCTACACGATGGATGCCCTGGACGATGCGGCGCGCCAGTACATCGGCGCGCAGGCCCACCTGCTGGGCGCCATCCGGTTGCCCCAGGGTACCTTTGCCGACATTGCATCCACCGACGTCCAGACCGACATCCTGTTCCTGCGCAAGCGGGAGCCGGGGGAAGCGGTTGGCAGCGAGTGGCTGAAGCTGTCCATCGTGCCGGATGCCCTGCGCCATCCGCATTGCCACGAGCGGTACCTGCAGATCAATGCCTGGTACGCCCAGCACCCGGAGTTCTGCATCGGCAGCATCCGGAACGAGAGCAATGGCCACGAAGCCGAGGCGACGACCGTGTTCGAAGGCGACCTCGCCGCCGCCCTCACGGAGCGAATCGGCCTGCTGCCGACGGACGTGTACCGCACGGCGGTCGTTGACAAGAGCGCGGAGCGCACGACGGTGCCTCCCACCAGTGGCGCCAAGCCCGGCAGCTACCGCCTTCACCATGGGCGGGTGCATCGCGCCGAGGGTGCCGAGATGGTCGATGTGCATGACCAGCTCAACGGCACGCAGCGCGCGCGGATCGTCGGCCTGTGTGCCATCCGCGATCAGGCCCGGGCACTTCTCGATGCCCAGCTGAGAGACGAGAGCGACAGCCAGATCGCCCACCTGCGGGCGCTCCTCAACGGCAGCTACGACCGCTTTGTCGCAAGGCACGGCTGCCTGTCCAGACGGGCCAACGCGCTGGCCTTCCGGCGCGACCCGGACTACCCGCTGCTGCTGTCGCTGGAGCACTACGACGAAGAGTCGGACCGGGCCAGCAAGGCGGCCTTGTTCACGCGGCGCACCCTGGCGCGTGTGGTCGAACCGACGGTCGCGGGTGAGCCGACCGAGGCGCTGGCGGCGTCGATGCAGTGGCGTGGGCGGGTCGATCCGGCCTACATGGCGCGGCTGCTGTCGGCGCCGGAACAGGCGGCGCTGGACGCGCTGGCCGAAGCCGGCCATGTGTTCCTCGACCCGGCCGACAGTCACTGGAAGACGGCCGACGACTATCTGTCGGGCAACGTCAAGGAGAAGCTGAAACACGCGCTGCTGTCGGGTGCGGCAAACCGCCGCAACATCGAGGCGCTGGAACGAGTGCAGCCCGACGACCTGCTGCCGGCCGCGATCGAGCCCCGTCTCGGGGCGGTCTGGATCCCGGCGGTCGAGGTCGAGACCTTCGTCCAGGAAGTTCTGGAGTTGAAGGACTGTGAAGTGGGCTACTCGGCGCAGGCCGGTGCCTGGTCGGTGCGCTACCGCGATTGGGATGCGCGCCAGAACGTCAAGGTGACGCAGGAGTTCGGCACATCGCGGATGAACGCCATCGAGTTGGTGCAGTGCGCATTGAACGTGCAGGTGCCGACGGTGCGCGACCGCGATCCCGAGAGCGACAAGTACATCGTCAATCCCGACGAGACGCTGGCGGCACGCGAGAAGCTCGGCCTGATCAAGGAGCGATTCGCGCTCTGGGCCTTCGACGATGCGACGCGACGCGAAAAGCTCTGCCGCATCTACAACGATCTGTTCAACGCCACCCGGCAGAGACAGTTCGATGGTGCGCACCTGAAGCTGCCGGGGTTCTCCCGCTGCTTCGAGCTGCACCCGCACCAGAAGGACGCCATCTGGCGTGTCGTGCAGTCCGGCAACACGGGGCTGTTCCACGTCGTGGGTGCCGGCAAGACGGCGGTGTGCGTGGCAGCGGGCATGGAGTTGCGCCGGCTGGGCTTCGTCAACAAGCCCTGCCATGTGGTGCCCAACCACATGTTGGCGCAGTACACGGCCGAGTTCGTGCGGCTCTATCCAAACGCGGCGGTGCTGATGGCCGGCAAGGAAGACCTCGAAGGCGACCGCCGACGGGAACTGGTGTCGCGCATCGCGACGGGAGATTGGGACGCGGTCGTCATCACGCATTCGAGCTTCGAGCGCATCAAGGTGTCACCGCAATTCACGGAAAGATTCATCAAGGACATCATCATGGAAATCGAGATGGCTGTACGGGCCGAGAGGAGCAACGACCGGGGGAACCGGATCGTCAAGCAACTCGAGGCCATGAAGAAGAACTGGGCCGTGCGGCTGGAGAAGCTGCTGGCCGACAAGAAGAAGGACGACCTGCTGACCTGGGAGCAACTGGGCATCGACTGCCTGTTCGTCGACGAAGCCCATCTGCACAAGAACCTGTACCGATTCACGAAGATGACCCGCGTGGCGGGCCTGCCGATGAGCAACTCGGAACGCGCCTTCGATCTGTACCTGAAGACGCGCTACACGATGCAGGTTCACGCGGATTCGAAGGGACCGGCGCAACGCGGCGTGGTGTTCTCGACGGCGACGCCGGTGGCCAACACCATGGCCGAGATCCACACCATGATGCGTTACCTGCAGCCGCGAAGGCTGGAGGAACTCGGGCTGCAGCAGTTCGACGCCTGGGCGGCTACCTTCGGCGAGAGCGTCACCGCGCTGGAGATCGCGCCGGACGGCAGCGGCTACCGCATGCACACCCGGTTCGCACGTTTCATCAACGTGCCCGAGCTGATGGCGGTGTTCGGCGAAGTGGCCGACATCCGCACGGCCGAGATGTTGAAGCTGCCGGTGCCCCGGCTGCGGGGTGAGAAGCCGCGCATCGTGGCCTGCCCGGCCAGCACCGCGCTGAAGGCCTTTGTACAGACACTGGTGCAGCGCGCCGAAGCGATCCGCAGCGGCGATGTTAAGCCGCAGGACGACAACATGCTGGCGATCACCACCGACGGCCGCAAGGCCGCGCTGGACTTCCGGCTGGTGACGCCGCAGGCGAGGTTCGACGAGAACGGCAAGGTCGCTGCCTGCCTGCGCGAGGTACTGGCGATCCGGGAGCGCAGCACCGCGTTCCGCGGCGCGCAGCTGGTGTTCTGCGATATGTCGTCGCCCAAGGGCGGTCACGCCTTCAGCGTGTACGACGATCTGCATGCACGGTTGATCGAAGCGGGTGTTCCCGAGAAAGAGATCGCCTTCGTGCACGACGCCGAATCCGATACCCAGAAGGCAACGCTGTTCAAGGCGGTGCGCGAGGGACGGGTCCGGGTGCTGCTCGGTTCGACCGCCAAGATGGGGATCGGCACCAACGTGCAGACTCGACTGTGTGCCCTGCATCACCTCGATGCGCCATGGCGTCCCTGCGACGTCGAGCAACGCGAGGGGCGCATCCTGCGCCAGGGCAATGAGTGCGAGGACGTGGAGATCTTCCGCTACGTCACGGAAGGCAGCTTCGACAGCTACATGTGGCAGACGCTGGAGACCAAGGCGCGTTTCATCGCGCAGGTGATGAAGGGCGACAAGGGCATCCGCTCGCTGGAAGATGTGGAGCTGGCGGCGCTGTCGTATGCGGAAGTGAAGGCGCTGGCGTCCGGCAACCCGCTGGTCATCGAAAAGGCCGGCGTGGACGCGGAAGTGGCGCGGCTCTCGACGCTGTTCTCGGTGTGGCGCAACCAGCGCTATGCCAACGAGAGCGAAGTGAGCCGGCTGCCGATGATGATCGAGGCGCAGCAGCGCAAGGTCGCGCTGTATACCCAAGACGTGGCGCGCATCGAGCCACAGACGCTCCAGGGCATCTGCCTGGAAGTGGGCGGCCGGAAGATCGCAGACCCTGACGCGGTGGGCGAGGCCCTGCGCGGCCTCATCAAGGCGACCAGGGATGAACTGCGCGCGGGCGGCCGTGAGATTGAGCAGATCGTCGGCCGCTTCGGCGGCTTCGAGCTGGGCGTGCAGGCCACGCGGGGCGAAGAGGTGCCAAACCTGTACCTGTCGGGAGCGTGTCTGTACCAGGCCACGCCGTACCAGACCGGGCCTGCCCTCGTGGCAGCGCTGGTCGATCTGCTGGGATCGATTCCGAAGCAGCACGCTGCGGGCGAGGCCCAACTGCAGGTCAGGCGCAAACGGCTGGACGACATCCGGCTCGAACTGCAACGCCCGTTCGAGCACGAAGGCCGATTGCTGGACCTGATGGCCCGGCAGCGCGAGTTGCTCAAGCGACTCGACCTTGACAAGGACGAGGCTGGCAGTTCAACGGTCGATGCCGAAGAGATCAGAGAGGCCGCCTGAGAAGCTAACCCCCCTTGGCCTCAAAGCCATGGGGGGTTTTGCCGTCGCCGACTGCCGCCAATGAGTGCCCCTCAAGAGGCGGTGCGCCTTCCGCGCAGTGTCAAACCAGTTCCTGCACCAACCGGGCCATTGTCGGCCGCATACGCGGGAACTGCTCCCGCACCGCCCGGCGCTCGCCAATGCCCAACACCACGCCGATCTGGTCTTCGTCGGCCCCACGGTCGTAGAGCCGCGCCACGAAGGTGCGGCGCACAGACAACGCGGTCGCACCTTCCAGTTCCGCGTACCGGAACACCTTGCGGTAGGTCTCCAGGATAGGACGGCACAGGTACCGCTGTTGCCCGGGCGCTCCGTAGGGCGTGATCGGAAACGGACCGCCGGTAGATGTCAGAAACAGCCGGCTGGCAGGGTCCAGTCCTCTGAAGGTTGACGGAGCGCCCAGCCCCTGCCCCAAGACCAGACGCTGGTCCAGGTAGGCGCTCAACGCTTCGTCGAGCTTGCGGCTGGCGAAGTACAACGGCCGCGACTTGCAGGTGATGGCGACTTCTGCCCGCAACTCGGATTCGCGCCGCACGGTGCCGTCCGCTTCGAGGTAGTCCTGCAACTCCAGCCGCGCGACTTCCAAAGGCCGCGCCCCGGTGGCGAACAGCGTGTAGAACAGTGCGATGTCTCGCAAGGGCTGGGCGCTGCGCCCCCGGATTCGGTGTACTGCTTGGGCGATTTCCTCGTCGGAGACCACGCCGAATTGGTTGGCGGCTTCGACCGGATGCGGCGGTAGCTGTTCAAGGGCAGCAAGGATCGCCTCGCGCCTGTGACGCAGGCGCCAGACAAAGGCGGTGCCGCCCTCGTTCAGCCCGTCGATGCCAACTTCGCGGCTCAGTCGCGCGGCGATGTGCTTGACCCGGCGTTCCACCGCTGTACGGGTGATGCCGAAATCCGCGGCAACGGCTTCGTAGGTGGATCCGTCGACAACGGCTTTCAGCATCGCTACCGAGCGTGCGGTTCCTGCTGATGCTGGTTCTTCGGCACCGTACTGCATCTGCCTTCTCCTTCGCCACGCCGCGCCAGCAACAACATCGCTGCCGCGGGACACAGTTGCATCCGATCACGCGTCGCCGTTACGGAGTGCAAAGCCACTACTGGTTTATTCAGATTTCCTGCCCCAATACGCTTGTGGGTGCGCAAGATGGTTGTCCGTCCTGCACATGCTACGGAATCACATGCCCTGGAGTTCGCCGTTTAGAGAGTTTCACGGGCATGCAAGAACACTGAACAGGGAAGACATCAAATGCTGGATCGCGATCAGCTGGAGACGTTTGCAACCGTGGCCGAAGAGCAGAGCTTCGACCGCGCGGCCAGCCGGCTGAACATCACGCGCGGTGCGGTGTCACAGCGCATCAAGGCGTTGGAAGAGTCGCTGTCGACGGTTTTGCTGGTGCGCGAGAAACCGGTCGCGCCGACACCGGCCGGGGAAGTCCTGCTTCGCCACGTCAAAGCGATCAGGATGCTCGAGGGTGCTGCGCTGCAGGAACTGACACCAACTCCGAAGCCTCACGCACCCGTCCCGCTCGCCATCGCCGTGAATGCCGATTCGCTGGCGACCTGGATTCCGCGAGTGTTGTGGCAACTGCTTCTGGAACGCAGGGTCGCCCTGGAAGTGGTCACCGACGACCAGGATCACACCTCGGCCCGCCTGGCACGCGGCGAAGTCGTCGGCTGCATCTCCACCGACGCGCAGGCCGCCGCCGGGTTCCTGGCCGAACGTTTGGGCGCGATGGAATACCGCTGCTACGCGAGCCCCGCGTTTGCCCAACAGTTCTTCCCTGTAGGACTCACCGCAGCGGCCGTGCTGGTCGCGCCGGCAGTTCTCTTCAACCGCAAGGACGCGCTGCACGACGAGTTTCTGCGTCACCACTTCGGCTTTACGGTGGACCGCTATGCCAAACACTACCTGCCCGCACCGTTGGCCCTGCTTGAGGGCATCGCCACGGGCGTGGGATACGGCCTGATTCCTACCCAACAGGCGGGCCCGCTGGCCCTGGAGGGACGTCTTGTCGATCTGGCACCGCGAGAGCCGGTGCAGGTCGACCTGTACTGGCATCACTGGGAAGTTGAGCCACCCATTTCGCGAGAGATCACTGAACTGATTGTGAGGGAGGCGCGTCGCTACCTGCTCGGCTCCGACGCCACCGGCCCGCCCGACACCGAACCTGCTTGAGATTGATCACCCACGAACGCTTGATCCCCCACCAGGCACCCTGTTTGCATACAGCGCACAGCACAGGGCCATCGTTGCCGATGCTCCCAGCCCCGACACGAGCGAGACGATGTCGGCGCTTTCGCCCAGCCAGCCGGTCCAGCCGGCCACATAGGTAGCGAACGCAACCGAAAAGCCGGTTGCCATGATCGCGCCCGCATGCGCCACCGGCACAACGATGCCGCGCAGCAGGGCAGCGAAGACCACGCCGACGCTGGCGATGTAGATCACGTTGACCGACACCATCGTATCCACGATGCCCTGGTCACGCGCCGCAAGCGCAGCTCCGACAGCGATGGACACCGCTGCGAGCACGGGTTGTGATGTCCGATGTGCCCCAGGGGTGGCCGAGGCCAGCGCGCTCGTCATCGCGCGGACGATGGCCGCTCCCGACCCCAACGCTGCAGCCGACAAGGCACCAAGCAACAGCTTGTCCGCCCCGGTGCCAAACGTCCCCGCCACCTGCGCCAGTGCGAAGGGCACAACCTGTTTGGCGTCAGCGAGACCGTGGAGCGACCCTGCCCTGTCCATCGCCAAGACGACGGCGGCCGGCAAGAAGCCAATCAGCAACAGACCGAGGCCGGCCAGGATGCAGCCGAAGGTGGCCGCGCGGGGGCGGCGGGCAGCCAGGACGAACTGGTGGTAGTCCGCGCCTGTGCAGACCAGGATGCCGACGGCGAGTACCAGCGCCAGCAGCCTTGTCGGCTTGAAGCTAGACAGGTCCTGCACGAATGCGGGCACCGCGCTGGCATAGATCGGTACCCCATTTGCCGCCACCAAGGCGTAGACCAGCACCAAGCCGCTGGCGACCAGGCAGGCGGCGAACAGACCCGACGCAAAACGCAGGTCCAGGCGCGAGGCGATGTAGATCAGCGTCAGGACCAGTCCGTAGGCCACCGGCCCTGAGAGCCCGAGCAGGCCAGCAACGGCCAGCCCACCCTGGATCTGAGCGGCAAGCACACCCGACATCCATACGATGGACAGCAATGCGACGGCGCTTTGCAGCCGCTGACCGTAGGCACGGCCGAACATCTCCCATATCGGCAAGCCGGCCCGCCACAGCCGGCTGGCGAACAAGGCCAGCACCAGCATGCCGACAGCGGTTGCCACGCCATAGATGCTGCCCGCCATGCCGTGCATGAGCGCCATCTCGCCCGAGCCGAAGAGGAAGCCAATGCCATAGCTGGCCGAGACCAGCAGCGCCGCGACCTGCAGGCTGCCCAGCGTGCGTTCGCTCATGAGTGCGCTCCCGCCTGCCAGTCGCTGACCACGGCGTTTGGCCCGGCGAAGTAGGTGGTGCAGGTCTGCCCCCGTGTCCTGTAAATCGGTAGCTGCTGAAACAGTGAGTGCGCCTGGGGCAGCCGGTAGTACGGCACGGCAGGCAACAGGTGATGGGTGAGATGGTAGCCGTTGTTGCGCGGGTGGATGACCCAGCGCCAGAAGCCATGGCACGCCGTGTCGCGCGTGAAAGCGAAGATGCCGGCCGGCCTCAGGCCGAAGTGGTCGCACATCTCACGAAACGTCGTGATCAGATGGAACAGCGTCGCCCGCGCGGTCAGCCATAGCGCCGCGAACACCAGGGTGAACACCTCGCCGGCCAGTGCATCCATGAGTGCCAAGAGTGCAGCCCACCAACCGACGATGAACAACTTTGCCGGCAGCGGTACGGCATGCGCACCCAGGTGCCCCGCAACCGACCCCCACCACGCAGGCAAAGCGGTGACGTTGCGCAGGTAGCTCGTCAGCCAACGCCGCGGAGGCTCGGCGGGGATCGGCAGCAGGTCCGGGTCGTTGCCAGCATCGCCCAGCGAGAGATGGTGCTTGAAGTGAGACGCTTGGTAGGCAGACAAGCTGGCGAAAACAAAGGGTGCCACCAGCACCCGAGCCACCAGATCGTTGATCCGGCGCTCGCGCCACAGGTTGCGATGACCCGCATCGTGCAGGATGTTGCCAAGAGCGCGTTGGCGATTGGCCAGTACAAGGATCGCCAGCGGCGCCAGCCAACCACTGACCCAGACCACCGCGCCGACGGCACAGAAGATGACGAGCCAGTCGAATGCGATGTCCGCCAGCGGACGGACCAGGTTCAAGCGAAGCAGGTTGTGATGTGCGACCCCGCTGTGACACAGCTGGGAGCGGAACTCGCTCAAGTCTGCCAGGACTGCGTGGTTCGACACCATGTGCAGGCTCCTTCTCACATCTCCTCGACACCAAACGAAGGCTCGGCCGGCGGGTCGGCCAAGCCGCCGAACGCACGGCTTTCAACCCAAGTGAAAGGTAGCAGGTAGCGCCGCTCGGCAGCCGTGGTTTAGAAACTTTGACCACTTGGCAGACTCGCTAAACGTCCGCACGTAACGGCTGCC
>CALMQI010000210.1 GCA_937871935.1 uncultured Burkholderiales bacterium
CGCCACCGCCCTGGCGGTGCAGGTCAACGTGGCGGTGGTTGACACCGCCGGTGTGCTGGCGGCGTTCGTGCGCATGACTGGCGCGCCGCTGCACTCGGCCGATATCGCCATCGACAAGGCCTACACCGCCACGAGCTTTGGGCTGCCGACCTCCCAGTGGCATGCGGTCCTGCAGCAGCATTCGCCCGCGGTGCGGGAGGGGTTGGTGCTGCGCCCGCGCTTTGTCGCCTTTGGTGGCGGGCTGCCCATCGTCGAGGGAGGCATGCGCATCGGTGCCATCGGCGTCTCGGGTGGCAGCGAAGCGCAGGACGAAGCCATCGCGGTCGCCGGATTGCAGGCGCTGGGGCTGGCGCCTTCCGGGGCGTGAGAGGGTTGCCATGGCCGGTGATCCATCCATGGCAATGGCAGCGTCAAGCCAGCCCGCCTGCGTCCTGATCCTCCGTGCTCTGGGCGTTGGCAAACGCACCCACCACACCCAGAAATGCCGCCAGCACCGGCGACATGTCGTCGGTGCGGTACAGGCAGCTGAGCTCGATGTCGCGCAGGTGGCGCGAGCGCAGCGGCCGGTACACCACGCCCGGCAGGCGCAGGCTGGTGGCCGACTGGGTGGTGATGCAGGCGCCAAAGCCGCCAGCCACCAGGGCCACGCAGGTCAGCACATCTTCCACTGCTTGCACCACGTTCAGGCGAATGCCCTCGCGGTGAAACGCGTTCGCCACCTCTTGTGCCAGCCCTGGCAGAGGTGCATTGGGGTAGACGATCATCGGCTCGCCGTCCAGATCGCGCAGCGTGATTTCCTGGCGTGTGCACAGGGGATGGGTTTCCGGCAGTCCAACCACCAGTGTTTCCTGCAGCACGGTCAGTACCCCCAAACCGGGCTCGGGGGGTACCAGCCGGTTGAAGCCGATGGTGATGCGGCGCTCGCGCAGCGCCTGCAACTGCTCGCCCTTGGTCAGGTTGTGCAGCTCTATGCGCACCTCGGGACGTGCCCGGTGGAAGGCGGCCAGCAGTCGGGGGATCACGTCCAGCACACCCGAGCCGAAGATGCCCACGTCGAGCTGGCCGATCAGCCCATGCCCGGCCTGCTGCGTGCGGTCGCGCGCCCGTTGCGTCAGCGACAGGATGTTGGGCACTTCGTCCAGCAGCGCCTGGCCGGCGGCGGTCAGCTCCACGCCCTTGGCGGTGCGCAGGAACAAAGGGGTTCCCAGTTCGTCCTCCAGCCCCCGGATCTGCCGTGTCAAGGGCGGCTGCGCCATGTGCAGCCGCGCTGCGGCCCGGCCGAAGTGCAGCTCCTGGGCGAGCGCAAGAAAGTATTTCATCTGGCGCAAATCCACCGCGCATCTCCTTTTTTCAATACCTTGAAGGTATCAGATTTAGAAAATTTGGTATTGGACAGTATGAGTCTCCCACCCTATCGTTGCAGCCAGTCAGTGCTTGCGAGATAAGAAATCACCATGAAACAAATTCTGAATTTCATCAACGGCGAATATGTTCGCAACACCAGCGGCAAGACGTTCCAGGACATCAACCCGGTCAACGGCAGCGTCATCGGCAACATCTACGAAGCCGGCGAGGTGGAAGTCAACGCCGCCGTCGCCGCCGCCAAAGCGGCGCTCAAGGGCGACTGGGGCCGCCTGTCGGTGGCAGAGCGCTGCAAGCTGCTGGACGCCGTGGCGATCGAGATCAACCGCCGCTTCGACGACTTCCTGCAGGCCGAGATTGCCGACACCGGCAAGCCGCACCACCTGGCTTCGCACGTCGATATTCCGCGCGGCGCCGCCAACTTCCAGATCTTCATCGACACCATCAAGAGCACGGCCACCGAGTCGTTCAACATGCGCACGCCCGACGGCAAGACCGCCCTGAGCTACGGCGTGCGTGTGCCGCGCGGCGTGATCGCCGTGGTCTGCCCATGGAACCTGCCGCTCTTGCTGATGACTTGGAAGGTCGGCCCGGCGCTGGCCTGTGGCAACACCGTGGTCGTCAAGCCGAGCGAGGAAACCCCCGCCACCGCCACGCTGCTGGGCGAGGTGATGAACGCGGTGGGCATGCCCAAGGGCGTGTACAACGTGGTGCACGGCTTTGGCGCCAATTCGGCCGGCGCCTTCCTGACCGAACACCCCGATGTCAACGGCATCACCTTCACCGGCGAAACGCGCACCGGCAGCATCATCATGAAGGCGGCCGCCAACGGCGTGCGCCCGGTGTCGCTGGAGATGGGCGGCAAGAACGCCGCTGTGGTGTTTGCCGACTGCGATTTCCAGACCACTATCGACACGCTGACGCGCTCGTGCTTCGAGAACGCCGGCCAGGTCTGCCTAGGCACCGAGCGCGTGTACGTGGAGCGCCCGATCTTCGAGAAGGTCGTGGCCGCACTGAAAGAGCGCGCCGAGAGCATGAAGCCCGGCCTGCCCTTCGACAAGGACACCAAGATCGGCCCGCTGATCAGCAAGAAGCACCAGGCCAAGGTGCTGGGTCTGTACAAAGCGGCCAAGGACGAAGGCGCCACCATCGTCACCGGCGGTGGCATCCCCGACATGCCCGGCGACCTGAAGAACGGTTCGTGGATCCAGCCCACCATCTGGACCGGCCTGCCCGAGACCGCCACCGTGGTGACCGAAGAAATCTTCGGCCCCTGCTGCCACATCAGTCCCTTTGACAGCGAAGAAGAAGTGCTGGACAAGGTCAACGCCAACCGCTACGGCCTGGCCACCGCCGTCTTCACGCAGGACATTGCGCGCGCCAATCGCCTGGCGCAGCAGATCGAAGTGGGCCTGTGCTGGATCAACGCCTGGTTCCTGCGCGACCTGCGCACGCCGTTTGGTGGCTCCAAGCAGTCGGGAATTGGTCGCGAAGGCGGTGTGCACTCGCTGGAGTTCTACACCGATCTGCGCAACGTGATGGTGAAGTTCTAAGTTGAATCGGCTTCTGGCGCTTGACCGGCAAGCGCTAAAAGCTCCTATAAATATAGCAAAGAGACATTTCTGATGAGCGCCACCGCCTCCAACCCCGAGATCGGGCACAGCATCGAAGCAGCGGGCATCCGCACCAACTACCACGACCTGGGCAGCGGCCATCCGCTGCTCATGATCCATGGCTCCGGCCCGGGCGTGTCGGCATGGGCCAACTGGCGCCTGGTGATGCCCGAGCTGGCCCGGCAGGCCCGTGTGATCGCGCCCGACATGGTCGGCTTCGGCTTCACCGACCGCCCGGCAGGCCAGCGCTATGACATGGACAGCTGGGTGCGCCAGGCCGTGGGCCTGCTGGACGCGCTGGGCATCGAGAAAACCGACCTGGTCGGCAACTCTTTCGGTGGCGCGCTGGCCCTGGCGCTGGCCATCCGCCACCCGCAGCGCGTGCGCCGCCTGGTGCTGATGGGCAGCGTGGGCGTGCACTTTCCCATCACGCAGGGGCTGGATGCGGTGTGGGGCTACACCCCGTCGGTGCAGAACATGCGTGCCATCATGGGTTACTTTGCCTTCAACCAGGGCCTGATGAGCGACGACCTAGCCCGCATGCGCTACGAGGCCAGCACCCGCCCTGGCTTCCAGGAGTCGTTCTCGGCCATGTTCCCCGCGCCCCGCCAGCGCTGGGTGGATGCCATGGCCAGCCGCGAAGAAGACATCCGCGCCCTGCCGCACCAGACCCTGGTGGTGCATGGGCGCGACGACCAGGTGATCCCGCTGTCCACCTCGCTGACCTTGTCGAACTGGATTTCGCGCTCGCAGTTGCACGTGTACGGCCAGTGCGGGCACTGGACGCAGATCGAACACGCTGCGCGCTTTGCCCGTCTGGTGAGCGACTTCCTGGCCGAGGCCGCTACCGACTAACCCCATTCCCTTTGAGATCGAGGACTTCATGCAAGCACCACTGATTGAGCAGTTCGGCGACGAGCTGTACGACGCCCTGAAGGGCTGCCGCACCGTAGCGCCGCTTACCAGCCGCCACCCCGACATCACCATTGACGACGCCTACGCCATCCAGCAGCGCATGATGGCGCGCCGCCTGGCCGCCGGCGAGCGCGTGGTCGGCAAAAAGATCGGCGTCACCAGCGCCGCCGTGATGAACATGCTGGGCGTGTTCCAGCCCGACTTCGGCTGGCTCACCGATGCCATGGTCTACAACGAAGGCGATGCGATTCCCGCCAACACGCTGATCCAGCCCAAGGCCGAGGGCGAGATCGCCTTTGTGCTGAAGAAGACGCTGAAGGGCCCGGGTATCACCGCAGCCGATGTGCTGGCCGCCACCGAGGGCGTGATGGCCTGCTTCGAGATCGTCGATTCGCGCATCCAGGACTGGAAGATCAAGATCCAGGACACCGTGGCCGACAACGCCAGCTGCGGTGTGTTTGTGCTCGGCGACCGCCTGGTCGACCCGCGCGATGTCGACCTGGTCACCGTCGGCATGGTGCTCGAGAAGAACGGCGAGATCGTCGCCACCGGCGCTGGCGCTGCCGCGCTGGGCCACCCGGCCAATGCCGTGGCCTGGCTGGCCAACACGCTGGGTCAGCACGGCATCGCGCTGGAGGCCGGCGAGGTCGTGCTGTCGGGTTCGCTCGGCATCATGGTGCCGGTCGCTGCGGGCGACAACCTGCGCGTGACCATGGGCGGCATCGGCGGCTGCTCCGTCCGCTTCATCTAAAGGAAAAACTCCCATGACCCGCAAAATCAAATGCGCCCTGATCGGGCCCGGCAACATTGGCACCGACCTGCTGGCCAAGCTGCAAAGGAGCAGCGTGCTCGAACCCGTGTGGATGGTCGGCATCGACCCCGCATCCGACGGCCTGAAGCGTGCCCGTGAAATGGGCATCAAGACTACCGCCGAGGGGGTGGACGGCTTGATCCCGCACATGAAGGCCGACGGCGTGCAGATCGTCTTTGACGCCACCAGCGCCTATGTGCATGCCGAAAACTCGCGCAAGGTCAACGCCCAGGGCGCGCTGATGATCGACCTCACGCCCGCCGCCATTGGCCCGTTCTGCGTTCCACCGGTCAACCTCAAAGAGCATGTCGGCAAGGCCGAGATGAACGTCAACATGGTCACCTGCGGCGGCCAGGCCACCATTCCCATGGTGGCGGCCGTCAGCCGCGTTCAGCCCGTGGCCTACGGCGAGATCGTGGCCACCGTCTCCTCCAAGTCGGCCGGCCCGGGCACGCGCAAGAACATCGACGAGTTCACCCGCACCACCGCCGGCGCCATCGAAAAGGTGGGTGGCGCTCAGAAGGGCAAGGCCATCATCATCATCAACCCGGCCGAGCCGCCGCTGATCATGCGCGACACAGTGCACTGCCTGACGGAAACCGAGCCCGACCAGGCAGCGATCACCAAGTCCATCCACGACATGATCCGCGAGGTGCAAAAGTACGTGCCTGGCTACCGCCTTGTGAACGGCCCGGTGTTTGACGGCAAGCGCGTGAGCGTGTTCCTCGAAGTCGAGGGCCTGGGCGACTACCTGCCCAAGTACGCCGGCAACCTGGACATCATGACCGCCGCCGCCGCCCGCACGGCAGAGATGTTCGCCGAAGAAATCCTGTCCGGTTCGCTCACGCTCGAACCCGTAGCCGCGTAAGGAGAAACTGCACATGACCAACACGCTTCAAGGCAAAAAAGTCCGCCTGCACGACATGACACTGCGCGACGGCATGCACCCCAAGCGCCACCTGATGACGCTGGACCAGATGAAGACCATTGCCTGCGGGCTGGACGCCGCAGGCATGTCGCTGATCGAAGTCACCCACGGCGACGGCCTGGGCGGTAGCTCGGTCAACTACGGTTTCCCTGCGCACACCGACGAGGAATACCTGGGCACCGTCATTCCGCTGATGAAAAACGCCAAGGTTTCGGCCTTGCTGATCCCGGGCATCGGCACCGTGGACCACCTGAAGATGGCGCACGGCCTGGGCGTGCACACCATTCGCGTGGCCACGCACTGCACCGAGGCCGACGTGAGCGAGCAGCACATCACCCTGGCCCGCAAGATGGGCATGGACACCGTGGGCTTTCTGATGATGAGCCACATGAACAGTGCGCAAGGGCTGGTCACGCAGGCGAAGCTGATGGAAGGCTACGGCGCCAACTGCATCTACATCACCGACTCGGCCGGCCACATGCTGCCGCACGACGTGAAGGAAAAGCTCGGCGCCGTGCGCCAGGCCTTGAAGCCTGAGACCGAACTGGGCTTTCACGGCCACCACAACCTGGCCATGGGCGTAGCCAACAGCCTGGCCGCCATCGAGGTGGGTTGCAGCCGCATCGACGCCGCTGCCGCCGGCCTGGGCGCCGGTGCCGGCAACACGCCCATGGAAGTGCTGGTGGCGGTGTGCGACCTGATGGGCATCGAAACCGGCGTCGATGTCTTCAAGATCCAGGACGTGGCCGAAGACCTGGTCGTGCCGATCATGGACTTCCCCATCCGCATCGACCGCGACGCGCTCACGCTCGGTTATGCCGGCGTGTATGGCTCGTTCCTGCTGTTCGCCAAGCGCGCGAGCCAGAAGTACGGCGTGCCCGCGCGCGAAATCCTCGTCGAGATGGGCCGCCGCGGCATGGTGGGCGGCCAGGAAGACATGATCGAAGACACCGCGCTCACGCTCGCCAAGGCGCGCGGACTGCAAGCAGTTTGAAGGACAAGAACATGGCATTGAACGCATCCACCCTTGATCAGCTGGCCGACCTGCTTGAAAACTGCCAGCTGCAGGCAAAAGACACGCTGAAGATCACCGACACCCATCCCAACATGGATTGGGACGATGCCTACGCGATTCAGGACCGCATCCTGGCGCGCAAGCTGGCGCGTGGCGCCCGTGTGGTGGGCTACAAGGCGGGGCTGACCTCGCACGCCAAGATGAAGCAAATGGGCGTGACCGACCCGGTGTTCGGCTTCCTGGTGGACGAATTCGTCGTGCCCGAAGGCGCCGAGATCAAGGTCAGCGACCTGATCCATCCCAAGGTCGAACCCGAGATCTGCTTCATCACACGCACCGAACTCAAGGGCCCCGGCTGCCACATCGGCGCCGTGCTGGCCGCCAGCTTCCTGCTCCAGGTCGACGACACGTCGATCACGAAGCTCGGCTCGAAGACGTCGTGCTGCATGAAATGGAACAGGGCCGCCGGTCGGTGCGGCTCACCGCTCGCCGCGGAGCCGCGCCGCCGAAGGCCGGAGTAGAACGCCGCCGCATGCACCAGATAGTGCGCGCGGCCGTGATCGGGATGTCGGTCGAGAGGCGGCGGGAGGAGCACGATCTCCGGGCGCCATCGGCGCAGGACGTCGATCACCGCGTCTTCCTCGGCCGGCCCCGTCCGCAGTGAGGCATCGCCGCAGTCGAGGATCTCGAGAGCCGTGGCGCCCAGCGTCTCGGCCGAGCGCTCGAGCGAGAGGTACTCGAGCCCCACGTTGACCAGGAACTGCAGGCGGTTGCCGATCTCGCGCACGATGCGCTCCGCGATCTGCTGTTTCGCGCCCTCGAGGGCGAGGGTGGCGAAGAAGTTTTGCGTGACCCTGAGGGGCCACGAGGATATTTCATAAATGGTGTGGGAACCCAGCCGGATGTGCCGGGCCTCGCGCCGCAGGCGC
>CALMQI010000211.1 GCA_937871935.1 uncultured Burkholderiales bacterium
CCCGCCAGCGTCGAGCAACTCCTTGAGGCGCTCGAACATGTCGATCCGCACCTTGTGGGCCATACCGAAGCTGAAGACGGAGATCGCGGCCGGCTCGAAGCGCCGGTCATCGAGCACGAGCCCGGGAGCCCAGAGCCCCACCGCGTCGGGGCGCACATCCCGCAGACTGGCCACGATCTCGTCGTTGCCGCACCAGACGTGCGCGGCACCCGCGATCAGCCGTCGCTCCAGCGGGAGGTCGCGCAGGTCGTGCAGGAACACCTGCCAGCCGCCGTCGCCCAGCCGGTCGAGCAACTCCGTGACACGTTGTTCGTCCTGGGGCCGCAGCTCGCCGGCCTTGAACGACAGCAGCGGCATCGCGACCAGGATGTAGCGGGCGATCGCAGCGCGCCATGCGGCAATCTGCTCGAGTCCGGCGCGCGCTGCTTCAATCGTGGGTGACGCGACGATGCGCGACAGGCGCACGCGGTGCTCGATGCCGGGCCGCTCAGGGACGGTGCCGAGCACATCGCCAGGCCCGACGGTCTGGCCCGCTGCGGCCACGGGGGTGAAGCGCCAGCGCATTCCGGGATCGAGCGTCTCGGCACTGGTGCCAGGCTGGATGAAGTCTCCCGTCAGCTCCGCGATTCGTCCGAGTGGGCGGCCCACGCCATCGAGGATCGAACCCAGCAGACCGGGACCGAGGGCGACGGTGAGCGCATTGCCGGTGGCGCTCACTGGTTCCCCCGTCTCGAGTCCGGTGGTCTCCTCGTACACCTGAAGCGTGGCGATGTCGCCCTGGACCCGGATCACTTCGCCGAGCAGCCCGCGGTGCCCTTCGCCGCCGGCCTGGCCTGCGAGGGCCTGAAGCCGGTGGTCGCGATCTACTCGACGTTTCTGCAGCGCGGCTACGACCAGCTGATTCACGACGTCGCGATTCAGAACCTGCCGGTGGTATTCGCGCTCGACCGCGCCGGCATCGTCGGCGCCGACGGCGCCACGCACTGCGGCGCCTACGACATCGCCTACCTGCGTTGTGTACCCCACATGGCCGTGCTGACGCCGGCCGATGAGAACGAGTGCCGCCAGGCGCTGTCGACCGCGTTCTCGCGTGATCATCCGGTGGCCGTGCGTTACCCGCGCGGCGCCGGCGCCGGCGTGGCAGCCGAGCCGGGACTGGCCACCTTGCCCTGGGGCAAGGGTGAAGTGCGGCGCGAGTCGTCGCTCACGCGCGGGCAGGGTCGTCGCATCGCGATCCTCGCCTTCGGCACGCTGCTCTACCCGGCACTGCAGGCGGCCCAGACGCTCGACGCGACCGTGGCCAACATGCGTTTCGCCAAGCCGCTCGACGATGCGCTGGTGCTCGAGCTGGCGCGTCAGCACGATGCGCTGGTCACGCTGGAAGAGGGTGCGATCATGGGTGGTGCCGGCAGCGCGGTGCTCGAGTGCCTGGCCGCGGCGGGCGTGTCGGTGCCGGTGCTGCAGCTGGGCCTGCCCGACAGCTTCGTCGAACATGGCGACCCCGCCAAGCTGCTGGCGATGGTGGGGCTCGACGCGGCCGGCATCGAGCAGGCCGTCCAGCGGCGGTTCGGCACCAAGCTGGCCGTGGTGCGGCCGGCCGTGAACCTATGAGCGCCCCCAGGGCCGGGCTGCGCCCAGCCCGCCCCCCGTGGGGGTCAAGCAAAGTGGCAGAGCCACATTTGCTTGAGACGCGCGATCTCGGCTGACGCGCGGGCGACAAGGCCCCGTACGGGCAAGCGGCGACAATCCATGCCATGCTCGCTGGCGCCAGCGAACGCACCACGATGACCAACCTGACCGACGCCCTGCACATCCCGGACACCCAGAGTGCCCGTGACGAGCGCCACCTGCTGATCCAGCGCGTGGGCGTCAAGGACGTGCGTTATCCGCTCACACTGCAGGTCGCCGGCAGCGCCCAGCAGAGCGCCGCGTCGTGGGACCTCGACGTCGCATTGCCGGCCGAGGCCAAGGGCACGCATATGTCGCGCTTCGTGGCCTGGCTCGATGCGCTCGACGCGCCGCTCGATGCCGCCACGCTGCGCGCGCAACTCGCCCGCATGCTGCAGCAGCTGGGCGCACAGGAAGGCCGCATCGAGGCGCGCTTCGGCTTCTTCCTGCGCAAGCGCGCGCCGGTGTCGGGCGTGCAGAGCCTGCTCGACTATCACGGCCGCTGGATCGCCGAGACACGCGGCGGCGCCACCGTGCTGTGGTCGGAGGTCGGCGTGCCGGTGAAGAGCCTGTGTCCCTGCTCGAAGGAGATCTCCGACTACGGTGCGCACAACCAGCGCTCGCTGGTGACGATTCGCGTCGAGCAGTTGCGGCCGATCGAGTGGCACGAGCTGGTGCGTTTTGCCGAAGACGCCGCGTCGAGCGAGATCTGGCCGTTGCTGAAGCGACCCGACGAGAAGTGGATCACCGAGCACGCCTACGAGAACCCCAAGTTCGTCGAGGACCTCGTGCGCGACGTGGCGTTGCGCCTGAACGGTGATGCGCGGGTCGGGCGTTATAGCGTCGACGTCGAGAACTTCGAATCGATCCACAACCACAGCGCCTATGCGCGCATCGAACGCGCCTAGGTGCCTTCGTTAGCGGCGCCGGCCTGCGGGCGCCGATGTGCCGGCCATGAGTGAAGCCGCCTCGACGATCCTGAATGCCGACCGCATACGCCATGCCGGGCGCGAGCTGTTGTCGCTGGCGCTGATCGACGCGCGCAACCGCACGCTGCGCTGGCTGTCGGCCTTTGCCGGCTTCGATGCGTCGGTCGTGTGCGAGGAGTTCGATCCGCCGCTGTGGCTGATCGGCCACGTGGGTTGGTTCCAGGAGTTCAGCATCGGCCGCAACCTGCGGCGCGGCCGCGGTGACGTGGCCACCTCGGAGGCGACGCACCTGGCCTCGATCGAGCCACGCTCGGACGGCTGGTTCGACCCGCGCGTCAGCGAACGCGCGCAGCGCTGGCGCGACACAGACGTCGGCGACGCGCACCTGCGCGACTATCTGGCCGCCACGCTCGACGCGACGCTCGACCTGCTCGAGCGCTGCGAGGAAACCGATGACGGCCTGTTCGTCTTTCGACAGGCGCTGGCAGCGGAGGATCAGTGCGCCGAACTGCTGGCCGAGCTGGCCCAGGCCGCCGGCCTGCCGGCCGGGCGCGCCGAAGGCCTGTGGCCCATGTGGCCGGCGCGCACGCGACGCGACGCGGTGTGGTTCGCCGCGCAACGCTTTGCGCTCGGTTCGCCGCGGGGCGGCTACGTGCCGGCCAACGAACGATGGGCTCACGACGAGTCGGTGCCCGAGTTCGAGATCGACGCGCAGCCGGTGCAGTGGTCCCAGTACGCCGAGTTCGTCGAGGACGGCGGCTACGACGACCCGCAGTGGTGGACGCCGGCCGGTTGGCGCTGGGTCGAGCGCCTGCAGCGTCGTGCGCCGCGTTATGTGGAGCAGCTGCATCGCGGCGTGCTGGTGCAGCGCCAGGGCCAGGTGCAGCGCGCTGCCGCCGCGCAGGCCGTCATGCACGTCAGCTGGCACGAGGCCACGGCCTGGTGCGGCTGGGCCGGACGGCGATTGCCGACCGAGATCGAATGGGAGATCGCGGCCTGCAGCGGCGTGTCGCGCGGCTTCGTCTGGGGCGACGTGTTCGAGTGGACGGCGGCGCGCGCGGGCTACTGGGACGACGCCGATGCTCGCGGCGCCGACGCCGTGGCGCGCAGCTTCGCGCCCGATGCGGCCGCGGGTGCCGAAGTGCGTGTCGTGCGCGGCGGATCGAGGGTGACGGTGGCACGCGGCCGCCACCCGAAGGCGCGCCGCTTCAGCCGCCCCGAGCACGACAGCGCCTTCGTCGGGTTTCGCAGTTGCGCGCTGTAACGCGACGCGACGCACCATCGCGGCGCGTAGGTGTTTGCGGCAGGTTGGCGGTCTCGCGCACACCCGGTCTGATACCGGCCTGTGCGAATCCTGCACACGATCGATTGCCGAACCATGCCGATGCGCCCTCTCCCGATCACTGCGGTCTGCTGCGCCCTGGGCCTGGCCGGGCCTGCTGCGTTCGCCCAGCAGGCGGTCGACGGCACAGCCAGCGTGGTGATCACTGGCTCGGTGCGCGATCGCCAGGCGTTCGAAGCTCCGCACGCGATCGCCGTAGTCGATGCGCAGACGCTGCGCGAGTCCGGACCGATGGTCAACCTGTCGGAGGCCATGTCGCGTGTGCCAGGGCTGAATGTCTCGAATCGGAACAACTACGCGCAGGACCTGCAGATCAGCTCGCGTGGCTATGGCGCCCGGGCAACATTCGGCGTGCGCGGCTTGCGGCTGTACACCGACGGCATTCCGGCGTCGATGCCCGACGGCCAGGGCCAGGTGGCGCATTTCGACCTCGCCGGCGCCGCGCGCGTCGAGGTGTTGCGCGGGCCATTCTCGGTGCTGTATGGCAACAGTTCGGGTGGGGTCATCGCGCTGTTCAGTGCGCCGGTGGGTGAGCGCCGCGCCGAGTTCGGCGTCGACGGCGGCGAATTCGGGCTGCGGCAGGCCCGCTTCGCACTCGCGCTGCCGCTGGACGAACGGCTCGAGGTGCGGGCCAGCGTCTCGCGTTTGCTCCTCGACGGCTTCCGGCCGCAGAGTTCCGCCGATCGCGACCTCGGCAACGTGCGCGTGGCCTGGCGCGGCGCCGACGACGCGGTGACCGTGCTGGTGTCGGACCACCAGCAGACTGCGCAGGATCCGCTGGGACTTTCACGCGCGCAGTTCGAACTCGGGCCGGATCAGACGGCGTCGCAGGCCACGCAGTTCAACACCCGCAAGACGATCCGCCAGTCGCAGGCCGGCGCGAACTGGCGCCACCGATTCGGCAGCGAAGGTGTGTTGCGCGAAACCTCGCTGACGAGCTACTTCGGCTCGCGCGGCGTCACGCAGTTCCTCGCGATCCCGCCGCTGACGCAGAACAACCCGGCGGTGCCGTCGTCGCAGCGCCACGGCGGCGGCGTGGTCGATTTCGATCGCCGCTACGACGGGCTCGAGGCGCGCGTGCGCTCGATCAATGCGCAGAACCGGCCCGTGCAGCAGGGCGTGGCCGGCGAGCGGTGCGCGCTGGTGCTCAGCGGGCCCGGCATCAGCAAAGACGCCGTGCACCGCGGCGACGTCGTGCTCGATCCGCTGCTGCATGCGCCGACGTCGCGCATCGATGCCAGCCTGCGCGTGCTGCCGACCGAGCCCAAGCCGATCGGCCAGTGGTTTCCGGTCAAGGTGCACCACGCCGCCGCCGAGGTGCCCGGCCGCATCGTCGTGCTGCGCGACCAGGCCGTGCGCGCGGGCGAAACCGAGTACGTGCAGCTGGTGCTCGAGCGTCCGCTGGCGGCTGCCGCCGGCGACCGCTTCGTGGTGCGCGACACCTCCTCCAGCCGCACGGTCGGCGGCGGCACCTTCATCGACCTGCGCGCACCGGAGCGCCGCCGCCGTACGCCCGAGCGCCGCGCCGAGCTCGACGCGCTGTCGGCGAAGGACGCCGGCGTCGCCCTCGACCGCCTGCTGTCGGGCGCGACCCACTGGATCGACCTCGACACCTTCGCCCGCGACCGGGCGCTCGGCGCCGACGCCATCGGCGCCATCGCCTCCTCCCTCGCGCTGGTCGCATTTCCGCTTGGCCAGGGCCGCGCCGCCATGCTGCCCGCCACCTGGGAGCGCCTGCGCGCCCGCCTCGGCCAAACGCTCGACGCCTTCCACGCCGAGCGGCCGGACCTGCCCGGCATCGGCCTGGAGCAGCTGCGCAAGGCCGACAAGCCGGCCCTGCCCGCGCCCCTGTTCATGGCCGCGCTGCGGCGGCTGGCCGAAGCCGGCGAGCTGGTCCTCGACCGCACCTGGGTGCGCCGGCCACAGCACGAGGTGCGCTTCTCCGACGACGAGGAGCGCATCTGGGCCCTGGTCCTGCCGCGTCTCACCGCCGAGCCCTACCGGCCGCCGCGGGTGCGCGACATCGCCAAGGCCATGGCCATCGACGAGGGCTTCGTGCGCCGCCTGATGCGGTTGGCCGTGCGCCGCGGCGACGTCGAGGAGATCGCCCACGACCATTTCTTCGCCCGCGGCATCGTCGAGGACATGGCCCGCATCGCCATCGACGTGGCCGCCGCCTCGCCGACGGGCAAGTTCACCGCTGCCGAGTTCCGCGACCGGCTCGACAACGGCCGCAAGGTCGCCATCCAGATCCTCGAATTCTTCGACCGGCACGGCTTCACCATCCGCCGCCAGGACTTGCGCCGCATCAATCCGGCGCGTATCGAGTTGTTCGCGCCCAGGTCGGCGCCATTATCAAACGGAGGAGTCCCGCTCCCGGTGGGGCGACCGGACTTCAAATCCGGGTGGGGCCGTCAGACGGTCTCAGGTGGGTTCGACTCCCATCCTCCTCCGCCACCATCACCCCCTGGAGAGGTATCTCGATGACACCGGCCGCACTGGCGCTGGTTGCCGAGTTCGAGGCTGCCGCCAAGAACGCGCAGACCGCCGAGGCGCAATTGCGCAAGACCATGGCCGAGCAGATCGGCCGCCTCGAGCGGCAGCGCCACTTCGCTTTCCGCCGCACGCGGCTGATCCGCACGCTGGCGGCCGTTGCCGACCAGCCCGCGCCCGAAGCCGAGCCCGAAGCCGAGCCCGAGACCGAGTCGGAATCCGAAGCCCCGTCCAAATCCCCGGCCGAGCCCCGTTCCGATCCGGCCGCCATCTGGGCCGAGCAGCGCCGCGCCGTCCGCGACGAGCTGGGCTGGACCGGCCAGAGCAAGGCGCACGACGCCATCCTGGCGCAGCTGGAACCGGTGGGCCTGGCGGTGTGGCAGTGCGCCAGCGCCACCGAAACCGCAGCGGCGTCGGGCGTGCAAGCCGAGCTGGAGAAATTCGAGACCTGGTTCGAGGAAGCCCACGGCGGCGCGTCGTTCTATGCCCTGTTCGACCAGTACGTCCAAGAGGTGCCCGTTGTCGATTTCTGATCGCACCGAGTTCGATGAGTGGCTGGCGTCGATGGTCAGTCAGCACGGCGAGTTCACCGTGCTGGTCGTCCTGACCGAGGTCGGCGAGCGCAGCGTCGTGCCGCTGTGCTCGACCTACTTCCACGTCATCGGCGACGAGGTGGAGTGGAACGACATCACCACCATGTTCGCCGGCTCCGGCCAGAACTGGACCGGCGCCGCGTTCTTTCCCACCAAGGCTGCAGCCGGCGGGCCGGTCGACAACCCGACGGCGCGCTTGCGCCTCACCGAGCTGGAAGCCAAAGTCACCCAGGATCGCATGATCCTCAACGACGGCCACTTCTTCGACACGCTGGGCCGCCGCATCAAGATCGAACCGCTGGCCGACGCATGACCGCCCCGATCCGCGTCCTGGATACCGGCCTGGCGCCCGCGCGCTGGAACGTGGCCATGACGGCGGCCCTGGTGCGGCGCCACGGCGACGGCCTCGCGCCAGATAGCATCCGCTTTCATCGCTATCGCACCTGCGTGCTGATCGGCAACGGCCAGCGCGTCGCCGATGCCGTCGACATCGGGCACTGCCGGCGCCGGGGCATCGAGATCGCCCGGCGTGTGACGGGCGGCGGCGCCGTGTTCATCAGCCC
>CALMQI010000212.1 GCA_937871935.1 uncultured Burkholderiales bacterium
CCGACCGCCCACAGGCTCCAGCCGGCCAGGCCGGCAGCGGCCTGTGGCGGCGTCGCGCTGGGCGCGCCGTCCGCGGCCACCGGCGCCAGCGCGCGCTCCAGGGCATCGGCGGCGAGCACGAAGTCGACCGGCAAGGTGGCCTCGAGCGCGTCGCACAGCTGCATGGCGCGCGCCTTCAGCTCGAGTGCGGCCAGGCCCTGGCCGGCCAGCACTTCGAAGCGCCGGCGCTCGAAGTCGGGCAGCACGCGCTGCAGATGCTCACCAAGCGAACGCACGGTGCCGGGGTTGATCAGGTTCTTGAACGGTTCCATCGGGTCAAGCCGGTCTCGGAGGGCCAAGCACAAATACAGTGCAATCACGCCCGCAAACAGTGCGGCCGCCGCACCCGTGCGCCCCAAAAGATGCGCATCCGGCGCACCAAGCTCGGCACATGAATTGCATTCGTGGTGCGGCGATCGCTTTCGGGCGGTGCATCACGACGACTTCGAACAACGGCTGGAGGGACAAGTTGATGGAATCCGTCAAGCAGGGCAGTGACACCCTGTTCATCCTGCTCGGCGCCATCATGGTGCTGGCGATGCACTCGGGCTTCGCATTCCTGGAGCTCGGCACGGTGCGCAAGAAGAACCAGGTCAACGCCCTGGTCAAGATTCTGGTCGATTTCGCCGTCTCGACGATTGCCTACTTCTTCGTCGGTTATGCCGTCGCCTACGGCGCCAGCTTCTTCACCGGCGCCGAGAGCCTGGCTGCGAAGAACGGCTACGAGCTGGTCAAGTTCTTCTTCCTGCTCACCTTTGCGGCGGCGATTCCCGCCATCGTGAGCGGCGGCATCGCCGAGCGCGCTCGCTTCGGGCCGCAGCTGATCGCCACCGCGGTGCTGGTGGGGCTGATCTACCCGGTGTTCGAGGGCATCGTGTGGAACGGCAATTTCGGCGTGCAGGCCTGGATCAAGAGCGTGGCCGGCGCCGAGTTCCACGACTTCGCCGGCAGCGTGGTGGTGCACGCGGTCGGCGGCTGGATCGGCCTGACCGCGGTGCTGCTGCTCGGTGCGCGGGCCAATCGTTATCGCAAGGACGGCGCGATGAGTGCGCATCCACCGTCGTCGATCCCGTTCCTCGCGCTCGGCGCCTGGATCCTCGCCGTCGGCTGGTTCGGCTTCAACGTGATGAGCGCGCAGACGATCGACAAGATTTCGGGCCTGGTCGCCGTCAACTCGCTGATGGCGATGGCGGGCGGCACGGTGGTGGCCGCGCTGATGGGACGCAACGACCCCGGCTTCGCCTACAACGGGCCGCTGGCGGGGCTGGTCGCCGTGTGCGCAGGGTCGGATGTGATGCACCCGGCCGGCGCGCTGGTGGTCGGCGGCATCGCGGGCGCGATCTTCGTCTCGCTGTTCACCCTTACGCAGAACAAGTGGAAGATCGACGATGTGCTCGGCGTGTGGCCGCTGCACGGCCTGTGCGGGGCCTGGGGCGGCATCGCCTGCGGCATCTTCGGCGCGCCCGCGCTCGGTGGCCTGGGCGGGGTGGCGTTCGGCGCGCAACTGATCGGCACCTTGCTCGGCATCGCCTGGGCGCTGGTGGGCGGCTTCGCCGTCTACGGCGTGCTGCGCGCGGTGATGGGCCTGCGCCTGACACCCGAAGAGGAGTACCAAGGCGCCGACCTGTCGATCCACAAGATCGGCGCCACGCCCGACCGCGACGCGAGCTGGTAGTCGGGCGCGCGTCGGGCGCGCCGCACGACTGTCAGCCGAGCGCGCGGCCGGCCAGCACCTGCGCGTAGTGGTCGAGCATGCCGGTCCAGCCGTTCGGCGAGCTGAACGTGTCGCGCATCGCCATCGCATCGGCGCCATAGGCCGCCAGCCCGCGGTGCTCGAGCTCGACGCGTGTGGTGCGGTCGTCGATCGCGATGAAGCGCACGTCGACCTCGGTGCGCAGCGTCGGGTCGAACTGCCACTGCGCGCTCAGCTGCCACACCAGCACCACGCGGCGCGGCGCCTCCCACAGCAGCACCTGGCCCCAGACGCACTCGACACCGTCGATGCCACGCTCGTACCAGCGGCCGCCCGCGCGCGGCTCGATCACCACCGCGGCGCAGTCGGCCTCGCCGATGTGATGCGAGGCCATCGGCCACCACGATCCGATGTCGCCGGTGAACACCTCGAAGGCCAGCGCGACCGGCGCGGCCACGGTGATCGACTTGCGCACCACCAGCTCGGCGGCGTCTGACAACGTGCTCATGGTTTCTCCTTCGGTTGGGCGGCGACCTTCATGCGGGCGAGGGCCTCGGCGCGGGCCTTGAAGCGCGCGAGGCCTACGTCCCACAGGCTGTCGATGAACTCGCGCATCGTGGCCATGCCGTCGGTATCGGGCCGATAGAGGTGGCGCGTGCCGATCGAGTCGCGCTGCACCAGGCCTGCCTCGGCCAGCACCTTCAGGTGCTGCGACACCGCCGGACGGCTGACCGGCAGCCGCTCGGCCACCTCGGCCACCGACAGCGGCGAACGGGCGATCAGCGCGAAGACCTGCAGTCGCGTGGGGTCCCCCAACGCGGCGAAGCGGCGGGCCTGGAGGGTGGCCTGGCGAGGGTTCATGCGAGGGGATGTGCGATGGGCTGGTGTGAGTGATGAACACCGGTGAGAAGGGCGTTTCGTTGGTCTCGACTTACCGTAAGAATATGCTTACCAATGAATCCATGTCAAGCGCCCGGTGCCCGAAGTTCCCGTCGCCGGGTGTGCTCGACGGCAGGCTGCGGCACCCGTGCTAGCCTTTCGGGGTCATGACCGTGTGGGCTTCCCCTGTCGGCGCTGCTTTTCCCCCGACACGATGGGATGCCGGGTTCCTGGCCGGCTTGCTGCGCAGCGACAGGCTCACGCTCGTGTTCAGCCCGGCAGGCGCCGCGCGCGACTCGATGCTGCAACGCGCGCTGATCCCGCTGCTCGGGCGCCGCTCGATCGATCGGTCGATCACCCCGTTCGGCGGGGACATGGTGCCGCCGCCCGCAGGTGCACCGGCGATGGAGCGGCGGCGGCCGCGGCGCGACAGCCGGCGTGGCGCGGAAGTCGTGATCCGCTTCGACGGCTGGGGCGCGAATCCGCTGCAGGCGCTGCGCGAGCAGGTGGCCGCCGCGCTGCCCCGCGCGAGCGATGCCGCACCGGCACCGGTGCTGGCTGCGCTGCTGCAGGCCTGCGCCCGGCAGCACGACGTCGGCCTGCTGCTGGTGTTCGACGGCTTCGAGCGGCACCTGGCCATCTCGCCGGACGACAGCGCAGACGTGCGGCAGTTCGACGCGCAGTTGATGGACTGGCTGCGGCAAAGCGAATCGCCGGCGCACGTCCTGTTCCTCGTCGACGACGCGAGCCAGGACCTGCTGCTGCGGCGGTTTGGCGCGTCGTTGCGCCAGTTCGGCCGCGGCTGGTTGCGCATCCGGCCGCAGGACGTCGCCCCGGCGGCGGTCGAGACCACCGCGGTACCCGAGTCGCCAACGCATCACGCGACGGTGCTCGACAGCGCAGCCGATCTGCGCGCCGATGCGATGCGTCGACAGGCCTTTACGCTCGACAGGGTCGACATCCGGGCCCACGACGACGAGGCCAGCGCCGGCCAGCGCTCTGCGGCCACGGCAGTCGCCCGCCCGGCGCGCCCATGGGCCACCCTGGCTGGCGTGTTGCTCGGTCTCGCGGTCGGCCTGGGCGCGAGCGGGTGGTTTCTCGTGCACACCGATCGCATCGCGCTGTCTGCCGGGGGTTCGGCACCGGCCGATTCGGTCCGCGTGACGCCGGGTGCCGGCACAGGCCGGCCCGCGCCGCCCGTGGCACCGGTCGCGCCCCCTGCCGTTCCGGCAGCGGCTGCGCCTGCGCCTGCGCCTGTGCCTGTGCCTGTGCCTGTGCCTGCCGAGCGGCCGGCTGGCGTCGCGGCGGCCGCCTTGACACTCGAAGTCAGGGTGCCGCCCGATAGTGGCGCGGCGCGCACCTTGCTCGATGAACTCGCGCGCCGCGTGGCCGCGCCGGCGGGGATCGTGCTGACGGTTGCGGCGCCGGGCGGGCCGGCCGCGGCGGGGATCGTGCGCGCCGACGCGCTGCCCGCCGCGCGCGAGCCGTCGCTGCCGGCCGGCGCACGCCAGTTGCTGCCCGTCTGGCGCGAGCAGGTGCAGGTGGTCGCGAGTGCCGAAGGCCGTTGGCGCTTCCTGCACCAGTTGCGGGGTGCGCACCTCAACGTCGGCGAGGCGGGTGGCGCGCGCGCCCAGACGGCGAATGCGCTGTACCGGCGGCTCTTCGGAACGCCGGTACCGTCGTGGGACACCGACCGGCGCGACGAGGCCAGCGCGCTGCGCGAGCTGCTGCGCGAGGACTCCGCGCTCGACGCGGTGGTCGTCGTCTCGGATCGGCCGGCGCTCGAGCAGGTGCCGGCCGCGCAGCGCGCGCAGCTGCGCGTGCTGGCGATCGACCCGCTACACGCCGGCACCGCCGAGCTGATGCGCAGCTTCGGCATGCCCCGTGATGCGGCCGGCCGCGGCCTGTTGCCGCAAGTGACGAGCTACCTGGTGACGGCCGACGGCGCCAGCCCCGCACCAGCCCTGCAGGCATTGGCCTGTGCGCTCGGCCGCGCGCAGGCCGATCTGCGGCAGCAGGGCTCGAGCCTGCTGCGCGGGCTCGAGCCGGCGGCGTCGGTACCCGCCGGCTGGACGTCGGCGCTGGCGCCGGGCGCAGCCGGCTGTCCACCACCCTGACGCCAGCATCTCGGCCGCTGGCGTCAGCGGCCCGGTGGTGACGACGCGGCGGGCAGGAGCACCGCGCGCCGTTCAAGGCGCCAGGTGAACCGGCAGGTGCCGGAAGCCACGAAAGCGGATACGCCGGTCGCGCACCGGCGCGCCGGCGAGATCGAGCAAGGGGTAGCGCGCGGCCATGGCGCCGATCGCGATGCGGCCTTCGAGCCGCGCCACGTTCATGCCGGCGCAGGCATGCGCACCGTGGCCGAACGCGGCATGCAGATTGGGCTTGCGCGCGATGTCCAGCCGGTCGGGGTCGGCAAACGCCGCCGGGTCGCGATTGGCTGCACCGATGCCGAGCGTGACGAAGCTGCCCTTGGGCAACACCGTGCCACGCAGGTTCACGTCGGCGGTGAGCTGCCGGTTGTTCAGCTGCAGCGGCGCCTCGTAGCGCAGCAGCTCGTCGACCGCGGTGCCGATCAGCGCCGGCTCGGATTGCAGGCGCTCCCATTGGTCGCGGTGCGTCAGCAGCGCGTGCAGGCCGTTGCCGATCAGGTTGGTGGTGGTCTCGTGGCCGGCGTTGAGCAGGAAGATGCAGTTGTGGAAGAGCTCGGTTTCGGTGAGCTTCTCACCGTCGGTCTCGCCCTGGATCAGCCGCGTCAGCACGTCGACGTTGGGGTCACCGGGCTTCGCGCGGCGGCGCGCCACCAGGTCGCGCAGGTAGGTGATGAACTCGGTGACGGCAGCGTTGGCGCGCGCGAGGCGCGCCGCGCCGGGCACCGGCTCGAGCGCCGACAGGATCGCCAGCGACCATTCGCGCAAGGGCGCGCGTTCGGCATGCGGCACGTCGAGCAGGTTGCCGATCACCTCGAGCGGGATCTCGGCCGCGAAGTGATCGATCAGGTCCGGCGCGTCGCGCTCGGCCAGGGTGTCGAGCAGCTGTGCCACCAGCGTCACGAGCCCCGGCTCCATGCGCGCGATCGCGCGCTGGTTCACCGCACCGAGGATCAGCCGGCGCACGCGCGTGTGCAGCGGCGGGTCGCTGAACACGAGGCTCGTGGTGTGGTGCTCGAAGATCGGCGTGCCCGCGCCGAGCTTGGGCGCGAACTCGCGCTTCTTGTCGCTGCTGACAGTCGGCTCGCGGTAGATCTGCGCGACGTCGTCGTAGCGCGTCAGCAGCCACTGGTCGGGGCCGATGGCGTGGATCGGGTCGAAGGTCCGCAGCGCGGCGTAGTAGCGGTAGGGGTCGTCGATGAAGTCGTCGGGCGCACGGCCGAGCGTGAAGTCGGCGGCGATGCGCCGGGCCGCTTCCTCGGAGAAGGCAGAGGTCATCGGTGCATGCTACGCGTCGTGCCGCGCTGTCATTCGAAGCGGCCATGTCGCCCGGCGCCGGCGGCAAAGCGCGCTGCACCGGCGACGGCCTCTGCCGCCACCACCGGATAGCCGCCGGCACCTTCGCGCTGCAGCGCCTGCGCGAGCGGCAGGTCCCACTGCGCGAAGGCACTCGCGCGGTCGGCGAGCATGCAGGCGTTGGGGAAGGCGGCGATCTGCCGCGCCATCGCCTGCGCGGCGGGCAGCGCCTGGCCGTCGTCGACCACGCGATTGGCCAGGCCGAAGGCCAGCGCCTCGTCGGCGCCCACTGCGCGGCCGGTGAGGATCATGTCGAGCGCGCGACCCATGCCGACGACGCGCGGCAGCCGCACCGTGCCGCCGTCGATCAGCGGCACGCCCCAGCGACGGCAGAACACCCCGAAGACGGCCGAGCGTGCGGCGATGCGCAGGTCGCACATCAGTGCCAGCTCCAGCCCGCCGGCCACGGCATGGCCCTCGATCGCCGCGATCACCGGCTTGGTCAAGGCCATGCGCGTGGGGCCCATCGGTCCGGGCGCGCTGCCGGTCGGCTCGATGGTGTTGCGCCGTGCCGGGTCGCCCAGCGCCTTCAAGTCGGCGCCGGCGCAGAAGGTGCCGCCGCCGCCGGTGAACACCGCGACGGCGAGCGCGCGGTCCTCCTCGAAGGCCGCGAAGGCCTCGCGCAACGCCAGCGCCGTCGGCCCGTCGACCGCATTGCGGCAGTCGGGCCGATGCAGCGTGATGGTGACGACGGGGCCGTCGACGGTCGAGCTGACAGCGGCGGGCGAGGGCATGGCAGGCTCCTTGGCGGTGCTGCGCCAGTGTGCCGCGGCGTGCCGCCGCCTGGGCTAGATGATTGCCCGCTCGACCCAGGGCCGCTGCGCGGCCACGCGCGCGGGTGACAGCGGCGCGAGCTCGAGGCTGCGATAACCGCCGTGCACGATCCACTCGGCGACGCCGCGGCCGATGCCGGCGGCGTGCTGCAGGCCGTGGCCCGAGAAGCCGCAGGCCAGCAGCAGGTTGGCGCAGTCGGGGTGCGGGCCGACCAGGCCGTTGTGGTCCATCGGGTGCACCTCGTACCAGCCGTCCCAGGCACCGGTACGGCGCAGCGCCTCGAAGGCCGGCACGCGGTGCGCCAGCGCGGGCCACAGGCGCTCGTCGAACTGCTGCAGGTCGGGCTGGTCGAGCGGCGGGTTGTCGGGATCGTCGTCGCCCGCGCGAGGTGTCCAGCCGCCGATGAAACCCGCGCCTTCGCTGCGAAACCACACGCCGCTCGCATCGGCCACCAGCGGTGTGCGTGGCAGCGGCGTCGGGCAGCTGAAGGCGAACACCGTGCGGCGGCGGCCGACGACCGGCACCCGCAGGCCGCCGAGCGCACCGACGGCCTGCGACCAGGCGCCGGTGGCGAGCACGAAGGCATCGGCCTCGACACGGCTGCCGTCGTCGAGCACGACGGCGCGCAGCGGGCCGGCCTCGCGCACGAAGGCGCTGACGCGACCCGATCGCCAGGTGGTACCGAGCGCCCGCGCCTTGCGCGACAGCGCCCGCGTGAACGCATCGCCGTCGAACCAGCCTTCGCCGCCTTGGCCCAGGCTGGCCAGCGTGATGTCGTCGCCGCGCAGCCAGGGCAGGCGACGCGCCAGCGCGTCGGCGTCGAGCAGCACCACCGGTGCGCCGACCGCACGTTGCACGGCGTGGCTGTCGCGCAGCACCTGCGCGCCGGCCGCCGTGGTGGCGAGCATCAGGTAGCCCGACTCGACGAAGCCGAGCTCGGGCGACGGCTCGCCGTCCACCGCGAGCCACTCGCGCGGCTCGCGCAGCAGCTGCAGGCCGAACTGCGACAGCCGCACGTTGAGTGCGTTGGAGAACTGCTGGCGGATCGACGCCGCCGAGCGCGCCGACGAGGCCCAGCGCAGCGTGGGATCGGGCTCGATCACCTGGACGTCGATCGTGCGGTCGAGCCGCCGCAGGAACAGCGCGCACGCGCTGCCGAGCGCGCCGCCGCCGATGACGGCGACGCGCATCAGCTCTGGTCGAGCAGCTGGCGCAGCACGTAGGGCAGGATGCCGCCGTGGCGCATGTAGTCGAGCTCGATCGTGGTGTCGATGCGCACGGTGACGCGCACCTCGCGCGTCGTGCCGTCGGCGCCGGTGATGCTCAGGATCGCATCACCCTGCGGGCGCGGCGCGCCGTCGATCCGCACGTCGACCGTCTCGTCGCCTTTGAGCGCCAGCGTCTGCCACGAGTCGAGGCCCTTGAACTGCAGCGGCAGCACGCCCATGCCGACCAGGTTGCTGCGGTGGATGCGCTCGAAGCTGCGCGCCACGACGCAGGCGATGCCGAGCAGCTGCGTGCCCTTGGCCGCCCAGTCGCGGCTGGAGCCGGTGCCGTATTCCTCGCCGGCGAACACGACGGTCGGCGTGCCCTGGGCGATGTAGGCCATCGCGGCGTCGTAGATCGGCATCTTCTGGTTGCCGGGCTGGAACAGCGTGACGCCACCTTCCTCGCGCGAGCCGTCGGCCAGCGGCGGCAGCATCAGGTTCTTCACGCGCACGTTGGCGAAGGTGCCGCGCATCATCACCTCGTGGTGGCCGCGTCGCGCGCCGTAGCTGTTGAAGTCGACCTTGCCGACGCCGCGCTCGATGAGGTAGCGGCCGGCGGGTGAGGTGTCCTTGATGTTGCCGGCCGGCGAGATATGGTCGGTGGTGATCGAGTCACCGAACAGGGCCATGACGCGCGCGCCCCGGATGCCGGCCAGCGCGCTGGCACCGGCGGCCGGCGTGGCGAGCGCGAAGTGATCGAAGAACGGCGGCCGCGCGATGTAGGTGCTGGCTGGCCAGTCGTAGGTCTGCCCGGTCGAGGTGGCGATGCCCTGCCACAACGCGCCGGGCTCGCGCGCCACGTTGTCGTAGTTGGCCTTGAAGGCCTGGCCGTCGAGCGCGAACTTCATCAGCTTGTGCACCTCGTCGCTGGTCGGCCAGATGTCGCCCAGATACACCGGGCGGCCACCCTTGCCGATGCCCACCGGCTCGGTCATCAGGTCGCGTTGCACCGTGCCGGCCAGCGCGTAGGCCACCACCAGCGGTGGCGAGGCCAGGAAGTTGGCCTTCAGGTTGGGATGGATGCGCGCTTCGAAGTTGCGGTTGCCCGACAGCACGGCGGCGCAGACCAGGTCGTTGGCGATGATGGTCTCGTTGATCTCCGGCGTCAGGTCACCCGCGTTGCCGATGCAGGTGGTGCAGCCGTAGGCGGCGACGTTGAAGCCGATCTGCTCCAGGTAGGGCAGCAGGCCGGTCTTGGTGAGGTACTCGGTCACCATGCGTGAGCCGGGCGCGAGCGAGGTCTTGATGTGCGGCGCCACTTTCAGCCCCGCCTGCACGGCCTTCTTCGCCAGCAGCCCGGCGGCGAGCATGACACCGGGGTTGCTGGTATTGGTGCAGCTGGTGATGGCGGCGATCAGCACGTCGCCGTGGTGCAGCGGCTGGCCCTTGCGCGTGGCGTAGCTGCGCGTCAACCGGTCGGCGGTCTGGTTGAAACCGTTCACTGCCGCCGGCGCGCTGAACAGTTCGGCGAACTTGCGCGACAGGTGCGTGATCTCGATGCGGTCCTGCGGCCGCTTGGGTCCGGCCAGCGACGGCGCCACCGTGCCGAGGTCCAGCCGCACGACGCGGCTGTAGGCAATGTCGCCCGCGCTCTGCGAGGCGCCTGCCGCACCCGGCACGCCGTACAGGCCCTGCGCCTTGAAGTAGGCCTCGAAGCGCTCGATCTCGTCGGCGCTGCGGCCGGTACCCTTGAAATACTCGATCGTCTTGTCGTCGACCGGAAAGAAGCCGATCGTCGCGCCGTACTCGGGCGCCATGTTGGCGATGGTGGCGCGGTCGGGAACCGCGAGCGTGGCGGTGCCGGCGCCGAAGAACTCGACGAACTGGCCGACCACCTTCTCCTTGCGCAGGATCTCGGTGACGGTGAGCACCAGGTCGGTCGCCGTCACGCCCTCGCGCAGGCGACCGGTCAGCTCGAAGCCGACCACGTCGGGCGTCAGCAGGTATACCGGCTGGCCCAGCATGCCGGCCTCGGCCTCGATGCCGCCGACACCCCAGCCGACGACGCCGATGCCGTTGATCATCGTGGTGTGGCTGTCGGTGCCGACCAGCGTGTCGGGGTAATACACGCCATCGGCGCCGTGCACGCCGCGCGCCAGGTACTCCAGGTTCACCTGGTGCACGATGCCGAAGCCCGGCGGCACGACGCGGAAGGTGTCGAAGGCCTGCATGCCCCACTTCATGAACTGGTAACGCTCGCGATTGCGGTGGAACTCGAGCTTCATGTTGAGGTCGAGCGCGTTCTTGGTGCCGTAGTGGTCGATCATCACCGAGTGGTCGACCACCAGGTCCACCGGCACCAGCGGCTCGATGGCCTTCGGGTTGCGGCCCAGGCGCGCCGCCACGTCACGCATGGCGGCCAGGTCGGCCAGCAGCGGCACGCCGGTGAAGTCCTGCAGCACCACGCGGGCGACGACGAACGGGATCTCCTCGGTGCGCGCGGCCTTCGGTTGCCAGTGCGCGAGCTGGCTCACGTGCGCTTCGGTCACGCGCTGGCCGTCGCAGTTGCGCAGCACACTCTCCAGCACGATGCGGATCGACTGCGGCAGCCGCGCGACGTTGGGATAACGGCGCGCCAGCTCCGGCAGCGAGTGGAACTTGGCGTAAGCACCGCTGCGGGTTCGAAAGCGCTGCAGCGTGTCGGCGTACGGGGTGTCGATGACGTCGGTCATTGTTCGAACTCCTGATATCGAGACGGCTGCGGGAGAGGGCATTCTGGCAGTCATGGCGCTGCCGGCGCTAGAGCCGCGGCTCGGTCCTAGGTGAAGGCGGGGTCTTGGGCGTCGGGGTACCGGAACATCCGCGTTCTGAGACCGAGCGTGCAAGGCTGCGGGCGGGCCTGCCCTGGCGACTCAACCGCCGGCGCCTTGGCCCTGCGGGCCAAGGTCCCCTCCGATGCTCGCCCTTGGGTCGCGCCGCCGAACTCGCTACGCGACCTGCGGTCGCTGCGCTCAAC
>CALMQI010000213.1 GCA_937871935.1 uncultured Burkholderiales bacterium
GCCGGCGCCACCATCGCGCACACGGAGCGTGCCCCGACAGCGATCGAGCTTTTCTCGGATGGCCCTCACCTCGCGACCGCGAACTACGAAGTCGGCGACCCAGACATGGGACAGGAAGAAGCGCTCTCTGTTGAAGGCTCGGTGCGTTACGACAGCGGCGCGCTGCGGTTCGAGGTTAATCTCTTCCGTGTCGGATTCGAGGACTATGTCGCACTGGTCGAACGCGGCGACGTGTTCTGGATCGATGAAGACACCGACACGAGTGGCTTTGCCGCAGACGAAGCCTCCGCGCCTATTGGCGCCGACGACATCCTGCCTGTGTTTAACTTCACGCAACAGGACGCCACGTTCACCGGCGGCGAAATCTCGGTAAGCGCTCGCTTGTTCGAAACCGCCGGGTTCACGTTCACCGGCAACGCCGCGCTCGATCTCGTGCGCGCGGACTTCGACGACGGCGGCCACCCGCCACGCATCCCGCCGCAAGCGATCACGCTCGGCCTAGAAGCGGAAAACCCGAACTGGACTGGTCGCGTCGAAGTTGTCGATACGGCCGAGCAGGATCGCCTCGCGGCGTTCGAAACGCCGACTGACGGCTACACGTTCGCCAACGCCAGCCTCACCTTCCGCCCGCAAGGGGAAGACGGCGCGTGGACCCTGCGCCTAGACGGCCGCAACCTCACCGACGAACTCGGGCGCGTGCACTCTTCATTCCTCAAGGACGAGCTCCCGCTACCCGGCCGCAACGTCCGCGTGACGTTGACGACCGAGTTCTGAGTACGGATCAGCGCGCGGGCATGTTGGCGGTGAGAACCGTATCCATCGCCGTCAACACTGCGCCCGCTCCTCGCACCCGCCTGGATGAGGGGGTGACCCAGGATCTGGATTACCCGAAGCCGAACGCTCATGCCCGCCGAAGTCACCGCACAGTCGCGAACACGTCCAGCGGCGGCGCCATGTCGGGTTGGCCCTCTGCCTCCAACAGATCGATGCTCCGCAACATCGTTGCCGCGACCTGCGAAATCGTGGCGCAATCTTCCATGCCGTAAGCGCCGCTCCGAATTCCCGGCCCGCGCGCCGCGATCCACACCGCGTCTGAGCCGACGTGACGCAAGCCCGCCACGTTGATGCCCCGCCAGCGTCCGCTGCCATGGCCGCGCCAGCGATTGCGCGTAGCGGCGCCACGGCCGTGATCAGTAGTGACGATCAAGGTGGTCCGCCCTGCGGTGCGCGGATTGGCCTCGATCGCCATCCAAAGTTCGCTCAAGAACCCATCTGCCGCCGACGCTGCCACGAGGTAATCACTGTAACGGCCGGCGTGGGCATGTGTATCGGTGTCGCCCAGATTGATCCAGGTCACGCGCGGAAGATCCGTGAGCACCTCGCGCACGGCCGCCATCACTTGCGGATCGTGCTCCGCTTCGTAATCCGGCGGCAGCGACACCGGGAGGCCCGAGCGCGCTGCGTTGACGATCGCAGGCACGGCATCCCACTCGGCGAACACGCGCACTTGGCCGGCGAACTCCGGCCGCTGCGCCAGCCGCTTCAATGCGGCATAGGCCTCGGTCATGCAGCGCGGCGAGTCGCCACCGAGCAGCATCGGCCGCAGCGGCCGCGCGGCGAACAGGCGAGCCACATCACTGGTGCCGGCGTGCACGATCACCATGTCGGCCTGCGGCACGGCGCGCTCGATCGCGTCGAGGAAGGCGCCGCAGCGACCCCGGCTGTCGACGTGGCGGATCGGCAGGCCGCGGGCAGCCAGGTACGACACCTCGTCGGCCAGCGGCTCGATGCAGGCTGCCAGGTCGAGCAGTGCCATCTCGCGCGGCGCCGGCGCACCGTCGGCCGCATCGACCACCAAGGTGTGCAGGCCGAGCGCGAGCGCGGCATCGCACAGCCGCTCGATGACGAGTTCGCTGCTGTCGACGAACGGGTTCTGCACCAGCGCGAGGAAACGCGTGCGCCGCGTGCCGAACAGGCGCCGCAGTCCGGCGGCCTGGTCGAACGACGGGTCGTCGTGGAAGGAGGCCGGCGACATCATGCGTGCAGGCCCGCGGCCGCCGCGCGCTGCTGCGCCACGGCGAACACGAGGTTGATCTCCGACGGCTCGACGCGCCAGGTCGGGTTGGGTGCCACGCGCAAGGCACGCTGCACCAGCGCCGCCGACGACAGGCGATGCCAGTCCTCCGGCACGCGCTGGCCGTTGGCGACACCGACGATGCGCAGCTTGTGGCGCACCAGCGCGTCCAGTGTCGGCGCGATCTTGGCCGCCTCGTCGATCTTGCTCAGCACCGCACCGCGACAACGCGCGGCACCGTAGCCCTGCATCACGTCGTCGATGGTCTCGCCCTGCGTGGCCGCGTTGAGCACCAGCAGGCGCTGGATCGCGCGGTGCGACAGCATCTCCAGCAGCTCGGCCGTGCGCTCGTCGCGCTGCGCCATGCCGGCGGTGTCGATCAGCACCAGCTTCTTGGCCGACAGCAGATCGAGCAGATCGTCGAGCGATGCGCGGTCATGCGCGGTGTGTACCGGCACGCCGAGAATGCGGCCGTAGGCGCGCAGCTGCTCGTGCGCCGCCATGCGGTAGGCATCGAGCGTGATGAGCCCGAGATTGGACGCTCCGTGACGCGTCGCAAACGCGGCGGCGATCTTCGCCGTGCTGGTGGTCTTGCCGACGCCGGTAGCACCGATCAGCGCGTAGACGCCGCCGACATCCTCGAGCGCCGGGCCTGCCTCATCGGTCAGCAGATTACGATGCAACACCGCGCCGGCCCAGGCCATCTCGTCGCTGTTGTCGTGCGGCAGGTGCTCGACCAGCTTGCGGATCAGTGCCGGCGAGAAGCCGGCCTCGAGCAGGCGCTGCGACAGCGCCGACTGGCGCGGGTTGCGGTGCAGCTGCTCCATGAAGGCGAGTGCGCTGAATCGCTCCTCGATCAGGCCCTTCACCGAGCGCAGCTCGTTCATCACCTCGGTGCGCTCGCGTTGCCCCGGCGTGGGGTCGGCCAGCGACGGCAGTGGATCGGGCAGGCGCAACTCGGCCTCGCGCTCGTAGCTGGCGAGCGACGGCATCGACTGCGGCAGCGCGACGCTCGGCCGCGTCGGCGGTTCGACGTTCGGTCGCAGGGCCGGCTCCGCGCGCGGCATCACGATCGGTTCGGCGATACCGTTGGGAATACGCGGCACGTCGCGCGCCGGCTGGGCGATCGGTGTCGCCGCCAGCGCAGCGGTGGCCACCGGCCGCGTCGCGGACGCCGCGGTGTTCTGCATCGCGGCCTGCGCCTGGGCCGCGGTCGCTGGAGCGGCCGGCGGATTCAGCGCCGCGCGACGGCGCCGCAGCAGCCGCTCGCGCACATAGTCCTGGAACGACAGCGTGCTCATCGCCAGCCGTGTCACGTCCTGCTCGACCGGGGCGACGGTCTCGGTGCGCACGACCGCCGCGGGTTCGGATTTCACCACCGTCGGCTCGCTCGTGCGTCCGTTGGCGGCCGAGCCGGCCAGCCGCTCGATCTGCGACATGCTCTCGTGGGCCATCGCCAGCACCTCGACACCGTCGTCGCAGGGCCGGGTCGACAGCACCACCGCGTCGGCACCGAAGGTCTGCCGCACCTGAGCCAGGGCTTCGCGCGAGGTGCGGGCGGTGAATCGCTTGACGTTCATGTGGTGCCTCCGATGATCGAACCGATCCGGATCGAGTGGGTTTCAGGAATCTCGCTGTGACTGAGCACACGCAACCGCGGCGCCGCACGTCGCAGCAGCCGAGCCATGGTGGAACGGATGGCATCGGGCACCAGCAGGCAGGCCGGGTGGCCCATGTCCTCCTGATGCCGCGCGGTATTGGCGGCCTCGCGGGTCAGGCTCTCGGCGACGCCGGGGTCGAGCACCGCGCCGTGCGGCGAGGTCAGCGCCTGCGTGACCAGGCGCTCGAGTTCGGGTTCCAGCGCAATCACGTCGAGCTCGCGCACCGGTCCATAGATCTGGTTGACGATCGCCGGCGCCAGGTGCATGCGCGTCAGGCGCGCCAGTTCGGCCGGGTCGGTCACCGTGGCGGCATGCTCGGCGAGTGCCTCGACGATGCCGCGCAGGTCGCGGATGTGCACGCCCTCCTCGAGCAGCAGCTGCAGGACCTTCTGTACGGTGGCAATGCCGACCATCTTGGGCACCACGTCCTCGATCAGCTTGGGGGCGAGCTTCGTCACATGCTCCACCAGGGCCTGCGTCTCGACGCGGCCGAGCAGTCGCGCGGCATGGACTTGCATCAAGTGTGAAAGGTGGGTCGCGACGACGGTCGCGCAATCAACCACGGTAAACCCGGCCATTTGGGCCTGCTCGCGCTGGCGCTCCTCGATCCACACGGCCGGCAGCCCGAAGGCCGGATCGACGACGCGCGTGCCGGGCAGCGCTTGAGTCGCGCCGCCCGGGTTGATGGCCAACCACATGCCGGGGAAGGCCTCGCCTTCGCCGACCGCGGCACCGCGCAACGTCAGGCGATAGGCACTCGGCTTGAGTTCCAGGTTGTCACGGATGTGCACCGGCGGCGGCAGAAAGCCGACGTCCTGCGCGAACTTCTTGCGCACGCCCTTGATGCGCGTGAGCAGGTCGCCCTGGCGTTCCTTGTCCACCAGTGCGATCAGCCGGTAACCGACCTCGAGGCCCAGCGTGTCAACCGGCTGCAGGTCGTCCCAGCTGGCCTCGCCGTTGGGTGCGGGTTGCGGCGCCGGCGGTTCCTCGCCCTGCGCCACCAGCAGGCGCTGGCGCTGGCGCAGCCACCAGGCGAGCCAACCGATCGCACCGGCGATGACCAGGAACACCGCATTGGGCATGCCGGGGATCAAGCCCAACACGCCGACGATGCCCGCCGTGACCGACAACGCGCCGGGCGAGTTGAAGACCTGATTGCGGATCTGCGTGCCGATGTCGTGCTGCTTGCCGACGCGCGACACCACCATCGCCGCGGCCACCGAGATCAACAACGCCGGGATCTGCGCCACCAGCGCATCACCCACCGCCAGCAGGATGTAGCTCTCGGCCGCCTGCGATACCGACAGTCCGTGCTGCGCGATGCCGATGATGAGCCCACCGACGATGTTGATCAGCAGGATCAGGATGCCGGCGACCGCGTCGCCGCGCACGAACTTGCTGGCGCCGTCCATCGAACCGAAGAAGTCGGCCTCCTCGCCGACTTCGGCACGGCGGCGCCGTGCCTCCGCCTCATCGATCAGCCCGGCGTTCAGGTCGGCGTCGATCGCCATCTGCTTGCCGGGCATCGCGTCCAGCGCGAAGCGCGCGCCGACCTCGGCGATGCGCTCGGCGCCCTTGGTGACCACGATGAAGTTGATGACGACCAGGATCGCGAAGACGATCAGGCCGACGGCGAAGTTGCCGCCGATCAGGAAGTGGCCGAACGACTCGATCACCTGTCCGGCGGCGCCGGCGCCGGTGTGGCCTTCCATCAGCACGACGCGGGTCGATGCCACGTTGAGCGACAGGCGCAGCAGCGTGGTGACCAGCAGCACGGTCGGGAAGGCGGCGAAGTCGAGCGGCCGGATCATGTGCGCGGCCACCAGCATCACCATCAGCGCCAGCGAGATGTTGAAGGTGAACAGCAGGTCGAGCGCGAACGGCGGCAGCGGCAGCACCATCATCGACAGCACCATCACGATGAACAGCGGTGCCATCAGCGCCTTGATCGCATCGGCGCGCGGGCCGAGCAGGCCCTGCAGCTGCTGCAGCAGGCCGTTCATGCGGCGCCTCCGGGCACGGGCTTCGCCTCGTGCGGATCGAGCCCCGGCGGCAGGTCAACCTCGGGCACGGCGGCCGGCATCGGCGAGCGGCCGCCGAGCGCGGCGCGCAGCTGGTACACATAGGCCAGCACCTGCGCGACCGCGGCGAACAGCTGCGTCGGCACCTCGCGATCGATCTCCACGTGCGCATACAGGGCACGCGCCAGCGGCGGCAGGCGCAGCACCGGCACCTTCGCCTGCTGCGCCAGGTCGCGGATGCGCAAGGCCAGCAGGTCGGCACCCTTGGCGACCACGCGTGGCGCGGCCATCGTGGCCTCGTCGTACTTCAGGGCCACCGCGTAGTGCTGCGGGTTCATCACCACCAGGTCGGCCTTCGGCACCTGGGCCATCATGCGGCGCTGCACGATATCGCGCATGCGCGCCTTCATCTTGCTCTTGACCTCGACGTTGCCCTCGAGCTCCTTGAACTCCTGCTTGGCCTCTTCGTGGCTCATCTTCAGGCGCTGCAGGAACAGATGCCGCTGCAGCGGCACGTCGACCAGCGCAAAGACCGCCAGTGCGCCGAGCAGCAACGCCAGACCAGCAAACAGCGTCTCGCCCACATGCTGCAGCGCCACCGGCAAGGCCATCGTCAGCGCGTCGTGAAAGCTGCCGAGCCGGTTCATCAGGTACAGCGTGCCGACGCTGCCGAGCACCAGCGCCAGCAGCACCGCCTTGCCGGCGTCGCCCAGGTGCGCGGTCGACAGCAGGCGCTGCACGCCGGCCAGCGGATCGACCTTGGAGAACTTCGGCGACAGCGCCTTCCAGGTGAAGTTCCAGCCGCCGGCGAGCACGGCCGCCGCCACCGAGGCCAACATCAGCACCACGCCGATGGGCACCACGACCGTCAACAGCCGCACGCCTTGTTCGCCCAGCCGTTGCAGCATCGGCTCGCTGCCGCCCAGCGCAAGCACGTCGAAGCGCAGGCCCGCGCCGAGCAGATCGGTGGCCCAGCGCATCGCCGGCCCGGCCAGCGCCATCAACGCCAGCGCGCCGACCGCCAGTGGCAGCAGGTGCGCGAGATCACGCGAGCGCGCGACCTGGCCTTCGGTCTTGGCCTTGGCGATGCGTCGCGGTGAGGCGGGTAGGTGGCGGTTCTGGGCGTCGGCCATGAGTCGGGCAAACCGACTTCGATGTCGGTGCACGCCATGGTGCCGACGCCTCGGCGAACTTAAGCGCGAAAAGCCGGGCTTTGACCGGCCCTTCTTACAAACGACTGCAGACCGGCGCGGTCAGAACCCCAGGCTGGCCAGCAGGTCGTCGACCTCGCCCTGATTCTTGACGATGTCACTGCGGCCCTCGGGCGCGACCACCGGGCCTTGCAACGCAGCCGACTCGACCTTGGCGCGCTGCTCGGGTGGCACCACCTGGACCAGCAGCTTGAGCAGGCTGTCCTCGAGCTCGTTGGCCAGCGTGACCACCTTGGCCACCACCTGGCCGGTGAGGTCGTGGAAGTCCTGCGCCAGCATGATGTCGGTGAGGTGCTCGTCAATGCGGCGCGTGTGCGACTCGACGTCGCCGACGAAGTTGAGCACCGCGCCGGAGGCGACGGCGCGCACCGGGTCGGCGGTCAGTGCGCCGGCCAGCGCGCGCGTCTCGGCCATGATGCGCTGGTGCTCGGCCTTGGCGTGGTCGACCGAGTCGAGCACCTTCTCGGCGGCCTGCGCGGTCTTCTGTGCGATGTAGCTGAGCCGGCTGCGTGCGTCGGGCAAGCCGTCGGCGGCCTGCTGCAGCCTGGGCATCACGCCGAGCTGCTCCAGCGTGTCGTGCAGCATGCGGGTGATGGTGCCGATCTGCTGGAACACCTCGGGCGAGGTGGCTACGGCGGTCTTCGGCAGCAGAGCAGCGAGGTTTTCCATCTTCATGGTCTGCTCTCTTCGCCCTAGGCCGGCGTGGTCAGCTTCTGCACGATCTTGGCGATCTTCTCTTCCAGCGTCGCCTTCGTGAACGGCTTGACGATGTAGCCGGCGGCACCCGACTGCGCGGCGAGCACGATGTCTTCCTTGCGCGCCTCGGCGGTGACCATCAGCACCGGAATGCCCTTCAGGTTGTCGTCGGCCTTCATCGCCTTGAGCAGCTCGAAGCCGTTCATGTTGGGCATGTTGATGTCGCAGACGACGAAGTCGAAACGCTGCCCCTTCAGCATGTTGAGCGCGACGGCGCCGTCCTCGGCCTCCTCGGCCTGGTTGCAGCCCATCTCCTTGAGCAGTCCACGCACGATGCGGCGCATCGTGGAGAAGTCGTCGACGATCAGAAACTTCAGTTCAGTGGCGTTGCTCATGCGAATCCTCTGGCCACGGGGTGCGAATCGCGCCCCTGGGCGACTTCAATGACTTATCGACCCGACATCGGCTGACTTGACACCAGCATCGGCCGTTCGGGCCTGATCGACGGCTCGGCGTCGGCCGCCGGCTCGGCGAGCGGTCGGAATACACGGTCCTCGGCCTCGCGATTCATCACCACGATGCTGATGCGCCGGTTCTGCGGGTCGGCGGGCAGTTCGCGATTCATCAGCTGGCTGGCCGCCAGGCCCTGTACACGCAGCACGCGGTCCTCGGTCAGCCCTCCGGCGACCAGCTCCCGGCGCGACGCGTTGGCACGATCGGCCGACAGCTCCCAGTTGCTGTAGCCGCGCTCGCCGGCCGGGAACGGCGTGGCGTCGGTGTGGCCCTCGAGCGTCAGCCGGTTCGGCACCTCGGCGAGCACCGAGCCGATCGTGCGCAGCAGATCCTGCATGTGCACCCTGACGATCGCCGAGCCACTGTCGAACATCGGCCTGTTGAGTTCGTCGACGATCTGGATGCGCAGTCCATCACGCGTCATGTCCAGGCGGATCTGCGAGCTGTACGGCGCCAGGCCGGGGTTGTTGCGCAACTCGTCCTCGAGCCGGTCCTGCAACACGCGCAGACGTGCCGCCTCGGCGCGGATCTGTTCCTGCTTGAGTGCCTGCAGGTTGATGGTGCGCTTCTCCGCGTCGACGTCGCCCTGCTTGACCTGGCCGGCGGAGCGGGTCAGGTCCTTGCCCCCACCCTTGACGATGCTCGACGAGTCGCCCGAACCCGAGCCGCCGAACATGGCCACCTTGAGCGGCGACTGGAAGTAGTCGGCGATGCCCTTCTTGTCCCCCTCGGTGGTGGAGCCCAGCAGCCACATCAGCAGGAAGAACGCCATCATCGCCGTCACGAAGTCGGCATACGCGATCTTCCAGGCGCCGCCATGATGACCATGGCCGCCCTTTTTGATCTTCTTGACGATGATCGGCTGGAGTTTCTTGGCGTCACCGGCCATGGTGCTGCTCCGCTGCGTGGCTGATTGCTGCTCGCGGCAGCCC
>CALMQI010000214.1 GCA_937871935.1 uncultured Burkholderiales bacterium
CCGGCCATTGCGGCCGGAAGGGTGACCTCGGCCACCGTGGTGAGGCGGTGCGTGGGCGGATCGATGGTGGAGCTCAGCTTGTAGGCCGGCCATTCGCCTGTGGCTTGCGCGGACGCGAGCCCGGGCGCTGCCAGGCAGAGGACGAGGGCGGCGGAGAGCTGGAGCGGACGGCGTTTCACGCCGCCGCTCAACCGGAACGTTATGTGCTGCTCAAATGATCACTGGAAAATTCCATGTTGATTAAACACGCAGGTGAATCACCGCGGATCGACTCGCCGGCGGAAGGCGGGGTCTCGGACAACGGCAGCAGGTAGGCAATGTCCTACGCTGCGTCGCGCTGATGTCTTACCCGTTCGCGGGAGAAACGCTGATGGGCGGCGATGAGGCCGCGCGGAACACTGTGCAGCCGTCGATGCACAGGAGCGTTCCGTGCTGTGCTTCACCGCGACGGAGGGACGCGCAAGGCCGGGCGCCGCTGGCGCCGCCGCGACCGCGCAGGCGGCCGCGCCGAGCTACGCGCGCCATGTTCCTGAGCGTACGCTGCTGTACGCGCTGGTGCAGGCGCACTACCCGGACTTCCTCGCACGTCTTGAGGCCGAAGATCGCACGCTTCCCAAGCAGGTGCACGAGGAATTCGAGGAATACCTGCGCTGCGGTGTACTCGACCACGGCTTCCTGCGGGTGGTGTGCGAGCAGTGCCGTGCGGAACGGCTGGTGGCGTTTTCCTGCAAGAAGCGCGGGTTCTGCCCGAGTTGCGGCGCGCGGCGCATGGCCGAGTCGGCGCGGCACTTGGTAGAGGAGGTGTTTGGCCCGCGCCCAGTACGGCAATGGGTGCTGAGCTTTCCTTACCCCTTGCGCTTTCTGTTCGCCAGCAAGCCCGACGCCATCGGCCCGGTGCTGGCGATTGTGCATCGCGTGATCGCGCGCTGGTTAGCCGATCAGGCGGGAGTGCCGCGGGAGGCGGCGCAGTGCGGCGCGGTGACGCTGATCCAGCTCGGCGCGCGCCTGCAGGTGCTGGAAAGCGAAACCGATCTCAGCTACGAGCGCTTGCTGCGCCTGTACAAGGAAGTGGCGGGCAAGAGTCCCAGCAAGGGCCAGCTGCCGTTCTCGACCGACTGGTTCATGACCTGGCAGCCGAACATCCACGCGAGCCTGTTCCTCAACGTGCATGAATACCTGAACAAGGTGGCCGAGCTCGACGAGATCGACACCGTGATCAAGGCCTACAAGCTGTACCTCGAGCAACTGCAGGCGCAGGCGCTGGAGCCGCAGCTGTCGGTCACGCGGGCCTGGCGGCTGGTCAAGTTCATCGACAACGGCATGCTCACCATGACAGCGTGCTCCAAGTGCGGTGGCCACTTCGTGACCCACCCGCACGAGATCGCTCGCCACTACGTGTGCGGCCTGTGCAACCCGCCGGCGCGCGCCGGCAAGGGCCGCCAGGCCGGCAGCCTGCAATCGGCGTTGGAAATTCACTGATCGAGGCATTTCGAAGTTCAAGCCGCGCGCATGCGGGCCGACAATTCAGGCCTGGACCGACCGTTTTCTTGCTTGTCTCCTCCTAGTGGCACGTATCGAGTGCCTTTGCGGCGCGAACCTTCGGGGTCGCGCCGCTTCTTCTTTGCGGGTTCAAGCCATGCGCCCGGCGGCCGATATCGTCGTCAGGCCGCGACCGCGGCCGCGCATCGCGGGGCGCCGGCGACGAACGTGAACCTGATTCCCTTTTCGAAGAAGTACCTGCAGCTGTACGAGGCGCTGCCGTTCGGCGTGCGCGACGCCAACGGCCAGCTCCTGCTGGCGGCCGGCCAGCGGCTGGAGAGCCGAGAGCGCCTGGCTGCGCTGCTGGCCAAGCCGTTGTTTGCCGACGAGACCGAATCGAGCGACTGGCGCCGGCGCTTGGTCGCCACCGTCGACGGCATGATCCGGCGCAACGAGTCGCTGAAGGTGATTGCCGCGGCGCGTCCGGTCGAGGACGACGACGCTGCCGACGCCGGCGTCGGGCCGCTCGCCACCGTGCAGGTCGCGGGCTGGGTGCAGAGCGTCGACGCTGCGTTGCGCGACCCGCGCGCCGACGGTCCCTGGGTGGCGCGGGTGCGGGCCTTGCAGGGCGCGATCGCCCAGGCGATGCCCAGGCGGCTCGATGGCGCGCTCTATCACCTGATCTACACCGCCGGGCACGACACCACGCAGTACAGCAGCCACCACGCGGTGCTGTGCGCCATCATCGCTGCCGAGGCGGCGCGCGTGCTGGGCTGGCCCGACGCCGAAGTGCAGGCGATCGCGCTGGCCGCACTGACGATGAACGTGTCGATGCGCCGCCTGCAGGACCAGCTGGCCGCACAGGACATGCCGCTCAGCGACGCCGTGCGGGCGCAGATCCGCGAGCACCCGCAACGCAGCGTCGACATGCTGCAGGCGGCCGGCGTGCACGACACCGGCTGGCTGGAGACCGTGCGCCGTCACCATGACGACGACTGTGGCGCAAGCGCGGCCGCGGGCGCGGCCCATGGCGACGAGCCGTGCCGCGCGGCGCAGCTGCTGCGTCGGGTGGACATCTTCGCGGCCAAGCTGAGCCGGCGCGTCACGCGGGTGCCGATGTCGCCGGTGCAGGCGGCGCGCGAAGCCTGCCTGGGCCGTGACGGCAAGCCCGATGCGCTGGGCGCGGCCTTGCTGAAGACGGTGGGCCTGTATCCGCCGGGCAGCTTCGTCGAGCTGGCCAGCGGCGAACAGGCCATCGTGGTGTCGCGCGGGTCGCAGACCAACCAGCCTCTCGTCGCCGCACTGGTGGGCGCCAGTGGCGCGCCGCTGGGTGAACCGACGCTGCGCCACACTGCCGAGCGCCCCCATGCGGTTCGCGGCGCGCTGGCCTGCGGCGCCGTGCGCGTGATTCCTCCGCACGAACGCGTGCTCGCGCTGCTCTGACGGCGGCAGCCACCTTCAACCTCAAGACCGGGTGCCAGAAGCCGATATGCCAACGACGGCATCGGCTCACGCCGGTTCGACGTACGGTCAGGAAGCGCTCACATGTTCGTCATCATCGGCTGGGTTGTCGCACTGGGTTGTGTGTTCGGGGTGTACATCGCCCACGGCGGCAACATCGGCGTGGTGCTCAAGGCGTTGCCGTTCGAGATGGTCGCCATCATGGGTGCGGCGATCGGTGCCTTCATCGCCAACAACCAGATGAAGGTGCTCAAGGGTTCGGTCGCCGGGCTGGCCACGTGCTTCAAGGGCAGCAAGTACACCAAGGCGCGCTACATGGAACTGATGGCGCTGCTCTACGACATCCTGCAGAAGGCGCGCAAGGAAGGGCTGATGTCCATCGAGAAGGACGTCGAGGACCCGCACAACTCGCCGCTGTTCCAGAAGTACGCCAACGTGGGCAATGACCACCATGTCAGCGAATTCATCACCGACTACCTGCGCATGATGGTGTCGGGCAACCTGAACGCGCACGAGATCGAGTCGCTGATGGACAGCGAGATCGACACCCATCACCACGAGGCGCACGCGCCGGTGGCCGCCCTGCAGCGCCTGGCCGGCGGGCTGCCGGCCTTCGGCATCGTGGCCGCGGTGCTCGGCGTCGTGAACACCATGGGCTCGGTCGGCCAGCCACCGGCGGTGCTGGGCGGCATGATCGGCTCGGCACTGGTCGGTACCTTCCTCGGCATCCTGCTGTCCTACGGCATCTTCGAGCCGCTGGCCGGCCTGCTCGAGCAGAAGGTCGACGAGAGCGGCAAGGAACTGCAGTGCATCAAGACCACGCTGCTGGCCTCGATGCAGGGTTATGCGCCGCAGGTGGCCATCGAGTTCGGACGCAAGGTGCTGTACTCGACCGAGCGGCCTTCTTTCGCCGAACTCGAAGGGCATGTGAAAGGCAAGAAGTGAGGTTGCCGTTCTTGGATACCGCGGCGGTGCAGTTCGGCAGAGCCCGCCGGTCGCGCCCGGCCGGCGGTCACTTTCATTTGCTGGCCCAAATGAAAGTAACCAAAGCAAAGGGCC
>CALMQI010000215.1 GCA_937871935.1 uncultured Burkholderiales bacterium
CATATGGACAGGGATGCGGATCGTGCGCGCCTGGTCGGCGATCGAGCGCGTGATCGCCTGCCGGATCCACCACGTGGCGTAAGTCGAGAATTTATAGCCGCGGCGGTATTCGAATTTATCGACCGCTTTCATCAAGCCGATATTGCCTTCCTGGATCAGGTCCAGGAATTGCAGGCCGCGATTGGTGTATTTCTTGGCGATGGAGATGACGAGACGCAAATTCGCCTCCACCATTTCCTTCTTCGCCTGCCGCGCTTCGCGCTCGCCCTTCTGCACCGCGTGGACAATGCGGCGATACTCATCGATCGGCACGCCGGTCTCTTGCGCAAGGCTGCCGATCTCGCTGCGAATTTCGATAATGTCATCGATTTCAGCGGTAACAAACTTGGCCCATTGCTTCGATTTGGCGGCGATCTTCTCGGTCCATTTCGGATCGAGCTCGCTGCCTTGATAGGATTCCAGGAAGCTCAGACGCGAGACGCCGTTGGAATCGGCCAGCCGCATCAGCTTGCCTTCGAGTTGAATGAGTTTGCGGTTGATGGCGTAGAGCTGCTCGACCAGGCTCTCGATGCGGGCGTTGTTAAGCTTGAGCTTCTTCAGCTCCTCGATGATCGTGTTCTGCGCGCCTTCGTAAGCCTCGGTTTGCGCACCGGGCAGGGAGCGGCCTTTCAGGCGCAGATCAATGCGCTTTTCCTGCAGCTTGCGGAATTGGACGAACGCCTCGGCGATGGCGTCGAGTGTCGCCATCACGCCTTCCTTCAACTCGGCTTCCATCGCCGACATCGAAATCGCTTGTTCGTCGTCGAACTCGCTGTCGCTGTCGTTCTCGGCTTCTGCTTCGGCTTTGAGCTTGGCGGCTTCCTCGTCGGCGAGGATTTCCTCTGGCGTGCGCGGCACGACCAGGCCATCGGCGTTCACGCCGGGCGCCGATTGCGGCACGATGCCGCTGGCCACGCCTTCGAAGCGGACGACGAACCCGATCGGTGCGCCATCCGCGACAGACGCTTCAGCTTGCGCCGGCGTGAACAACGCATCCGGCGCGCCGGGCGCTGCGATCGCCTCGGCAAGGCCGCCTACGACAACCTGACCCGCTCGGCGATGGGCGGGCCGAACCGCTGGTACGGCCCACCGATCCCGGTCCAGGGCATCCCCGGTGCCGTGTATCTCGACGCCGACGGCGACTTCGTCGGGCGCACCGGTGTCGGCGGATTCGCGGGGGCCATGGACCGCGCCGAGGAGATCATCAAGCGCGAGGCGCGCAAGGCCCGCGCGCGCATGGCGTTCATGCGGTCTGGCTTCGCGCGGCGCCAGCGCGGCGCCATCGGCAGCTACGACGCAGCCATCGCGGCGTACTTCGGCGGCGGCGACCGGCACCGCAACTTCCTGAAGTCCGGCACGACGGGCGTGGTCGGCTCCACGAACACGCTGTGGTTCGTCGGCTCGATGCCCGCTGCCGGCGCTGCGGCCGCTGCCGCCCCGGGCGGAACCGTGCCAGACGACACGACGACCGGGACATGGTCATTCACCAATCCGGCCGGCGGGGTGACGCAGCACTTCCTGTTCGCCAACCCGATCGCCAACGTCGCCGCGAACACCCTGCTGCTGTACGACCGCATCTTCAGCGTCACGAAGACGATGAACAGCACGGCCACGCAGGCGGTGACCGGCGTGCCGACGCGCTACCAGAACACGACGCAAGGCGCCGCCGACTCGGCGGAAGGCAACTTCCTGTTCATCGAGTGCCGCACGGCGCTGGCGGCGACGGCGCACAACTGGACGGTGTGTCTTTATGAGGACCAGAGCGGCAACACGGGCGCCACGCTGCCTAGCGTGACCGGCAACTCAGGCAACATCATCAACCGCCTGGACCAGCCGACACTGACGTGGTTCTGCCCGCTAGCCTCCGGCGATACCGGCATCAGTGATCTGGAGCAGATGCAGTGCAGCGCGGCTGTGGCGACGGGCGCGATCGACTTCACCATCGGCCACCCGATCGCGTTCATCCCGTGCGGCATCGCCAACTTCGTCTGCGAAAAGGACGGCCTGACGACGAGCGTGAACCTGCGCCGCGTGTTCGATGACGCGTGCCTCGCGTTCCTCGAGCTCTGCAAGCCGGCGACGACGGCGACGACGTACACCGGCGACTTCAGCACGGTCCAGGGGTAAGCCATGGCAATGCGCGTCGGGGGCTGGCGCACCCGGCGCAACTGGGAAGCGAACAAGAGCCTTGACCCGCACGTCCAGGCGCCGCTCACCGGCCTGGACTTCGGCGGCTCGTCGCACGTCAACGGTGGCAACTACTACACCGCCACCATCCCGGAGCTGCCCAACGCAGACTGGGCGGTGGTGGTGCGCATCCGGCCGAGCGCCGGCAAGATCACGTCGAGCTTCTGGTCGTTGCACGACCAGATGTCGGACACCAGCACGACGCCGGGCCTGCGGCTCACGCTGAACAGCGGCAACGACGGCGCGACGTTCACGGGCATCCGTCAGGTCGGCGGCACGGAGCAGACGCTTCAAACCGCGGTGCCTTACCGGAACCGCAGCGTGCTGATCGTCACGCAGCGGCGCGGGGCGAACTATGAGCAGTACGTCTGCGTCGAGGGCGGCACCAAGAGTGCGCCAGACGGCTCCGTTGCGCACGACGGCACGACGATCCCGACCGCCACGTGGCGCATCGGCTCTGACCAGTTCAGCTTCCACGCCCCCGTGGTGCTGGGCGAGTTCGCGGTCGTCCTCAACGACTCGCTGACGGCCGCCGAGGTCACGACCCTCGCCGCCGGCGCGCACATCGACGACGTCGCGACGCCGACGGTCGACCTGCGGTTCCGCTCCGGCGCCGTTGCGACCGAGACGAACCTGGGCAGCGGCGGCGCGACGAACGACGCCACGCGCGTGGGCACCGGCTTCTGGTTGGCGCGCGAGCTATTCCCGGAGCCGCCGGCGACGGGTTATGTCGGCACCGCGTCGATCACGTTCGACACCCTCACGGCCGCCGGCACGGGCGTTCTGTCGATCCGCGGCACGGCCGGTTTCACGCTCGACGCGCTGACTACCACCGGCGCCGGCGCCCTGGCGATCAGCGGCACGGCGTCCGTGACGCTCGGCGACCTGACTACCGGCGGCACCGGCGCCCTGGCGATCGTGGGCGCTGCCGCCGTGACGCTCGGCGACCTGACCGTCGCCGGCACCGGCGCCCTGGCGATCCAGGGCACTGCGTCCGTGACGTTCGACGACCTGACGGTCGCCGGCGATGGAACGCTCGGCGCCGCTGGCGCCATCACCGGCACGGCCAGCGTCACCTTCGGGGACCTGACGGCCGCAGGTACCGGCCAGCTGGCGATCGCGGCGACCGCCGCGGTGACGCTGGACGCGCTGACGGTCTCCGGCACCGGCCAGCTGGCTGCGCAGGGCACTGCGGCCGTGACACTGGCTGACATGGCCGCCGCGGGCACCGGCGCGCTGGCCATCCAGGCCAACGGCAGCATCACGCTGGCCGACATGACGGCCGCTGGCACCGGCGCGCTGGCGCTGCGCGCGCAGGCCGCGCTGTTGCTAGACGACATGACCGTCACCGGTCAAGGCAGTTTGCCACTGATTGGTACACTTTCGGTGACGTTCCAGGACCTGCTCGTAGCCGGTACCGGAATCGACCCGAATGCCGGCGGTGGTAGCACAGACGAGCTACGCAGCCACAGCCCGATCGCGCGGCCTGGCGCTCTCCTGGCCGGTTGACCCCTCCACACGTCTCACGAAAATGGCTAGAAGCATGGCTGAACCCGCGTCGTCCGCAGCCGGTGGCATCATCGGCTGGAAGCTCATTGGCGGCTTGACCACGGTCATGGCCGTCGCCGCCGGCCTGGCGGCCATCGTCGTCATGTGCATGACGCCCCCGCGCCACGCGCGCGAGTGGGTCGTCGGCATCATCAGCACGGTGATGGGGTCGATCGGTGGCGGGTCCATCGCGATCCAGTATTTCGGGCTGCAGTCGTGGGCACAAGACCCCCTGGGCCTGGTCGCCATGCTTGGCATCGTATTCGCCTGCGGGCTCCCAGCGTGGACGCTGGTCCGAGCCACCTTCACCTACCTGGGGAAGCAACGCGGCAAGGGCATCGACGACATCATCAAGGATGTCAAGGGCCTGAAGACTTAAGTGGCATAAAAACAACACTGTGCTACAGTCTCTTCTGTGGCAATTCTGACGGAAGAACCGACCCTCAACTGCAAGGCACCGATCAGCTGGCATCAGCTTGAATCCCTGCTGCAGTACCGGCTCGAAAGGGCCCGAGAGTTGAACGACACCGTCGGGAAACCGACCGCCGAGACGGAGGCCATCCGCGGCGAGATCCGGTGCCTGAAAAATCTGCTCGACTTGCCCAACGAGGCAACTCGACGACTAGACGCCCTGCCTCCAGAGCTCTCTTGAGCCGGACACAGGGTCACCGGGACGCAACGTCCCACATGGCCAGGAGCCTTTGAGTGCCCACCCCCACCGAAAACCAGGACCAGAACCAGATTCAGGAACTGTCGCAGGACGAAGCCCAGGCCATCTGGGCCGAGGAATCCGAAGCCCGGCGTGTCGCGCAAGCGGTCGCAGCCGGGACGATGGAAGCCCCGGAACCGACGGCCAAGGAAGCGACCGGCGAGGCCGAAACGGGCGACAAGCCCGCCGAAGGCAAGAAGGAAGAGAAGCCCGCCGCCGCCAAGAAGGACACCAAGTCCAAGGGCGAGCCGAAGCCGGCCTCTGGTGAGCAAACCGAAGACCCTGTCGCGAAACGATTCGCGGCCCTCGAGCTCCAGCTCAAGCGCGCCGAAGGTCGTATCGCATCCATGCAAAGCCAGCAGGCTGCTGCGGCGAAGAAGGCCACGGAGCAATCCAACGCCGCGCCGACGCAGACCGAACAGGCTGCTGCGATCAAGGACCCCGAAAAGTGGGCGGCCCTGAAGAAGGAATTCCCCGAGTGGGGTGAGGCGATCAACGACTTCCTCACCGCCAACCTGCCGAAAGGCGGGCTGACGGAGGACCAGGTGGCGGCGCAAGTCGAAGCCCGGGTGGAAGCGAAGGCCGCCGAGCGCGAGGCGAAAGCCATCGAGCGCAAGCACCCCGCCTGGCAAGACACCGTCAAGACCGAGGAGTTCCTCGAGTGGCGGGCCAGCCAGGACGAGCGGATCAACGCGCTGGGCGCAAGCCCCTACGCCGAGGACGCGATCGAGATGCTCGATCTGTTCTCGAAGCGCAACGAGAAGCCCGCCCCGGTCGTGAAGGACGTCCAGGCCGAACGAGCCGCCCGACTGGCAGCTGCTGCAACCACCCAACGCGCTGGGCGCTCGACGCCCACCCCGAAGGACGACAGCGAGCTGTCCGCAAATGAAATCTGGAGGCAGGAAGCCAACCGCCGCGCCAAGAAGCGCGCCGAACAGGCCCTCGCCTAACCCCAACCCCAATCCAACGGAGCCTGAACCATGGCCATCCAGAACTACAACACCGTCGCATCCCGGAACCTGATCCGTGCTGCGATGGACATGCTCGATCACGCCGAGCCGATCACCGTCCTCGGTGACTTCGGCGTCCAGCGCGAGATGCCCCAGAACCAGACCGACACGCTCGTGTTCCGGCGCTGCCTGCCCTTCGGTGCGGTGGCTGCTGGTTCGACGGTGGAAGCTGGCGGCGGCGCTCGCTACGCTGGCACCCCGGTCGTGACCCCGTCCAACTTCGTGCTGGCCGAGGGCACCACGCCCACGGCGAACACGGTGACCTTCCAGGACATCAGCGTCACGCTGAACAACTACGGCATCCTGTACAAGTACAGCTCGAAGGTCGAGCTGATGTACGAGGACGACATCCCCGCCGAACTGGTCAAGCAGACCGGCGAGACGATGGCCGAAATCCTGGAGCTCGTGCGCTACGGCGTGCTGAAGGCCGGCTCGACGGTGATCTACAGCAACGGCTCCAGCCGCGCTGCGGTCAACACCGCCGTGACGCTGAACACCTTCCGCAAGGCGGCCCGCACGCTGGAAGCCAACCGCGCCAAGCGCGTGACCAGCCGCATCGCCCCGGGCCCGGACTTCGCGACCCGCTCGGTCCAGCCGGCGTACCTGGTGTTCTGCCACACCGACGTGTCGGCCGACGTTCGCAACCTGTCGAACTTCACCAAGGTCGAAGAGTACGCCGCGTTCAAGCCGGTGCACCCGCGTGAGTTCGGCGCTGCCGAGCAGTTCCGCTTCATCGACTCGCCCCTGTTCGCGCCGTTCCTGGCCGCAGGTGCTGCGATCGGCTCGAGCGGCATGATCTCGGTCGGTGCTGCCAACGTGGACGTCTACCCGATCCTCGTGGTCGCGGCGGACGCCTGGGGCCAGGTCGCGCTGAAGGGCATGTCGGCCATCAAGCCGGTGAGCCTGAAGCCGAGCACGGTCAACCACGCCAACCCGCTGGGCCTGTTCGGCTACGTCGGTGCCAACACCTGGTTCAACGCTGTGCGACTGAACGAGGCCTGGATGGCTCGCGTGGAAGCCGGCGCCACCGCCCTGTAACCGGAGCTGACCATGCCAGCTGAGTCCATCAAGACCCGCTTCTCGGGCATGCCGCCCGGTGAGCCGACCGACGAACTGCGAGTCCTGATCCAGGCGCAGTACGACGCGTTGGTCGCCGTGGTCGCGCAGATCACCGCGAAGCTCGACGCCGACGCCACGGTGACGGACACGAACTACGCGTCCCTCTCCGCCGCCGTCATCGCAACCAAGATTCTCCCGTAAGGAGCCCCGTCTCATGTCCTACAACCTCCAAAACGCCATCGGCGGCAACCTCTGCGTCGGCAGCGCCGCTCTCACCGGCCTGTCGGGCGCGGCCACGACCTACTCGACCAGCGCGATCGCCACGGTCATCCGCGGCATCCAACGCGTCAAGGCGGCCGTTGCCGGCGGCGCCACGCCAACGACCGACGCCGTCACTGGCCTCGCGATGACTCTCGTCGCGAACCAGGCTGCGGTCTTCGTCTGGGGCGTCAACGCCGCGGGCACCGTGCAGGTGATCAAGGGCGCGACCGTCGCCTACACCGACACGACCGCTGGCTCGACGGAAGTCAAGCTGCCGGCGCTGCCCGACACGTTCTGCCCGATCGCCTACGTGGTGATCAAGGCCGGTGCGACCACGGTCGGCACCTGGACGTTCGGCTCGAGCAACTGGAACGCGACGGGCATCGTGGTCGACACGGTGGCCAACCTGTTCTCGCTGCCCGACGCCGCGATCTTCACCGCCTAACAGCGGTCCGCAACCGCCAGTTCTCTGGCGTCTTCGCAGGGCGCCTCGTGCGCCCTGTATGTCCTTCCCCACTGGAGTTCCATCAACGTGAGCAAGACCCTCGAATTTGACGTCCTCGGTGACGTCGGCCTGCAGCTGACCACGGACACCGTCCACAACGACGCCGGCCTCGCGAAAGTGATCGCCGACGAGGCGTTCATGAACGAAGTCGTCCATGTCTACGTGCACTCGCCGTCGGACGAGCAGGCGGCCAGCCACTTCATCCTGAACGTGAACGGCATCAACCAGCCGGTGTTCTGCGGCTCGGTCACGCCCATGCGGCGCAAGTACCTCGAGATCCTGGCTCGCATGAAGGAAACGAAGTTCAGCCAACCCCCGCAGAACCTCATGAACCCGGAAGCCGGGAACGTGCTGATTCCGCGCACGGTGCAGATCCACGCGTTCGAGATCCGCAACGATCCGAACCCGCGCGGCCGCGCCTGGCTGAGCCAGATCCTCTCCGAGTCGGCGGGCTAAGCCCATGGACTACCTGCAGCTCGTCAACCGGGCGCGGCAGGAGGGCGGCGTCTCAGGCGCCGCCCTGCTCTCGCTCGGCGGCACGGTCTCGCAGGAGACGCAGCGCTTCAAGGCCTGGGTCAACGAGGCCTGGCGGGAGCTGCAGATCCACTGCAAGGACTGGGACTTCATGCGGTCGGACTTCGAGTTCGACACGACCGCGGCGGTTCAGACGTACACGGCCGCCTCGCTGTCGACGCCGCTGACCAGCTTCCGCAACTGGAAGCGTGACACCTTCCGCGCGTACACCACGTCGATCGGCTTCGGCGACGAGCAGATCCTGCGCTTCGAGCCGTGGGAGTCGTTCCGCAACCTTTACCTCTACGGCAACCAGCGCTCGACCACAGGGCGCCCTGTTCTCTTCTCGATCAAGCCCGACAAGTCGCTCGTCATCGGCCCCGTGCCGGACGCGGTCTACACCATCAACGGTGAATACTTCCGCCAGGCGACTGACCTGGTCGGCGACACCGACGAGCCGGGCATCACGGACGAATACCACATGCTGCTGGTGTGGCGCGCGCTGCGCGCCTACGGCCTGTACGAGTCGGCGGCCGAAGTGGTCGTGCGCGCGGACGGCGAGATCAAGCGGCTGATGTCCAAGATCGAGAACGACCAGATGCCGGAGGTCACGAGCGGGCCCCCGCTGGCATGAAATACGGCGGCCTCCCCCAGGTGCAGCACGAGGTCGTGCGCCTTCGCGGCGGCCTCGACCTTATCACGCCCACGCTGGACCTGAAGCCCGGCGTGCTGCGTGACAGCGTCAACTGGGAGGTGTCGACCACCGGCGGCTACACGCGCATCGCGGGCTACGAGCGGTACGACGGCCGGCCCAACCCGTCGGACGCGGGATTCGCGACGATCGAGGTCTCGGCCGTCGGCACGCTGGCGGTCGGCGATACGTTCAACGGGCAGACCAGCGGCGCCACCGGCGTGATCCTGGCCGTGGTCGGCACGACGTTCGTCTACAGCAAGGCCACCGGCACGTTCCAGATCGGTGAGAACGTGCGCGAGGGCGTGGCCGTGCAGGGCACGGTTGTCTCGCTGTCCGCGGTGTCGACGAGCGCGCAACTGACCGCGCAATACAGTGCGCTGGCGGCTGACCTGTACCGCGCCGACATCACCGCGATCCCGGGCAGCGGGCCCACGCGCGGCGTGGCCTACTACGACGGCGTGGTGTACGGCTGGCGGAACAACGCCGGCGGCACCGCGCTGGAAATCTACAAGTCGACGAGCGGTGGCTGGACCCAGGTAAATCTCGGGTTCGCCATCAGCTTCAACACCGGCGTCGGGGAAATCTTCGACGGCAACACAGTCACCGGGCTGGCCAGCGGAGCGAGCGGCGTGGTAACGCGCGTGGTCAAGCGCAGCGGGTCCTGGGGCACGACTGCCGCGGGCACGTTGATCTTCGCGTCGACCACGGGCACGTTCTCGAGCGGCGAGGCGCTGCAAGTTGGCGGCGTCACGAAGGCGACGTCGACCAGTGTGTCAGCCGCGCAGACGCTACTGCCGGGCGGCAAGGTGTCTACCGACCAGGCGGCGCTGTCCGGCGGCCTGTTCGGCAAGAGGCTGTACGGCGCCGACGGCGTGAACCCGGCGTTCGAGTTCGACGGCACCTCGTACGTGAAGATCACGACCGGCATGACGACGGACCAGCCGCTGCTGGCCAAGTGCCACAAGAACCACCTGTTCCTGACGTTCAACGCGTCGCTGCAGCACAGCGGCCTGGGCCTGCCGTACGAGTGGTCGGTCGTGGTGGGCGCGGGCGAGCTGGCGATGGAAGGCCAGATCACCGGGCTGAGCACGCTGCCAGGCTCGTCGACCAGCGCTGCGCTGTGCATCTACACGCGCAACGCGACCGCGGTGCTGTACGGCACCACCAGCGCCGACTGGAACCTGTCCACGTACAACCAGGGCACCGGCGGCCTGACGTACACCAACCAGGTGCTGAGCTCCGCGTACGTGCTCGACGACCGCGGCGTCATCGAGCTGACGGCCAGCCAGAACTACGGCAACTTCTCCGACGCGACGCTGACCAACAACATCCGCCCGTTCCTGTCCGGCCGGCGCAACCTGGCCACGGCCAGCGTGGTGAACCGCGAGAAGTCGCAGTACCGCGTGTTCTTCAGCGACGGCTACGGGCTGTACATCACGATCAACAACGGCAAGCTGCTGGGCTGCATGCCGGTGTTCTTCAACGACCCGGCCACCGTGGCGTGCGAGGGCGAGACGCCCGACGGCGCGGAGACCGCGTTCTTCGGCGACACCGCGGGCTTCGTGCACCGCCTGGACGCCGGCACGAGCTTCGACGGCGACACGATCAGCGCGTCGATGTTCTTCAACTACAACCCGCAGCGGGACTCGCGCACGCTCAAGTCCTACAAGCGGGGCAGCCTCGAGATCACGGGGTCCAGCTACGCCGAGATCAGCGTCGGCTACGACCTGGCGTACTCCGACGCCACGCGCGTTGACCAGCAGTCGGGCCGGGCCTACGCCAACTCGTTCATCGCGCCGTTCTGGGATTCGTTCATCTGGGATATGTTCGTGTGGGACGGCCTGTCGCTGGGCCCGACTGACATCGAGATCCGCGGCACCGCGGAGAACATCGCCATGCGGATCGACTGCAACGGCAACTACTTCAACTCGTTCACGATCAACTCGTTGATCCTGCACTTCATCCAGCGGCGAGGGCTTCGGTAATGCCAAACGACTACTACAACCACGGGGGCTACCCCGCCACTGGCTCCGCTGGCTCCAGCGCCACTGCGCGCGCGGAGTTCGACGCCGTCATGGCCGGCTTCGCCAAGCTGCCCACCCTGGCCGCGTCCGCGCTGCAGCTGGTCCGCGTCAACGCCGGCGCAACGGCGCTCGAGTCGACCAACCTGATCGACGGCATCTCGATCGGCAGCGTCACGCCAGCGGCCGGCGCGTTCACGACGCTCAGCGCCAGCGGCAACGTGTCGCTCGGCGACGCGGTGGCGGATACGCTGAGCGTGGCCGGCGCCACGGTCAAGAACGCGACCAACAACTGGACGCTGGCGGCCGCGACGAGCGGCATCACGCTGCAGGTCGACGCCCTCGACGGCAACCGCAGCGCGCAGTTCGCTGCGCTGGCTGGCACCAACAAGCCACGCCTCGAGATCAGCCACACCGAGGCAACTGGCCTCACGATCCTGAACTTCAACTCCAGCACGGGCACGCGCGCTGGCCGCATCAGCATCGGCGGCACCGCGGCCCTGGACCTGAGCGGGAACGGGAACTGGGTGTTTGCGGTCCCAGCGAGTGGAGTTGCGCTGACTGTCAACGCGCTCAGTGGTGCCGTCGGCGCCATCACAGTCACCGACGGGACCGTCACCAGCTCCTGGCAGGCCGACAACTCGTCGATCGCGCATCTCGGCACGACGTCGAATCACGCGTTCAACTTGATGTCGAACGCGACGTCGCGTATTCAAATCTCAGCGGCTGGCGTTGTCACGCTAAACGCGCCAAGCGCCGGCAACCACGTCTCGAACGCGGCGTTGACGATCAACGCCTCGACCGCGACCGCTCTTGTCGTCAACGCTACCGGTGTCGCGTATCACATCTTCAACGCCAGTACGTCGGCTGGCGCCTTCGGGTCCTACCAGATCGCTGGCGTCGCGAAGGGCTACATCGGTACCGACGGTGGTGGCATCACTGGCGGCGGATCCGGAGACACGTTCGGCATCAGGTCTGAAGGCACGCTTCTGCTCATGTCTGGTGCAACCGAACGCGTGCGGCTTACCGACGCTGCGGTGAACTTGCTCAGCGCCTCGGCGACGCTCAACTTCACGAACACTGGCGCCAGCCTCGTGCAGATCAATTCGTACGCGGCCGCAGCTCTCGAGATCGTGACGCGAAACGCTGCTGCGCCGATGATCTTCTACAGCGGGAACGCTACTCTCGCTCTGACGCTCGGCACCAACCAGTACGCGACGTTCGCCAAGGGCGCGAGCACGACGACCAACACGCAGGCCTTCAGCGCGACACCGACCTTCGACGCCAGCCAGTCGAACTACTTCGAGATGGGCGCGATGACGGCGAACGTCACGAGCGTCACGATCAGCAACCCGACTGGTGGCCAGACGATCACGATCCGATTCAAGCAAGACGGCACCGGCGGCAGAACGGTCGCGGCCCCCGCCGGCGCGAAGATCACGGGCGCCGTCGGCGCGACCGCCAGTGCGTCGTCGTTCCTGACACTGACCTACTCGACGGCAGACAGCCGCTGGGAAGGCTCCTGGCTCAACCTGCCGGCCTGATCATGAGCTTCGCCTGCAGGCCAGTCGGCTTCAGCGGTACCGGGGTGCTCAACCCGGTGCCGGTGACTACCGTCAGCGACACGACCGTCGACCCGGACGACGCGGCCGCGACGATGACGTTCAACTCGAACGGCACCATCACGCTGTCCGGCAACCTATCAGCGGGCGGGTCCAACTGGCGCGACCCAACGCAAACGGGCATCGGCTCGTCGTTCTGGATCCGCGCCACGAAGACCGCCGGTACGACGCACGACATCGGCGCGACGCTCGACACGTGGCACTCTGTGTCCAGTGCAGTGGCTTTCGGCTGGTCGCAGACCACGACCGGAACGAAGAGCGCGACGTACACCATCGAGATCGCCTCCGACGCCGCCGGGACGAACATCATCGCGACGAAGACAGGCATCAACATCTTCGTGGAAGTCGACATCATTTGAAGCAAGGAAAGTGAATGTTCGGACTCAGTAAAATGTGGGTGAAGCTGGCCCTGGCGGCCGTGCTGGTGCTCGCGCTGCTCGGCGCGGTCAGAGGCGTCTACAGCTGGGGCTACGGCGCGCGCGACAAGGAGGCCGTCATCGACGCCACGCGCGCGCAAGCGGCCGCGGACAAGGCCCAGGCGGCCCTCAAGGGCGACCTAGCCACGATTAGAAGTGCTCAAGAGCAGGAGAGAATTAGTGCGAAACAAGACATTGACATTCTGCGTGCTCAGCTCGCTGCTGGTACTGTGCGGCTGCGCATCCCCGTTGCCCCAGGCGGTGTCGTTCGAAGCCCCACCCCTCGCGTTGCAGAAACGCGAGCCCAACCTGGTCAAGCGGCTCCTGCAGGCCCTGCCCCCGAGCCCAGCGGCGTCAGCGCCGCAGTAGTGGAGCTCGACCCCGCAACCTCGATCGAGCTGCTGTCGATCGCCGCCGACGGCGACGCAGCCATCCGTGACCTGAACGAGTGCCTCGATTCCTACGAAGCGCTGAGAAAGAGACTCCATGGCCTCCAACGGACTGATTGACGACTACGCCGACGTGGCCGGGACGAAGGTCCCGCAGACCACGGCGGCCGGCTACAACGCGACGGCCGCATCGACGCAGACGACTGCTGCGCCGAAGCAGTCCGCGATCACCAGCGCCACTGCCGCGCAGGGCACGACGACCGACGACCAGCTGGTGCAGAGCCGCATCAAGGGCATCATCGACGAGAACAGCCCGCTGCAGCAGCAAGCCGCGACAACGGCGAAGCAAGAAGCTGCCAGGCGGGGCCTGGTCAACTCGAGCATGGCCGTGACCGCTGGCCAGGACGCGCTGTATCGCGCGGCGCTGCCGATCGCGCAGCAGGACGCCAGCACGACGGCGCAGCAGGCGCGGCAGAACGTGGACGCCAAGAACCAGTACGGCCTGGCCAACATGCAGGAGAGCAACCAGACCAATCGGTTCAACACCGCCGAGACGAACAAGGGCGAGCAGTTCAACGCCGCGGAGACGAACCAGACCGCGCGCGTGAACGCGGCCGAGGCCAACAAGGCCGCGGAGTTCGGCGCCGGCGCCATCAACCAGGCGCAGCAGACGAACCTGAAGGCGCAGACGGACATGAAGCTGCAGCAGCTCGACGCCGCCACGCGCACGAACCTGGTCAACATCGAGGCGAACTACAAGACGCTGATGCAGGCGTCGCAGAGCGCGTCGGACCTGTACCAGCAGACGGTCGACGCGATCTCGAAGCTGCAGAACAACAAGGACCTGGACGGCGCGTCGCGCACGGCGCTGATCGCGCAGCAGACCCAGCTCCTGCAGAACGGCATGAACCTGATCGGCAACATGAACAACCTGAACCTGGGCAGCCTGCTCGACTTCAGCGCGGTCAACGCGGCCGGTCCGACGGAGCGGATCCCGGAGCAAACGGCTCCGCCTCCGCAGCAGCAATACGTTGACCCGGGCGGCACTGGCGGGCTGTAAGCCATGGCTGGCGCCCTGTTCCCCGCGCTGCTGAAACCGGAAGTCCTGGAGAGGATGCGGCTGAACGGCTGGGAATTCGTTGACTACCTCGAAGGCGACGAGTGCGTCTGCAGCGGGATGGTCAAGGGCCCGGAGATCCACATCACGATCGCGCCAGAGTGGCGCGGACGCGCGCTGAGCCGGCGCCGGGTGCGGGCCTTCCTGGCGCCGTTGATGGCGCGGCACGGGTACCTGGCCACCCGGATCCGCAGAGAAGGCGTCGAGGCGCAGGCGTTCGTTACGCGGCTCGGCTTCAAACGCACCTGGGAAGACCCCATGTTTTTCTACTACGAACTGACGCAGCTGCCCTTCGAAAGGAAGGCCAAATGAAACTCCTCTTTGCTCTCTTTCTGCTCTTGTTCGCCGGTGCTGCGTCGGCCGAGCCCATCTCCGCCGGCCTGATCGCGCTGGGCACCGCCGCGGGCGCTGGCGCTGGCGCCGCGCTGATGACCGGCCTGATGGTCGCGGGCACCGCCATCTCCGTCGTCGGCACGGTCACCGGCAGCAAGAAGCTGTCCCGATTCGGCGCGCTGGTCTCACTGGCCGGCGGCATCGGCGCCGGCTACCAGGCGCTCACGGCAGCCGGCACGCAGGTGGCTGAGTCGAGCGCCGCCACGGCCGCGCTGTCGCAGACCCCTGTGGCCGGCGAAGCTGCTGTGGCGACCGGTGTGTCCGGCGGCGAGGCTGTCGCTCGCGGGCTCGAGGAGGCCGTGCCGGGCCTGG
>CALMQI010000216.1 GCA_937871935.1 uncultured Burkholderiales bacterium
GACTGAAGACCCAGTGAATTCCGCCAGCACGTTGACTGACCACCCCGATCTCGCGGCCGCGAGACAACTTGGGGCGACACCGCTGCACCAATTGCTGGCGGGCGCCGCCGTGTTGCGTGACGAAGGTCACGGCAACCTCGTTACCTACTCCCGCAAGGTTTTCATCCCGCTCACCGAACTCTGTCGCGACGTGTGCCACTACTGCACCTACGCCAAGACGCCACGACGCCTCGCGACCGCCTATCTTTCACCCGAGCAGGTGCTGGCGATTGCGCGGGCAGGCAAGGAAGCCGGGTGCCACGAAGCGCTGTTCACGCTGGGCGACAAGCCGGAACTTCGCTACCGCGTGGCGCGGGAAGCGCTCGCGAAACTGGGCTACGCGTCCACGGTGGATTACCTGCAGGCGATGGCGACGCTCGTACAGAAAGAAACCGGCCTGCTGCCCCACCTGAACCCGGGTGTGCTGACGCTCCCCGAGTACCAGCGCCTGCGCGCCGTGGCGCCGTCGATGGGCATCATGCTGGAGTCCGCGTCAGCGCGGCTCGCGGCGCGCGGCGGTCCGCACTTCGGTTCACCCGACAAGGCGCCCGCCGTCCGCCTCGCTTCGATCCGCGCGGCCGGTGCAGCGCGTGTGGCGCTCACGTCCGGCCTCCTTGTCGGCATCGGTGAGACGCGCGACGAGCGGCTCCTCTCCCTGCTGCTCCTGCGCGACCTGCACCGGGAGTTCGGGCATATCCAGGAGCTGATCATCCAGAACTTTGTGCCCAAGCCCGGCACGGTGATGGCCGGCGTCCCGGCACCGGACTTCATCCACTGCGCGGGCAGAACAACGTGCAGGGCGCGTCCGACTCGGGCCTGATCCCGATGATGCTGCCCGATTACCAGCGGGTCAACGACCCTGCGGTGCGCGCGCGCTTCGAGCAGGCCTGGCAGCTCGCGCCCGGCACGCTCGACGAGAAGCCCGGTCTCACCGTGGTCGAGGTGATGCATTCCATCGTCGAGGGTGGCGTGCGCGGCATGTACATCATGGGCGAGAACCCGGCGATGTCGGACCCCGACGCCAACCATGCACGCGAGGCGCTGGCGGCGCTGGAGCACCTGGTGGTGCAAGACATCTTTCTCACCGAGACGGCGTATCTGGCCGACGTGATCCTGCCGGCGAGCGCCTTCCCCGAGAAGACCGGCACCTTCACCAACACCGACCGGCTGGTGCAGCTCGGCCGGCAGGCGCTGCAGCCGCCGGGCGATGCACGGCAGGACCTGTGGATCATCCAGCAGGTGGCGCAGCGCCTCGGACTCGCCTGGAACTACCCGCACGTGTCGGCCGTGTTCGACGAAATGCGTCACACGATGCCCAGCATCGGCGGCATCACCTGGGAGCGGCTCGAGCGTGAGCACGCGGTGACGTACCCGTGCGTCCAGGAAGGCGACCCGGGCGATCCGGTCGTCTTCACCACCGATTTTCCGCGCGAGGGCGGCAAGGCCCGCTTCGTGCCGGCCGACATCATTCCGGCCGACGAGCTACCCGACACCGAATACCCGCGTGTGCTGATCACCGGCCGTCAGCTCGAGCATTGGCACACCGGCAGCATGACGCGGCGCACGATGGTGCTCGATGCGATCGAGCCCGACCCGACTGCGACACTGCACCCGCTGGACCTGGCCGAGATGGGCGTTGCGCCGGGCGAGGTGATCACGATCGCGTCGCGCCGCGGCAGCGTGTCGCTCTACGCCCGCGCCGATGACGGCACGCCGCGCGGCGCGGTGTTCGTGCCGTTCTGCTACTACGAGGCGGCGATCAACAAGCTGACCAACTCGGCGCTCGACCCGTTCGGCAAGATCCCGGAGTTCAAGTACTGCGCGGTGCGCGTGCAGCGCGGCGGGCCGGTGCCGCAGCAGAGCAGCTTCGGGGGTGGGCGAGGGATGGCTGCGGTAGTGGCCAGGTAGTGCTACCGCGATCTCAATTGCGCCGACGACGGGCCACGCCGAGAGCGCCCAGGCCGGCCAGCGCCAGCGCCAGCGAACCCGGCTCGGGCACGCGGCCCCAGTGCAGCTGGTCCTGCGCGGTCGGCGATTTCAGTACGCGCACGTCCATCGTGTTGGTCCAGTTCTGCGAGGCGGAAAGCAGCGTGTTCGCATACGACGCTCGATTGCTCGTGTCACGGAAGCCTCCGACCCCGAGCGAATAGTCGGTGTCGTAGACGATGTTCCAGATGGCCAGCTGCAGCGACGTCGATTCGTAGGAGTTGTCGACCGCACCGGCGGTGTCGGCTACATAACTGAGCAGGCGGCCGAGCTTGTCGGCCTTGTTGTCAGGCCCCGTGAAGTACGCCGACGCTGCGAGGTCGGTGTAGTTTGTGTAGGTGGCGTGCCAGTAGAACACCTGTGTCAGTTCGACGCAGTAGGTCAACAGCGCATCACCGTCGAGCGTGCCCGAAAAGCCACCCGCCAGACCGTTGTACACGGGAGTGGAGGTGTGGACGGTGTGACCCGCACCGAACGTCCAATCGTCGAGCGTGACGACCGAGGCCTGGGCGGACAGTGCGCCGGCAGCGAGCGCGGCGATTGCGGTGGCGCGCAGCGCCAGTCGGGTACGAGGTGCGGAGGTGGGATGCATACCCGCACGATAGGTGTGTGGCTGGCCCGCGTCATCCCGTGGCTCCGGGGCAAGCACCCCCTCGGGCGGGTGGCTGGCGCGGCGGTGATGCGCGCAAGCGCCGATCGGCTCCTTGCGGCCCGTTGCGGTCGTTCGCGGACCGCGCTGTGCGCGCCTTCGTGAGACCGAGCGTGCAAGGCTGCGGGCGGGCCTGCCCTGGCGCTCAACCGCCGGCGTCCCGGCCCTGCGGGCCGGGATACCCTGTGATGCTCG
>CALMQI010000217.1 GCA_937871935.1 uncultured Burkholderiales bacterium
CAACGCCTCGAGGCGGGTCGCCGCGGTCGTCATTCACGAGGGGCGTGCCCCGCTCACGGAACCGGCAGCGCCATGCTGCGGCTTGCCGCTCAGCTCGTCTCGCCGTTGAACGAGCCGAGGCTCATCGGCGGCAACTCAGGACGCGCGACGCCAGCCGTCGGATCCTCGGAGCGACGCGACTTGCCTTCGAAATAGGCGCCCTGCTCGATGGCGAGCGAGGCATGATAGATATCGCCTTCGACGTGGCTCGAGGACTGCAACATGACGCGCTTGCCGCGCACCGAGCCCATGATGTGGCCGCGGACGACGATCTCCTCGGCGATCACGTTGCCGGTGATGCGTGCACGCTCGCCGATGACGACGTTGGTGCCGTGCAGATCGCCCTGCACCTCACCGTCGACCTGGACCTCGCCGCGGGAAACGAGATTGCCCATGATCGTCAGATCCGGTCCGATCACGGACGGCACGCCGCGATCACCGGGGCGCCCGGCCGGACGGGCCGCGAGCGGGGGGGGTGCTGCGGCCGTAGCCGGCATCGGCGGACGCGGCGGCGCCGCCATGCGCCGCTCCAAATAGGCGCGTGCGTGCGCCTCTACTTCCGCTAAGTGGTCCTCGCCGGGATCGCGGCCGCGCCGAGCGGTCATCTCGGCGGCCAGCAGACCCGCCACGATGCCGTCCTTGTCGGTCGTCCACGGCTCGCCGTCGCGGCGCAGGAAGGTGGCGCCAGCGCTCTCCTCGCCGGCAAAGCCGAGCGTGCCGTCGCCCAGTCCGGCGGCAAACCACTTGAAGCCGACCGGCATCTCGTGCAGCGGCCGGCCCAGCCGCGCCGCCAGCCGCCCGATCAGCTGCGTGCAGACCACGCTGGCGCCGATGCCGACCTGCGCACCCCAATGCGGCCGGTGCGTGAACAGGTGATCGATGGCGGCGCAGAGGTAGTGATTGGCCGGCAACAGCCCGGCGCCCGGGGTCACGATGCCGTGGCGATCGTGGTCGGTGTCGCAGGCCAGCGTGAGGTCGAAGCGCTGCCGATCGTCGATCAGGCGCTGCATCACGTAGGGCGACGACGGGTCCATCCGGATGTGGCCGTCCCAGTCGAGCGCCATGAAGGCGAACTGCGGGTCGATCGTCGTGCGCAGAACGGTCAGGTCGATGCCGTGGCGTTCGGCGATCGCCGCCCAGTAGTGCACGCCGGCGCCGCCGAGCGGGTCGACGCCGATGCGCAGCATCGACCCGCGGATGACGGGCAGGTCGATCACCTGCGCGAGGTCGCCGACGTATCCCTGCAGGTAGTCGTGGCGGTGTGTCGTCGCCGCGAGCAGGGCCTGCGCCAGCGGCATGCGCCGCAGGCCGGCGAGGCGGTTCTCCAGCGCCGCGTTGGCAGCGCTCTGGATCCGGTCGGTCACGGCCCCGCCGGCCGCGCCGCCGTGCGGCGGGTTGTACTTGAAGCCGCCATCACCCGGCGGGTTGTGCGAGGGCGTCATCACGATGCCGTCGGCCAAATGCTCGCGCCGGCCCCGGTTGTGGGTGACGATCGCATGCGAGATCGCCGGTGTCGGCGTCGGCTGATCGTCCGCCGCCAGCATCACGTGGACACCGTGCGCGGCCAGCACCTCCAGCGCGGTGGCCGCCGCCGGTGCTGACAGCGCATGCGTGTCGACGCCCAGAAACAGCGGTCCGTCGATGCCCTGGGCGGCACGGTATCGACAGATCGCCTGCGTGATGGCCCGCACGTGGTCGACGTTGAACGAGCCGTCGAGCGGCGAGCCACGGTGGCCCGAGGTGCCGAAGGCGACGCGCTGCGCCGGTTCGCCGGGATCGGGCCGTATCGTCTCGTAGGCGACGACGAGCCGGGCTACGTCGATCAGCGCCGCCGCCGGTGCCGGCGTGCCGGCCAGCGGGCTCACTGTCGCCCGACGGTCGGCTGTCCTCGCGCCGTCACCGCCGACGACAGCGCGTAGGCCCGGCGGGTCGCGCTGACATTGATCAACGTCACCGCGACGCCGTCGTCGACGCGCACCGCGCCGTGGCGGATCGTGTCGCGCTGGCCCTGCGTCCGGTGCACTTGTTGCGTCGCGGCCGCCTTGCCGTAGAGCACGACGCGGCTGTATTGCTCGTACAGCGCCTCGCGGCCGGCGTGGCCGGCGAGCACGTCGAGCAGGCGCTTGCCGTACAACTCGAGCGCCGGCCGTCCGAGCAGGCGGCCTGCCGCGGCGCTGGCAAAGGTCCAGGTGAAGTCAACGATTTCGCCATGCGCGCGCACGGCGCGCAGCACCATGAACCCCGGGCGCAGCAGCCCGTGGGCCGCCTGCAGGCGCAACCGCAGCGACGGCAGCGCGTCGCTGCGGCATGCGATTGGCGGCGATCGGTCGGTGGCGTACGCAAAAGGTGTCGTGTCGCAAAAGCGAGCGACATGCTGGGCGCTTGCTGCCCCGGCGGGCCGGAACGAGACGAACATTCACTTCTCCGTTCGCCGACAACGGTGGCGAATAGCTCGCACCGTAGGCCGGCGCGCGGCCGGTGTCGGTGCGCTTGCGCACGCAACCCCACGCGCATCAGCGCGGCGCTGTCCTACAGACCCGGGTCGTCGGAGCCGATGGTCGCGCCCGTCGCGCCAACCTACAGTGGGTCGATCGGTTCGCCGCTCATCCCACACCACAACGCAGGAGTTTCACCATGAACAAACGCCACTCGATGGCCGCGATCGCCGCCGCCATATTGCTCGTCACCGCCTCCGGCTGCGCCGTCACGCGCGGGCAGGAAAGTGTGGGCGCCTATGTCGACGACACCGCGATCACCACCGCCGTGAAGGGCCGCTTCGTCGACAACAAGGATGTCGACGCCAGCAGCATCCGCGTCGAGACGCTCAACGGCACCGTCATGCTGTCGGGCTTCGCCAAGAACGCGACCGAGAAGTCGACCGCCGAGTCGCTGGTCTGGAAGGTCAACGGCGTGAAGTCGGTGAAGAACGAGATCACCGTGCGGCCGTAAGCCTCGCGCGCGACACCTGCCCCGCGGTTCGGCCACGGACCTCGGGGCATTTTTTCGTCCTAGGAACGATCCGCATGCCGAGCACCTTAGAACCCGCTGCCTCCGTGGTGCCCGCCGCCCGCCACGACGGCCGCAACAGCTCGCTGCAGGCCTCGGAGAGCCGCTACCGACGCCTGTTCGAAGCCGCCCAGGACGGCATCTTGCTCATCAATGCCGAGACGGCGCAGATCGAGGATGCCAATCCGTACCTGATCGAGATGCTGGGTTACTCGCATGCGGAGATGCTCGGCCGCAAGCTGTGGGAAGTGGGCGCCTTCGCCGACGTCGACAAGAGCACCGACATGTTCGCGCGGCTGCAGGCGACGGGCTATGTGCGCTACAGCGACCTGCCGCTCAAGACCAAGCGGGGCGCGCTGATCAGCGTGGAGTTCATCAGCAACGCCTACGACTGCGAGGGCGTGCGTGTGATCCAGTGCAACGTGCGCAACATCACCGAGCAGCGGGCGGCCGAAGACCAGGTGCGCAAGCTGTCGCGGGTGGTGGAGCAGATTCCGGTCAGCGTCGTCATCTCCAATACCGGCGCCGACATCGAGTACGTCAACGAGGCCCTGCTGCGGCACAGCGGCTACCGCCGCGACGAGATCATCGGCCGGAGCATGCGCATGCTGCTGTCGGGCGCCGCGGGCGCCGAAAGCGCCGCCGCGCAGCACCGCGCGCTGGTGCAGGGGCAATCGTGGACGGGTGAAGTCGTGGGCCGGCGCAAGGACGGCAGTGAATTCACCGGCTACACCATCGTGGCGCCGATTCGCCGCAGCGACGGGACGACCAGCCACTGCGTCACCATCACGGAAGACGTCACCCAGCACAGGCGCGATGCCGAGGAGCTGGAACGCCATCGACAGCACCTCGAGGAACTGGTCGCCATTCGGACCCGGGAACTGGCCGTGTCCCAGCAGGCGGCCGACGCCGCCAACATCGCCAAGAGCGCGTTCCTGTCGAACATGTCGCACGAGATCCGCACCCCGCTGGGCGCCATCATCGGGTTGGCCTACCTGATCCGGCGATCGCAGGTCACGCCGCAACAGGCCGACTGGCTGACCAAGCTCGAGCTAGCCGGGCAGCATCTGCTGGAGCTCATCAATGCCATCCTGGAGCTGTCGCGCATCGACGCCGGCAAACTGGTGCTCGAGGAGTCCGCGGTCCGCGTCGAGACGATCGCCGCCAACGCGGTGTCGCTGATGCACGAGGCGGCGAAGGCCAAACAGGTGCGCCTGGCGGTCGAGGTGCAGGCGATTCCCGCCGCCCTGATGGGCGACGCGCCGCGGCTGCAGCAGGCGCTGCTGAACTATGTGAACAACGCGGTCAAGTTCACCGAGGCCGGCGACGTCACCGTGCGGGTCATGTGCACCGAACAGACCGACCACGACGCGCTGGTGCGCTTCGAGGTGCAGGACACGGGCATCGGTATCGCCGCCGACGTGCTGCCGCGGCTGTTCTCGGCGTTCGAACAGGGCGACAGCTCCACCTCGCGCCGGTTCGGCGGCACCGGCCTGGGCCTGACGATCGTGCGCGAGCTGGCCCGGCACATGGGCGGCGATGCCGGCGCCACCAGCAGGCTCGGAGTCGGCAGCACGTTCTGGTTTACCGCGCGACTGCGCAAGAACCTTCGTCCGCCGGCCGAGCTTTTGGCAGGGGCGGGTCCGGCCCGCACCAGGCTGGCACGCGACTTCCCGAGCGCTCGCATCCTGCTGGTCGACGACGAGCGCACCAACCGCGAAGTGACGCTCGAGGTGCTGGGCACGGCGGCCCTGCACGTCGACGTCGCCGCCAGCGGCCACCAGGCGATCCTGCTGGCCGCCCAGCGCAGCTACGACCTGATCCTGATGGACGTGCAGATGCCCACCATGGACGGCCTGGAAGCCACCCGGCGCATCCGCATGCTGCCGGGCGGCGCCGGATCGGCGATCGTGGCGCTGACGGCCAACGCGTTCACCGCCGACAAGGCGCGCTGCCTCGAAGCCGGGATGGACGACTTTCTCGCCAAACCCTTTGACGCCGACGTCTTGTTCGAAACCCTGGTCCGCGCGCTGGCTCGACGACGAGACGCCCTGACCGGCGCCGCAGCCGCTCAAACGGCAGCGGCGGGTCACCCGTCGACCGCGCCGTCCTGATCCGGCGTGGCGGTGCGGTCCTACTTGAGGTGAGAGGCCGACCCCTGCAGCATGCCCAGCGTCTCGGTGGCGCGCTCGGTCAGGCCGGCCATCGCCTCGGTCTGCGACTTCTGCGCCATCTCGGCCAGCGCCTTCATGTCGACAAGCATCTTCTGCCAGGACTTCTGCGCAGCCTCGGTGTACCGGACGGCATCGACCGGCTTCTGGCCCGCGGCCCGCTGACCGCTGGCCAGCGCCTGCGCGCTCTGCATCGCCTGGGTCAGCATGTCGGTCTGCGTGCGTGCCAGACCCTGCAGCGCCTCGAATGCCATCTGGTTGGCGGCGGCCAGCGCCTCGACATCCTTGCGATTGGCGTCGAAGATCGACGACATGCCCACACCCGGCAGCTTGAGCTGCTCGAACGTCTTGGTCAGATCGCGGAACGGACTGTCATCAACCGCGGCGCTGTGCTTCTTCCTGTCGGTGGCCATGTCATGTCTCCTGATGGGCAATGAAAGGGCGCAGGGTCGACGGCTTCGACGCCGGCGTCTGTGCGCTGCCCGACGGATGGCGTCGCCACGGGCCTTGCGCCCCGCGCTATAGAATCGCCCGCTCACCCGTCTACAGGCGCCCGTAGCTCAGTGGATAGAGTACTGGCCTCCGAAGCCAGGGGTCGCGCGTTCGATCCGCGCCGGGCGCGCCAATACCGACGCTGATGCTATTGAGAGCAGGCACTGCAGCGTCGGCGAGCCGGCCCGATCAACACCGATCTAGCGGCGCGCCGCGCACGGGCCGCGCCGTGGCTGCGACTCGACCGACGCGTGCCCGCGTCGTCGATCAGCCGCTGAGTGCGGCGACGCGGCTGCGCAGCCGCGGCACCACGTAGTCGACGAAGCTGCGCACGTTGCCCGACAGCAGGCGCGCGTGCGGGTAGACGACGTGGATCGGCGTCGGCAGCGGCCAGTGGGCCGCGAGCACGGGCTTCAGCTTGCCGTCGCGCAGCGGCGCCTGCACCTGGTAGTCGAAGAACTGCCCGTAGCCAAGGCCCCGCAGACAGGCGACCACGGCGGCATCGATCTGGTTCGTCGTGAATACCGTGTTCACCGGCAAGCGCGTCAGCTTGCCGTCCACCTGCATCGGCCAGTCGTGTGGCGACACCAGGCCGGAGAAGCTCACGCAGGGTGCCGTCCGCAGCGCGGCCAGGTCGGGCAGGCGGTGCCGGCGCAGCAACGCGGCCGTGCCGAGCACCACGCGGCGCGTCTGGCCGACCGGCACGGCGACCAGCGACGAGTCGGGCAGGTGGGCGAGCCGCACGCCGACGTCGACACCCTCCTCGATCAGGTCGATCACGCGGTCGAGCAGCAGCAGTTCGATGCGCAGTTGCGGATGCGCCGCCATGAAGTCGACCACCAGCGGCGCCAGCAGCGCGCGACCGAAGGTGACCGACGAGGTGATGCGCAGGCGACCACGCGGCTCAGCGCGGCGCGCGCTGAGGCTGGCCTCGGCCTCGTCGACCGCCGCCAGCACCAGCTTGCAGCGCTCGTAGTACTCGCGGCCCTCGTCGGTCAGCGCCATGCGCCGCGTCGTGCGGTTGATCAGCCGCACACCGACTGCCGCCTCGAGTGCCGCCAGCAGCCGCACCATCGACGGTTGCGAGACGTCGAGTGCATCGGCCGCCGCGGTGAGGCTACCCGCCTCGACGATGCACACGAAGGCGTTCATCGCTTTCAGCTTGTCCATCGGCTCATTGTCGATTGCTGCGCGCCGCGCAGCAATGCAATCCGGCGGGCCCCATGGATCCGCCGGCCGGTCACGCCGACGATGCGTCCTGTCCGCGGCCTGCGCGCCGCAGGCGAACCCCCGAAACCAACCGAACCCGAAAGGAGCCAACCATGGCCCGCGTTCCCGTCATCGACCCGAAGACCGCCACCGGTGCGGCCGCCACACTGCTCGGCGCCGTACAGGCGCAGCTCGGCGTCACGCCCAACTTCATCCGCGTGCTGGCCAACTCGCCAAAGGCGCTCGAAGGCTTTCTCGGCCTGTACGGCGCGGCCGCCGGCTTCGCCGTCGACAAGGCCACGCAAGAGCGCATCGCGCTGGCGGTGGCCGAAGGCAACGGCTGCCAGTACTGCGTGTCGGCGCACACCGCGATCGGCCGCCACGCGGGCCTGAGCAACGAGGAGATGGCGCTGAACCGCCGCGGCTCCTCGCTGGACGCCAAGGCCGCCGGCACGGTGGCCTTCGCCAAGGCGCTGAACGACCACCTCGGCGCGGTGACCAGCGCGGAGTTCGACGCCGCGCGTGCCGCGGGGTTGAGCGATGGCGAGATCGTCGAGGTCATCGCGATCGTGGCGCTGAACATCTTCACCAACGTGCTCGGCAAGGCCACGCGGGTGGAGATCGACTTCCCGACGGTCGAGTTGATGCCCGCCCCGCTCGGCGTGGCCGCCTGACCGCGGCCAGCGCGCACACCGGCCCCGGCGCATGCCGTCGGGCCGGCCGATCGACAACCGAGGAACGAGACGCCCATGGCCCGCAACTTTGCCGATATCGCGTTCACGCCCCGCGTGCGCGCCTTGCAGACCCGCATGGGCAGCCGGCATCACTATGCCGCGCTCGACGACGCGTCCGAGGCCCGCGGCGTCGCGTTGACCGATCGCGAAGCCGGGTTCATTGCCGAACGCGACGGCTTCTATCAGGCCACGGTCGGCGAGACCGGATGGCCGTACGTGCAGTTCCGCGGCGGACCGTCAGGCTTACTCAAGGTGCTGGATCCGAAGACCCTGGCCTATGCCGACTTTCGCGGCAACGTCCAGTACATCAGCGCGGGCAACCTCGAGGGCAACGACCGCATCGCGCTGATCCTGATGGACTATGCGCACAAACAGCGGTTGAAGGTTTGGGGCCGCGTGCGGCTGGTCGATGCCCGTGACGACGAGGCGCTGGTCGGGCGGCTGGAGATGCCCGCCTACCGCGCGCGCATCGAGCGCGCGGTGGTCATCGCGGTCGAGGCCTTCGACTGGAACTGTCCGCAGCACATCACGCCTCGCTACAGCCGGGCCGAGGTCGAGGCGGCAAGCCAGGGCCTGCACGAGCAGATCGCTCGCTTGAATGCCGAGGTCGAACGTCTGCGCCGCGGCGCCCCGTCCCCGGCCGAACTGAGCGATGGTCCGCTGGCGCTGGTCGTGGCCGAGGTGCGCGAGCTGACCCCGCGCGTGCGCGGCTACGCGCTGCGCGCCGCCGACGGCGAGCCGTTGCCGCAGGTGGCCGCCGGCGCGCACCTCGATCTTCCGGTGCCGCTGGCCGACGGGCGTGTCACGACCCGGCGCTACTCGATCGCCTCCGATCCGGCGCGCCGCGAGACGTGGGAGCTCGCAGTGCTGCGTGAGGACCACGGGGCCGGCGGGTCGACGGCGGTGCATGCGCGCTACGGCGTCGGCCTGCGGCTGAACGTGGGCCTGCCGGGCAACCACTTCGCGCTGCACGACGACACGCGGCCGGCCGTGCTGATCGCCGGCGGCATCGGCATCACGCCGATCCGCGCGATGGCCTACGCGTTGCGGTCGTCGCGGCGCGACTTCCACTTGCACTATGCGGCGCGCAGTCGCCGCGAGATGGCCTGGGCTGCGGAGCTGGAGCGCGATCTCGCGCCACGCCTGTCGACGTATGAGTCCGGCGCCGGACGGCGGCTGGACGTGGACGCGCTGCTGCGCGACGCACCGGCCGATGCCCTCGTCTATGTCTGCGGTCCTGCGCGGCTGATCGATGCGGTGCATGCCGCCGCCGAGAGGAGAGGAGTCGCCGATCGCGTGCGCAGCGAGCACTTCGCAGCCCAGCGGCAGACAAGCGATGCGCCGATCGCCGTCGCATTGCGGCGCTCCGGCCGGCGCGTCGTGGTGCAGCCGGAGCAGACGATCCTGCAGGCGCTCGAGGACGCCGGCGTCGCTGCGCCCTTCGCCTGCCGCATGGGCAGCTGCGGTACCTGCGCGACCAAGGTGCTCGGCGGCACGCCGGATCACCGCGACAGCGCACTGTCCGATGCCGAGCGCGATGGCGCGGGTCTGATGTGCATCTGCGTGTCGCGTGCCAGGACGCCGGATCTCGTGCTCGACCTGTGAGCCTCGGCACCGCGCATCACCGGCAGGCCCTGACGTCAATGTTCGATCGATCGACGCAGCCACAGACGCATGGACTCGACCGGCTGGTAGCCGACGCACCGGGCGACGGGCTGCCCGCCTGCGAAGAGCACGAAGGTGGGGACATCGTGGACGTCGAAGCGGCTGGCCAGCGCAGGCTGGTCGTCCACGTCGACCGCCGCGAAGCCAACGACGCCGACCCACTGCGCCGCCAGCGCTCGAAGACTGCCGGCCATCGCCAGGCACGGCGCGCACCACGGCGCGCGGAAGTACACCAGAGCGGCGAGCTGGCCTGCGGCTGCCACGAAGGCATCGAACGTGGCGACATCGAGTTCCCGGGGTTCAGGCATCAGGCGGCAGACCTTGGTCGTCGGCTCGACCGGGTCGATTCTGTCGACGAGGTGCCGGCGCCGATTGATCGTGGGTCTCGTCAAGCTGGCCGAACGTGCCGGCGCAGGCCCACCGGTCGGACCCCGCGCGTTGCGCGCGGTCGTCCCGACCCTGAACGGTCGGTCGTCGGATCGAGACGCTCGGTCAACCGGATCGCCTGCACGCGAACCAACATTGCGTCGCACGCCTGACCGCAAGCCGGTGCGGATGACGCGTACCACCACCCACAGGAGGAGTGACCTTGAACGCCGTGATGTCCCTCGCTGCCTCGACAGCACGATGCGCGCTCAGCCGGGTGCCGTCGCTCTCGCCGACGGTCGGCCCGCAGGCGGCGCTCGAAGGGCAGCTTGCGCCCTTGCGATCCCGCCTGCTTCGCCTGGCGCGCGCGGCCGTCCGCGATACCGGCGCGGCCGAGGACCTGGTGCAGGACGTGCTCGTCTCGGTGATCGAGCAGCACGCAAAGTGGCGTGGCGACTCCTCGCTGCAGACCTGGGCGACGGCGATCTTTCGGAACAAGGTGGCCGATTGGTACCGATCGTCCGCGCGGCGCCGGCTGGTGCAGGTCAACGCGCTCGACGCCGGCGCGGCCGACCCGGTCGACGACCTGTACGACAACCATGGCTACTACCGCGAGCCGATTCCGGCCTGGCAGCAACCCGAGAACCGGGCCGAGCAAGGCCAGCTGATGGACCTTCTGGAGCGATGCGTCGGCGGCCTTCCGCCGCGTCTTGGCCGCGTCTTCGTCATGCGCGACTGGCTCGGCTTCGAGACCGACGAGATCTGCGGGCACATGGGTATCAACCCCGACAACTGCCGGACCATGTTGCACCGCGCCCGCATGTCGCTTCGCCAATGCATGGTCAACGGCCCGTGCCGGAAGCCAGTGCCTGTTGCTTTTGGGACCGCTCGGTCCTAAAGTACCGCCATGACGACAGGTCGCCCGATCCAGTTCGACCCCGACGTGGCGCTCGGCGCCGCGATGCAGGCCTTCTGGCACAAGGGCTACGAAGCCACCTCGCTGAACGAGCTGCTGGAGGCGACCCGCCTGTCCAAGAGCAGCCTTTACCAGGCCTTCGGCGGCAAGCAGGAGATCTTCGGTCGCTGCATCAGTCGCTACACCGACCAGATGGTCGCGCAGTTGCGCGAGCGCCTGCAAGCCAGCGAGTCGGCGGTGGACTTCATTCGCACGACATTGATCGACGTCGCGAGCGAAGGCAAACGGTCCGACACGCCGCAAGGCTGCCTGATCATGAACACGGCGGCCGAGATCGGCCAGCGCGATCCGCAGTTCGCCCAATGGGTCGAGCACGGTCTGGCACGGATCCGCGTGGTCTTCGAGTCGGCGGTCACGATTGGGCAGCACAGCGGCGAGCTGTCGCTGGCGTTGCCCGCGCCGGTGGTGGCGGACTACCTGATGTCGAGCATCGCCGGTCTGCGCACGATGGTGAAGGCCGGCACCAAGCCGCGCGCCGTGCTGAAGATCGTCGACGTCATCGTCAGCGCGCTGCGCTGATCAGCCACATGTTTGCAGGCAGGAAACCAGGTCCTGCATAGATACGGACCGATCGGTCCTTAACACCAAGGAAGGCAGATCCATGAACGAGAGCGCACGTCCACCCGTGGACATCGACATCTTTACCGGCCCCGGGTGCGGCTACTGTCACCGGGCCAAGGCGGTACTGGACCGGCGCGGGCTGGCCTATCGCGAGATCGACATCTCCGCGGCCGCCGGCCGGCAGGAGATGGAGCAGCGACTGCCCAGCGCCAGGAGCATTCCGCAGATCTTCATCGCAGGCCGGCACGTCGGCGGTTGCGAAGACCTGGAGCGGCTGGATGCCGGCGGCACGCTGGGCGACATCACTCGCAAGGACTGACCATGACGATAGGCTACGACGCGCTGGGCACCGGCCCCCAGAAGGTGCTGGTGCTGCACGACTGGATGTCCGCGGCGACCAGCTACGAGGGCATCCGACCTTTCCTGGACACTGACCGCTTCAGCTACACCTTCATGGATCACCGGGGCTACGGCAGGTCGCGCGCCGAAGTCGGCACCAACACGGCCCGCGAGGCCGCCGGCGATGTGCTCGCGCTGGCGGATCGGCTCGGCTGGGGTCGCTTCGACCTCGTCGCCCACTCGATGAGCGCCATGGTCGCGCAGCGAGCCGTGCTCGACGCGCCGGACCGGATCCGCTCACTGGCCGCCATCACGCCGGTGGGTGCGGGCGGCGTACCGCTCGATGCGGACGGTGTCGCGCTCTTCACGAGCGCCGCCACCAGCGATGTCGCCTGGCAGATCGTGGCCAAGATGGTGACCAGCGATCGCCTGCCGCAGCGCTGGTACGACAGCAAGTTGCGACAGTTTCGCGAGTCCGTCGATCCGCGGGCGTTCCTGCGCTTCCTCGACATGTGGACGAAGACGGACTTCAGCGCGGAGATGATCAAGCTGAAGACCCCGGCCCTCGTGCTGGTCGGCCGTCACGACTTCATGGCTTTCTCGGAGCAGGCCATGAAGCAGACCTTCGGCAGGTGGTTCTCGCCCTGCGAGATCACCGTGCTCGAGGGGGCGGGTCACTACCCGATGGCCGAAACGCCGCTGCAGCTGGTGAGTGCCCTCGAGGCGCATCTGCGGCGCCAGGATTGAGCAGCCGAAGGGCATGTCGACCCGGTCGTTTGGCCCATCGCTGGCGGCGCTGCGGCGCCGACAGGCAGCGCGCCAATGCGCGCGCCGCCTGCCCGGCCGCGGATCAGAGCGACTTCGGTGCCCGGTCCTTCAGTTGCACCCAGGTCTTGTCGGCCTGGGTCAGGTTGCCCGGCACATCGTCGAGCCAGCGCTTCTGCACGTCCTTGCTGACGTTGAGGTAGAGCTTGCCGTCGACGACGCGCCAGGCCATCGGATCGACGTCGAGCTTCTTGCCCAACGCGACGCCCATCGCGCAGAAGCCACCGTACGAAGGTGCGTACTTGGCGGGGTCGGCGACGAACAGCTTTTGGTTGTCGGCGTTGGCAAAGCGATAGGTGGCGCCCTCGAAGGCCGCGGTCAGCTTCGCGGTGCCTTGCTTGGGCCCGCCGGCCTTGAAGTACGACACCGGATCGAAGCCCTTCAGCGCCACGCCCTTGGCGTCGACGTTCACTGCGCTGGTCGACGTCTCGTCGTACGCGCGCGCCGCGTCGGGCAACGCCACCGCGGCAATCACCGCCACGGCGAACAGGGACAGGGCGCGTCGGCGCGAAGGCTGGAAATCGAGATTCATGAGAAAGCTCCAAGGTGGATGTTGAGAACTGGTGATGCCAGGCCCGCTCGTCGAGCGGCGCATCCGCACTCTAGAAATCGCGCTGTCTGCTTGGGGCATTGCACGTCGCGTACTTGACACCAGGAGTTCCACACCACCATGGACAGACTCTCGCAACTGCTGAATCGCTTTTCGCTGAGCGCCGGCGTGTTCTACACAGGCAACATCTGCGGCGTGCACGACTTCGACCGCGACGAACGCCGCGGCCATGTGCATCTCATCAAGCGCGGTCCGGTCCGGCTCGTCGGTGTGCCCGGCGGCGGCATCTCGATCGTCGAGCCGAGCCTGCTCTTCTTTCCGCGCCCCGATGTGCATCAGTTGATCGCCGACGACCGTGACGGCGCCGACGTGGTCTGCGCGTCGATCCAGTTCGGCGCGGGCGGCCACAACCCGATCACCGATGCGCTGCCGAGCCTGGTGCTGGTGCCGCTCGCGCAACTGTCGGGCGCGCAACCCCTGCTCGAGCTGATGTTCGAGGAGGCATTCGCCGATCACGGCGGTCGGCAGGCGGCGCTGGACCGGCTGTGCGAGTTGCTGCTGATCCGGCTGCTGCGCTTCTGCCTCGATCGCGGCATTGCCAAGGGGGGCGCGCTGTCCGGACTGGCGGATGCCCGGCTGGCCAAGGCGCTGACCGCCTTGCACGCGGATCCCGCGCGTGAATGGGATCTCGCCGAGATGGCCGAGATGGCCGGCATGTCCCGGGCGCGGTTCGCCGTGCACTTCCGCGAAGTCACCGGCGAAACGCCCGCGGACTACCTGGCGTCGTGGCGCATCAACCTGGCCCAGGGCCTGCTGCGGTCCGGACGCCCGCTGAAGCATGTATCGCACGAAGTGGGCTATGGCAGCGCCAGCGCGTTGACCCGCGCGTTCGTGCGCAAGGTGGGCGCCTCACCGATGAGCTGGCTGCGTCAGGCGCAGGCCAGGGGGCGGCCTGACGACGACGCGGCGCCGACGCGCCGGGTGCGCGCGAGACGCCCGGTCAAGCAAGTGCGACGTTCGGTCGCGGGGGATCGGCCCGCGCTGCCTAGCATGGCCGAAACCAACAAGGGGTGTGCCGTGTCCAGTTTCGCTTCGTACCAGTCGACCCTGATCGTCATGGCGCTGGCCGCGTTGCTGCTCGTCGTGCAGCTGATCGTCGCCGACCTCACCGCCATCCAGCAGCGGCACAAGGCCGGCTACCCGATCCCGGCCGACAGCAGCCAGTTTCTCTTTCGGGCGGCGCGCGCGCACGCCAACACCAACGAGAGCATCGCCGCGTTCGCGCTGCTGGCGATCACCGGCATCCTGCTGGCGGCGAGTCCGCGCTGGCTCAACGCGCTCGCGCTGCTCTGGCTCGCCGCGCGCAGCGTTCACATGCTGGCGTACTACCTGAACCGCAAGCCGCTGCGTTCCGCAGCCTTCGCGGTCAGCCTGCTGGCACTGCTGGGCATGTTAGCAACCGTGGTGCTAGGCTGAGCGCATGGCCTACTTTCCCTCGTTGCCCGACGATGCCGGCGTTCGCCACATCCTGAAGTTGAACCCCGCGGCCGGCTGGCTGGCGATGCTCGAGGCACCCGGCCATCCCTGAGACGGCCTGGCGCCAGGAGCCCCCATGACAGTCACGCGGCTCGAGCTGCAGAGCACGTCAGGCCCAGCACCTCACGCTCGCCCTTCAGCCAGCGGTAGGCCTCCACCCCGTCGAACAACAGCGAGGTGGCGTTGAGTGCCAACACCGCAGTGGCGTAGACCCGCAACCCACCCGGCGGCAGCGGATCCTGTCCGTAGAGCTGCGCGGACAGATACACCACCAGCGGCAGCCACAGAAAGTGCGGTAGCGCGAGCAGGCGCGTCAACCCCTTCTGCACGATCATCATCGGCATGTTGAAGGCGCACACGGCCGCGAAGCTGATCGCCGTCCAGCGCCCGACGGCGTTGTCGAGGAAGGCGATCGACATCATGTTGGTGCCGAACAGCATGGGCATCCAGATCTTGACCCAGCCCGGCAACCCGTTCATCGATGCAAGCAGTTGGCGCATTGGGCGGACCTCGCTAGACCTTGACGACGGGAAAGTCGATCTCGGTGGCCGCGATGTGATTGACGTAGTTGGTCAGGGTGTTCAGCGCCACGTGCGCGATCACCTCGATCAGCTGGCTGTCGCTGAGGCCCATGGCGCGGGCCTCCGCGACGTCCTGGTCGCTCAGCGCGCCGCGGGTGGTCGTCACCTTGCGCGCAAAGCGGGCCAGCGGCGTGCCCTCGCCCTGGCGCGCCGCGACAATGGCGTCGGGCGAGAGGCCGGCGCCCTTGGCCATCAGCGTGTGCGCCGACAGGCAATAGCCGCAGGCGTTGGCCTGCCCCACCGCGAGCGCCACCGTCTCGCGCTCGGCCGCGCTGAGGGCGCCGCCGGACAGCGAGTCGGACAGGCTCAGGTAGCCGCGCAGCGCCGCCGGCGAATGGGCCAGCGTGCGCACGATGTTGGGCACCATGCCCAGCTTGGCGCGCACGGCATCGAGCAACGGCCGCGCCGCCGCGGACTGATCGTCGGACAGAGAGTGAATGCGAGTCATCTGAGAATCTCCAGGAGTGGTTGTGCAAGACGGCACACGGCTCAATGTAGGGACGCCCGCGCGGCGCCGGGTGAGCGTGCGTCTCGCATCGCGCGCCGGACGTTCCGGCTGGCCACGCGGCGGCTGGCATGCTGCAACGGGGTGCACCACAATCTCGACCAACGCTCGATGAACATGAACCTCCTGCAGATTCACGCCGACCTGTCGCAGCGCGCGACGGTGGATTCGACCGCGCTGCCCTGGGTCGATGCGCCGGTGTCCGGCATCGCGCGTCGCCTTCTCGAACGCGACGGCGGCGAGGTGGCGCGCGCCACCTCCATCGTGCGCTACGCGCCCGGCTCACGCTTTCCGTCGCATCGCCACGACCTCGGCGAGGAGATCCTGGTGCTCGAAGGCGACTTCGGTGACGAGCAAGGCAGCTTCGGACCGGGCACCTACATCAGGAATCCACCGGGCTCTGCGCACGCCCCTCACTCCGTCGCGGGCTGCACGCTCTTCGTCAAGCTGCGCCACCTGGACGCCGACGACGCACAACGCGTGGTGGTCGACAGCCGCAGCGCGACCTGGCACCCGGGATTGGTGCCCGGCCTTTCGGTCCTGCCACTGGCACAGTACGCGACACAACACACGGCCCTGGTGCGCTGGGCTCCGGGCACGCTGTTCGGTCGCCATCGGCACTTCGGTGGTGAAGAGATCTTCGTGATGGACGGCACCTTCGAGGACGACCACGGCCGTTATCCGGCAGGCACGTGGCTGCGCAGCCCGCACCTGAGCGAACACCAGCCGTTCAGCCGCGAGGGCTGCACCATCCTCGTCAAGACCGGGCATCTGCCACCGCCGGCCGCTGCCGGCGCCCAGGCGTGACGCACGCGACGTTCGAGCTGAACGGCAAGCCCGTGTCGATCGAATGGACCGGGTCGGCCGCGCGCGCGCTCGCCGCGCGCTCGCGACCGCTGGTCGTCGAGCTCGAGCTCTACTTCTCGTGCCTGGTGAAGAAGTTCGTGCACTTCCACGATGACGCGGCCGGGCGGGCCACGCAGCCGGTCAGCGACAAGCTGCGCGTGTACTTCCGCGCCGTGACGTCGACGGCCTGCACCATGGATGTCGCCGAGCGACTCGGGCGCCAGCCCGAGATCGAGCTGGACACCGCTGCGGCCAGAAAACTGGCGCCGAAGCGGATGCGACTGGACTACGTCAAGAACGAATGGCAGGCCGCGTTCTGGATGTGAGTCGGGCCACCTAGCGGCTCACCACCTCGACGGTGCGCTGAACGCTGTTGCGGAAGGACGTGCCAGCTCGGTCGGCGGTCAGTCGGCGGCCGCACCGTCGGGATCCGCGTTCACCGCCTTGCCGGCGGCATAGGCCTGCGAGGCCAGCCGCAGCGCCCGCAGCTGCCGGCGATAGTTGGTGCAACCGGTGCACATCATCAGGTGCATGCGCAGCGAGACCTGCTCGCCCAGCTTCAGGGGTCGTTCCATCTCGGTCGAGCAGACCTCGGTCACTTCCTTGCAGTTCAGCATGTCGATCCCTCCGGACGACCCCAGCTCTTGTCCATGCAACCCCGCAGCTTCAACCGGGCGCGATGGAGGATGACGTGGCAGTTGCTCGTCGTGATGCGCAGCTGGGCACAGATCTCGGCGGACTCGAAGCCCAGGAACTCGCGCATCATGAAGACACGGCCGGTGCTGGCGGGCAGGTGGTCCAGGCAGGCCTCGAACACCGCCCAGAACTGCCGCGTCTGCATCGATTCCTCCGGATTCGGCCAGGCCACCGGCCGGGGTCCGTCGCGCCAGGCCCCGCGCTCGTTGAACAGTGCTTCCAGCCGCTCCTGCCAGTCCTCGTCGTCATCGACCAGACTGGACATCGTCACCGTGCGCGAGGCTTGGCGCAGGTGGTCGATGATGCGGTTGCGCAGGATGGCGAAGACCCAGGTCTTCAGCGTCGACTGGCCGGCATACGACGACGACTTGCGCAGCGCCGCCTCGATGGACTCCTGTACCAGGTCTTCGGCCGTCTCCGTGTTGCGCAGCTGAAGCTGGGCGAATCGCAGCATGTCGGCACGCAACGACAACAGCGCCTCGGCGCTGATGCCCTGCATCGTCGCCGACAGCGGCACCGAAGGCTCTGAAATGGGATGGGACATTCAGCCTCCTTGGGGCCAACCCATATAGACGTCTTTCCAGCCTGTTTTCTTACACCCGGTCCGATCCCGTGTAAGAAAAGCGCCCGCCGAGCGTCTATGTGGGAACACTGCGGACGACCCATGCACGCCACCCTTCCATTGCTCGTACGGTCCGACTTCCCGGCGCTGCGCCGTCGCGCGGTCGAGACCCTTCAGGTCAATCTCGGCTACCGCTGCAACCAGAGCTGCCTGCACTGCCATGTCAACGCCGGGCCGAACAGGACCGAGGAGATGTCGCGCGAGACGATCGATGCGGTCATCACCTTCCTGGCCGCCAGCCCGGACGTGCGGACGCTGGACCTGACCGGCGGCGCGCCCGAACTCAATCGACACTTCCGGGCCCTGGTGGTCGCGGCCCGCGCCCGCGGCGTGCGGGTGATCGACCGCTGCAACCTGACGATCTTGCAAGAGCCGGGCCAGGAAGAACTGGCGCAGTTTCTAGCCGACCACGGAGTCGAGCTGGTCGCCTCGATGCCGTGTTACCTCGAGGACAACGTCGACCGCCAGCGCGGCAAGGGCACTTTCGACGCCAGCATCCGTGCACTGCAGCGGCTGAACGCCCTGGGCTACGCGCAGCCGGGCTCCGGCCTGACCCTGAACCTGGTCTACAACCCGCAAGGCGCCAGCCTGCCGCCCGCGCAGCAGAGCCTGGAGCAGGCCTACAAGCTGCACCTGGCCCAGCACTTCGGTGTCGTGTTCAATCAGCTGTTCACACTGGCCAACATGCCGATCCAGCGCTTCGGCTCGATGCTGGTGTCCAAGGGCCAGTTCAACAGCTACATGGATCTGCTGCGTAGCGCGCATCGCGACGACAACCTGGCCCAGGTGATGTGCCGCACGCTGGTCAGCGTCGACTGGCAGGGTTACCTGTACGACTGCGACTTCAATCAGCAGCTGGGTTTGCCGATTCACGACGCGCGCAGACCACGCCTGCACCTGAGCGAGGTCACCGCCGCCGGGCTCGAGGATCAACCCATTCGCGTGGCCGACCATTGCTTCGGCTGCACGGCGGGCCAGGGCTCGAGCTGCGGCGGCGCGCTGGAGGCCGCAGCATGAGTCAGTTTCAGGGGCTGTTCTTCTGGGGCTTCCTGGTCGTCTTTGGCGTCGTGATGTACGCGGTGGCGCCGCGCTCGAGAGACGAAGCGGGCTTCTTTCGCGGCCACGATGCGCAGGGGCGCCCGGCGTCCGAGTGGGCCCTGATGATGAGCATCTTCATCAGCTGGATCTTCGCCAAGTCGGTCACCAACGCCGCCAACCTGGGCGCCACCTATGGCGTCGTCGGCGGACTCGCCTACGCGGCCTACTGGCTGTCGATTCCGGTGGCCGGGCTGGTGATCTACCGCCTGCGCACGCGCGAAGGCGCCACCGGGCTGGTGCCCTACCTGATCGGCAAGTACGGCCGCGGCGCCGCGCTCGCGTTCTCGCTCGCCATCCTGATCCGGCTGTTCAACGAAGTCTGGAGCAACACCGCGGTGGTGGGGGGCTACTACGGCGCCAGCGGTTCGGCCGGCTTCATCGCGTCGGCGCTGCTGTTCACGGCCGCCGTGCTGTTCTACAGCCTCAAGGGCGGCCTGCGCAGCTCGATCTTCAGCGACGTGATCCAGGCGATCGTCTTCATCCTGTTCCTGGGTGTCGTGCTGGCCTACGTGCTGCCCGCCCACGCGCCGGGCGCCTTGCTCTCGCAGGGCACGTTCGCGCTGGACTCCGGCGTCGACCTGCTGCTCGTCGCCGTGCTGCAGGCGCTCTCGTACCCTTTTCACGACCCGGTCCTGACCGACCGCGGCTTCATCACCCGCGAGAAGGCGATGCTCAGGGCCTTCATCGTCGCCGGCGTGCTCGGCTTCGTGGCCATCTTCGCGTTCAGCCTGGTCGGTGTGCACGCTCGCCTGCAGGGCCTGGCGCCGAGCGGCAACGTGCCGGCGGAGGTGGCGCGCAGCCTGGGCATGGCGGGCTTCTTCGCGATGATCGTCGTCATGGTCACGTCGGCCGGCTCGACGCTGGACTCGACCTTCACGTCGCTGTCGAAGCTGGTGGCGCGTGAGCTGCCGTTGCTGGCGGGCCGCCTCCCGTCGCCCAGGGCGATGACCGTCGGTGCGCTGACGATGGTGAGCTTCGCGCTGCTGGGCAATCTGCCGATGATCGCCGGCACCGACATCCTGAAGGCCACCACCATCAGCGGCACCATGGTCATCGGCCTGGCGCCGATCTTCCTGTTCTCGGGCCGCGTCGGTTATTCGCCGCTGTCGTTTCACCTGGCCTTCTGGCCCGGCATTGCGCTGGGCGTGCTGCAGGTGATGAACCTGATCCCGCCCAGCTGGGCCATCGGCAGCGGCAAGTACGGCGTGCTGCTGGGCACCAATCTCTATGGCCTGGCGTTGTGCACGGCGGGCTTCTTCCTGCCGCTGGTGCTGCCGCGTCGTCGCCCGAACCCTGCGGGGCAGGCGGCGTGAGCGAGCCGGGCCGCGTCTGCCCGTTGCGCTATCGCTACGGCGCCGGTGCGATCGCCCGCTCGCGCACGCGCCCGGCGCAGACGCTCTACGTCGTCGGCGGCCTGTACGGCAACGTACCCGCACTCGACACGATCGAGGCGATGGCACGCGTCGAGCCGTCGGCGCCCACGCTGTGCTTCAACGGCGACTTCAACTGGTTCAACATCACCGACCACGATTTCGCCGAAATCAATCTGCGCGTGCTGGCCAACGATGCCATCCTGGGCAATGTCGAGGCCGAGCTCGATTCGCCAGTTGACGACGCCGGCTGCGGCTGCGCCTATCCCGACTGGGTCGGCGACGCCACGGTAGAGCACTCCAACCGGATCATCGAGCGCCTGCGCGCCACCGCGCGGCAGTCTCCGGAGGCGCTCGCGGCGCTCGCCGCCCTGCCCATGCATCTCGTCGCCAGCGTGGGCGACACGCGCGTAGGCGTGGTGCATGGCGACGCCGACTCGCTTGCCGGATGGGGCTTCTCGCAGGAAGCGCTCGCCACGGCGGCCGGAGTCCGCGACGCCGAGCGC
>CALMQI010000218.1 GCA_937871935.1 uncultured Burkholderiales bacterium
CGGTCGAATATGGCGGCACGGGCTGGACGGCGACGCAGAAATATATCTGGTCGGAAGAAACCGCCCGCGCCGATTGCATCCGCCTGATGCCCTTCGGCCTCGCGATGGTCGGGCCGGTGATCTACACTTTCGGCACGCCCGAACAGAAAGCGCAGTTCCTGCCGCGCATCCTTTCGGGTGAGGATTGGTGGTGCCAGGGCTATTCGGAACCAGGCGCGGGTTCCGACCTTGCGTCGCTCCGCACCAAGGCCGTGCGCGAGGGCGACCATTACATCGTCAATGGCCAGAAAACCTGGACGACAATGGCGCAACACGCCGATTGGGGTTTCTTCCTCGTCCGCACGAACAATGATGTGAAGCAGCAGGAAGGGATCAGCTTCCTCCTCATCGACATGAAGACGCCGGGCATCACCGTGCGCCCGATCCGCAACATCGCCGGCAACGAGGACTTCTGCGAGGTCTTCCTGGACAACGTGCGCGTCCCGCGCAGCCAGCGCGTCGGCGAGCTGAACAAGGGCTGGACGATTGCCAAGGCGCTGCTCAGCTTCGAACGCATCTTCCTGGGCAGCCCCAAGCAGAGCCAGTACGCGCTGGCCCGGGTGCGCGAGGCGGCCGAACTGCTGGGCTTGTTCGACGATGCGGTGTTCACGGATCGCTACACGCAGCTGGCGCTGGACGTGGCCGATCTGGGCACGCTGTACACGCGTTTCGTCGACCAGGTCAAACGCGGCGAGACGCTGGGCCCCGACGTGTCGATGCTGAAAGTCTTCGCCACCGAGACCTATTCGCGCCTGGCCAACCTGCTGGTCGAGATTGCCGGCGCCAGCGGCGGCATGCCGGGCGACATCGAGGTCGAGGGCGGCTGCATCGATGTGCTGACCACCTTCTACAACGCTCGGCCCGCCACCATCTACGGCGGCAGCAACGAGATCCAGCGCAACATTCTGGCCACCAGCGTGCTGCAGCTGCCGGCCTGACTGGCCTGATCAACAGGCGCATCGTCGCCCACGCTCTTCATTCAACGAGACAGGAGATAGGAAGCCATGAACAAAGGCACCATGCTGGAAGGCAAAGTGGCGGTCGTCACCGGCTCGGGCCGCGGCATCGGCCGCGACATCGCGCTGCAGATGGCGGCGCAGGGCGCCAAGGTCGTCGTCAACGACATCGGCGCCTCGGTCAGCGGCGAAGGCAGCGACGCCAGCCCGGGACAGCAGGTGGTCGACGAGATCAAGGCTGGCGGCGGGCAGGCCGCGCTGAGCACCGACAGCGTCTCAGAGTGGAATTCCGCCAACCGCATCGTTCAGTGCGCGCTGGACAGCTTCGGCCGCATCGACATCGTCGTCAACAACGCCGGGATCCTGCGCGACCGCATGTTCTTCGCCATGTCGGTCGACGAGTGGAAGGCGGTGATCGACGTCCACCTGAACGGGTGCTTCTACGTCTCGCGTGCCGCAGCGCCGCACTTCAAGACGCAGCAGTCGGGTGCCTATGTGCACATGACCTCGACCTCGGGCCTGATCGGCAATCTGGGCCAGGCCAACTACGGCGCTGCCAAGCTCGGCATCGTGGCCCTGTCGCGCTCGATCGCGGGCGACATGAAGCGCTACAACGTGCGCTCCAACTGCATCTCGCCCTTCGCCTGGAGCCGCATGATCGGCTCAATCCCCACCGACACGCCGGACCAACAGGCGCGTGTCGAGAAGCTCAAGAAGCTCGGCACGGAGCAGATCGCCCCGGTGGCCGCCTTCCTGGCCAGTGATGCCGCCGCCGACGTGACGGCGCAGATCTTCGCCGTGCGCGGCAACGAGATCTTCCTGATGAGCCAGCCGCGCCCGGTGCGCGGCATGCACACCTCGGAAGGCTGGACGCCCGAGACCATCGCCGAGCGCGTGCTGCCGGCGATGAAGCCCAACTTCTTCCCGCTCGAGAGCTCGAACATCGTGTTCTCGTGGGATCCGGTCTGACCGAGCATCACCATGGCAATCGACTACGACAAGCTGATGGCATGGCCCTTCGAGGACGTGCGCCATCGCTACACCCAGCGCGACACGATGCTTTACGCCCTGGGCATCGGCCTGGGCGCGGACCCGGTGGACGAGACCGAACTGCGTTTCGTCTATGAGAAGAGCCTGCTCGCGTTGCCGACACTGCCGGTGGTGCTCGGCGGCCCCGGGATGTGGATCCGCAACCCGGCTACCGGCGTCGATGCGGTACGCCTGGTGCATGGCGAACAGAGCGTCGTGTTGCACGCGGTGCCCGCACCCGAGGGCGAGGTGATCGGCCGCACGCGCATCACCGGCATCGTCGACAAGGGCGCCGACAAGGGCGCGCTGATCTACACCGAGCGCGATGTCACCGACGCCGCGACCGGCAAGCTGATCGCCACGCTGGGATCGACCACCTTTTGCCGCGCCAATGGCGGCTTCGGCGGGCCGACGGGTCCGGTCAAGCCAGTGCACCCGATACCCGAAGGCGCGCCCGCGCTGACCGAGGACCGCGCCACGCTGCCCAGCGCCGCACTGATCTACCGCCTCTCGGGCGACTACAACCCGCTGCACGCCGAACCCGCCATCGGCCGCGCCGCCGGTTTCGAGCGCCCGATCCTGCACGGCCTGTGCACCTTCGGCATCGCCGGTTGGGCCATCACCAAGCGCCTGTGCGATGGCGACCCTTCGCGCCTGGCATCGATCGAGACGCGCTTCTCGTCGCCGGTTTACCCCGGCGAGACAATACGCACCGAGATGTGGGCCGATGGCAAAACGGTGTCGTTCCGAGCCCGCGTCGTCGAACGCGATGTCGTCGTGCTCAACAACGGCCGCGCCACGCTGCGCTGAGCCGCAGACGCTCCTTCCTTCTTCTTTCTTTCACCGGACTTCAGCATGAACTACTCCGACTTCCAATTCCTCCAGTTCGACCACAAGCCCAACGGCATCCTGCTCATCACCATCAACCGCCCCGAGGTGATGAACGCCACCAACGCGCGTCTGCACTGGGAGCTGACCAAGGTGTGGGGCGTGGCCAACGACGACGTGAAGACCAAGGTGGTCGTCATCACCGGCGCCGGCGACAAGGCGTTCTCGGCCGGCGGCGACCTGAACTGGGTGACCGACATGGTCGGCAACCCCGCGGCCATCGGCAATGTGATGAACGAGGCCTCCGACATCGTCTACAACGTGATGGCCTGCGAGAAGCCGGTGATCTCGGCGATCAACGGCGTGGCCGTCGGCGCCGGCCTGGCCGTGGCGATGATGGCCGACATCAGCATCATGGCCGAAGAGGCCAAGATCACCGATGGCCACGTCAAGCTCGGCGTGGCCGCCGGTGACCACGCCGCGATCTGCTGGCCGCTGCTGTGCGGCATGGCCAAGGCCAAGTACTACCTGATGACGGCCGAGTTCGTCTCGGGCAAGGAAGCCGAGCGCATCGGCCTCGTGAGCCTGTGCGTGCCTCGCGCGCAGCTGATGGACAAGGCGATGGAGGTGGCCAACAAGCTGGCCTCGGGCAGCCAGCAGGCGATCCGCTTCACCAAGCGCTCGCTCAACGGCTGGATGAACATGGCGCGCCCGATCTTCGAGAGCTCGCTGGCCATGGAGATGCTGTGCTTCTTCGGCGACGACGTGAAGGAAGGCGTATCCGCGGTGCGCGAGAAGCGCGTCGCGAATTTCCCGTCGGCCAAGGTCTGAGCCCACCGCAGCAGCGCATCACGTCACAGGAGTAACGCATGGATTTCGCTCTCACCCAGGAACAACGCATGGTCTACGAGTACGGCGACCGTGTGTCGCAGCGCTTCGACCACAAGTACTGGAAGGCCTACGCCGAGAAGAGCGAACCGCCGGCCGAGCTGTACAAGCAGATCACCGACGACGGCTTCCTCGGCATCATGGTGCCCGAGGCCTACGGCGGTGCCGGCCAGGGCATGACGGAGATGCTGCTGTTCATGGAGGGGCTGGCCAACAACGGCATCCCGCTGCTGAACCTGGTGGTCGGCCCCACCATGACCATGGGTCTGCTGGCCAAGCACGCCAGCGAGACCATGAAGCGCCGCCTGCTGCCGGGCGGATGCGCCGGCGACATCAAGTTCTGCTTCGCCATCACCGAGCCCAACGCCGGTTCGAACTCGATGGAGATCACCACCGCCGCGAAAGCGGACGGCAAGGGCGGCTTCCGCCTCACCGGCCAGAAGGTGTTCATCACCGATGCCAACCGCGCCGACTACGCGATGGTCATCACACGCACCACGCCGCGCTCGGACGTGAAGAAGAAGACCGACGGCTTCACCATCTTCATGGTCGACATGAAGAAGAAGGGCATCAGCATGACGCTGATCCCGGTCGCCTTCCCGGTACCCGAGACGCAGTGGCAGCTGTTCTTCGACGACGTGCCGCTGACCGAGGACGACGTGCTGGGCGAGGTGGACAAGGGCTTCGGCATCCTGTTCGACACGCTCAACCCGGAACGCATCATCCTGTCGGGCATGTGCACCGGCATCGGCCGCTTCGCGCTGAAGAAGGCGGTGGCCTACGCCAACGAGCGCAAGGTGTTCAACAAGACACCGATCGGCGCCTACCAGGGTGTGCAGCATCCGCTGGCGATCGCCCGCAGCGAGATCGAGATGGCCTCGCTGATGGCACTGAAGGCGGCATGGGCCTTCGACCACGGGCAGCCGGCGGGCGAGTTCGCCAACATCGCCAAGTACGCCGGTGCCGAGGCCGGCATTCACGCTGTCGATGCCGCCATCCAGACGCACGGCGGCAATGGCTTCACCAAGGAGTACGGGATATACGACCTGTATGGGCTGGTACGGCTGTTGCGCACCGCGCCGTTGAACCGCGAGATGGTGCTGAACTACATCGCCGAACATGTGATGGGGCTTCCGCGCTCGTACTGAGAACATCGACGCACGGCCGCCATGGTGCCGCCGCGCAGACCCCGAGAAGACTCCACAGGAGATCACCATGTCACTCAGTCGCAGACAGTTCCTTCATGCCCTTCCGGTGGCGGGTTCGACGGCCTTGGCTTGGCGCGGCGCCTCGGCCCAGGACGCCTACCCGAGCAAGCCGCTGCGTTTCGTCATCCCTTTCGCTGCCGGTGGGCCGGCCGACATCATCAGCCGCCTGATCGGCACGCGGCTGCAGGAACAGCTCGGGCAACCGGTGGTGATGGATAACGTGCCGGGTGCGGGCAGCACGCTCGGAGTGGGCCGCTTGGCCAAGATGCCTGCCGACGGCTATGCCATCGGCTTCGCCCATACCGGGTCGCTGGCCATCGGGCCGCAGCTGTACAAGAACGTTGGCTACGACCCATTGCGCGACCTGACGCCGATCGCCCGGCTGTGCAACTACGTGAACCTGCTGGTCGTCAATGCCAACAGCCCCTATCGCACGCTGGCCGACCTGCTGGCTGCGGCGAAGGCGACACCCGGCGCGATGACCTACGGCTCGGCCGGGATCAGTTCGTCCAACCACCTCTCGGGTGAGCTGCTGGCCATGAAGGCCGGCGTGTCGATGACCCACGTCCCCTACCGTGGCAGCGCCCTGGCGATGAACGAACTGCTCGGCGGTGGACTGCAGTTCATGTTCGACGCGCCCAATACGTCGACCCCGTTGCTGCAAGCGGGCAAGCTGCGTGCCTTGGGCACGACGGGCCGCGAACGGCATCCCAAGTTCCCGGATCTGCCGACCGTCGCCGAAGCGGTCCCCGGTTACGAGTTCAGCGGCTGGATGGGCATCATGGCTCCTGCAGGCCTGCCCAAGCCGCTGCAATCGCGACTGACCGCAGAGATCGAGAAGGCGATGGCTGCACCCGGAACGGGCGACCGCCTGGCAGCCCTGGGCCTGGACGTCAGCTTCGGCCAGCCCGACGAGGTCACGCGCATCGTCACGGCCGAACTGGCGCTGTGGGGGCCGCTGATCAAATCACTCGGTTTGCGGCTCGAGTGAGTCTTCTCTCGATGACCTTCGGCGAAGTGCTTGAGCGCTGAACATCTTTCATAGGAGCAGCCATGGTCCACACGTCGAAACTCGCTTTCGCCGCGCTGCTGATCGCACTGGGGTCGCACGCGGCCCGCGCCGACCCAGCTGCCGACTTTCCGAGCAGACCCATCCGCTTCATCGCACCGATCCCCCCGGGCGGCAGCACCGACTTGCTGACCCGCGACATCGCCCGCCGTCTGCAGGAGCGCTGGGGGCAGCCAACGCTGGTGGAGAACAAGCCCGGGGGCGCCGGCAGCATCGGCGCTGCCGTGGTGGCGCGGGCGCCGGCCGACGGCTACACGCTGCTGCTGGTGAACGCGGGCCACGCCATCAACGGCCACGTCTACAGCAAGCTGCCCTACGACCCGGTCAAGGACTTTACGCCGGTAGTCCACGCCACCAGCATCGCGATGGGCCTGTTCGTGAATCCGTCGGTGCCCGCGAAAAACCTGGCCGAGTTCATGGCAGTGGCGCGCAGCAAACCGGGCGGCTTCAGTTTTGCCACGTCAGGCAACGGCGGTGCCGGCCACCTGGGCGGTGAGTCGTTCAAGGCAGCCACCGGCATCGACATGGTGCACGTGCCCTACCGCGGCAGCGCGCCGGCGATCGCCGATGTCGTCGCCGGCCAGGTGCAGGTGTCGTTCGCAGACGTCCCCCTGGCGGCACCGCACGTCAAGTCCGGCGCCCTGAGACCGCTTGCCCTGGCCGCACCACGGCGTTCCACCACCCTGCCCGACGTGCCGACGTTCGCGGAGTCGGGGGTGGCCAACCAGGAGTTGTCGGTCTGGGTCGGCTTTCTCGCTCCAGCGGGAACGCCCAAGGAGATCGTCGACAAGCTGAACCGGGAGATCGTTGCCATCATTCGCGAGCCGTCAATGACGGCGCGGCTGATCGAGCTGGGTTTCGAGGTCGTCGCCAGCAGCCCCGATGCCTTCGCGCAGACCATCAAGACCGACTACGAGCGCTTCGGCGTCATCGTTCGCAACGCCAAGATCAAGGCTGATTGATTCGACCACAAACTGCGCCATGCCCGCCCGCACTGGCCGTCGACCTCGGCGGCGCCCGTACCACGGTGGCGGCGACCGATACCGAAAGGCCGGACATGTCGACTTCCCCTACCCCATCGGTCAGTGGCCCGACCATCGCCGCCAAGCTGGCGACCTTCGTCGCCGATCTGACGCCGCAGCAGATTCCGGCAGCCGTGCTCGAACGGGCCCGCCATCTGATCCTGGATTCGGTCGGCATCGCCCACGCGTCGACCCACTACGACTTCGCTCACCGTTCGTTGTCGGCGATGACCGAGCTGTCGGCCGGTGCCGGCGACACGCCGGTGATCGGGCTGGCGGCGAAGCTGTCGTTTCGCGACGCGATGCTGATGAACGGCATCCTGATCCATGGCCTGGACTACGACGACACGCATGCCGCCGGCGTGATCCACGCCACCGCGAGTACCTTCCCGTGCGCACTGGGCAGCGCCGCGCAGGCTGGGCTGGACGGCGAGGCCCTGCTCACCGCCTACGTCGCCGGCATGGAGGTGGGCACGCGCTTGGCATCGGTTGCGAAAGGCGGCTTCCATCAAGTGGGGTTTCATCCCACCGGGTTGATCGGTGCGTTTTCCTGCGCACTGGTCGCCGGGCGACTGTTCGGCCTGAACGCGCAACAACTGAGCATGGCGCAGGGCATCACCCTGTCGGTGGCCTCGGGCAGCCTGGAGTTCCTGCAGGACGGTGCCTGGACCAAGCGCATGCATCCCGGCTGGGCGGCTGTGGCCGGCCTGACCGCAGCGACCATGGCGCGGCATGGCTTCAAAGGCCCCGACCGTCCCTACGAAGGCCGCTTCGGCGTCTTCAACAGCTACCTCGGCCCGCTGGCCAAGGACTGCGACCTCGGCCTGGCCACCGCCGGCCTGGGCGAGGTCTGGGAACTGGCCAAGGTCACGGTCAAGCCGCTGCCGGCCTGCCACTTCACGCATGCCTGCGCCGACGCGGCGGCGATCCTGCGCGATCGCCACAGCCTGCGCGTGGCCGACATCGCGGCTGTGCGCGCGCTGGTGCCGGCGGAAGTGGTGAAGACCGTGTGCGAGCCGGTCGCAACCAAGAAGCGCCCGCAGAACAGCTACGACGCGCAGTTCAGCATCCCCTACACCGTGGCCACCGCGCTGGCCAAGGGCCGCTTCGGCCTGGCCGAACTCGACGACGCCGCGCTGCGTGATGAGCAGGTGCTGGCGCTGGCCGCCAAGGTCGAGTACGAGGTCGACCCCGATTCGCCCTTCCCGACCTACTACTCGGGCGAAGTGGTCGTGACGCTGAACGACGGGCGCGAACTGCGGCACCGCGAGCACATCAACCGCGGCGCCGCCGAGCGGCCGATCAGCAACGCCGATGTCGAGCGCAAGTTCTTTGAGAACATGCAACTCGTCACCTCCGCCGCCCGCGCCGCGCAGGTGCGTGACCTGGTGCTGGCGATCGACCGCGACAGCGCCGCGGTCGATGTCCAGCGCGGCCTGGCCGCACGCGGCTGAACCCCTTTGATCGAACGCCCGATGACCACCGACCCCGAACAAGAAACCCTGATCCTCGATGCCATCGACCGCTTCCTGAAGACCGAGGTGCGGCCGCACGTCAAGCGCCTGGAGCAGGCCGACGAGTACCCGGCCGAGATCGTCGAGCAGATGAAGACGATGGGCCTGTTCGGCGCCATCATTCCTGCGGAGTACGGCGGCCTGGGCCTGTCCACGGCCACCTACGCCGCCATCGTGGCGCGCATGGCCGCGGTGTGGATGTCGATCTCCGGCATCATCAATTCGCACCTGATCATGGCCTCGGCCGTGATGCGCAGCGGCACCGAGGCGCAGAAGCGCGACCTGCTGCCGCGCTTCGCCAGCGGCGCGCTGCGCGGCGGCATCGGCCTGACCGAGGCCGACGCCGGCACCGATCTGCAGGCCATCCGCACGCGCGCCGTGCGCGACGGCGAGCACTACGTCATCAACGGCAGCAAGACCTGGATCACCAACAGCCTGCACGGCGGCTGCCTGGCGCTGCTGGTCAAGACCGACCCGCAGGCCGAGCCGCGGCACAAGGGCATGAGCCTGTTCATCGCCGAAAAGGGCCCCGGCTTCATCGTCACGCGCAAGCTGAAGAAGCTCGGCTACCGCGGCATCGACACCTGCGAGCTGCAGTTCGACAACTACCGCGTGCCGGCCGACCGGCTGATCGGCGGCGTCGAAGGGCGCGGCCTGCAGCAGGTGCTGTCGGGGCTGGAACTCGGCCGCATCAACGTGGCGGCGCGCGGCCTGGGCGTGGCCACGGCCTCGCTGCACGATGCCGTGGCCTATGCGCAGCAGCGCAAGACCTTCGGCAAGCCGATCTGCGAACACCAGGCCATCCAGCTCAAGCTCGGCGAGATGGGCACCAAGGTCGAGGCCGCGCGGCTGCTGGTCGAGGCCGCGGCGCGCGCCTACGACCGCGGCGAGCGCTGCGACATGGAAGCCGGCATGGCCAAGTACTTCGCGACCGAGGCGGCGATGGACAACGCGCTGGAGTGCATGCGCATCCACGGCGCCTATGGCTATTCGCCCGAGTTCGACGTCGAGCGCTACTACCGCGACGCACCGCTGCTGCTGATCGGCGAAGGCACCAACGAGATGCAGCGCATGATCATCGCGCGCCAGCTCATCCAGCGGCACCCGGCTTGACGCGCCGCAGAACCCGGCATGTCTGAATGGCGCGGGGTGCTGATGCCGGTGGCCGCGATGCTCGCGGCCCAGGCGCTGCTGTCGATGGCCACCGTCACGCTGCCGGTGCTGGCGCCGGCGGCCGCCGTCGAGATCGGCGCGCCCGTGGCCTGGATCGGGCTGTTCGTGGCCATCATCTACGCCAGCAGCATGGCCAGCGGCCTGGCCAGCGGCGCCCTGGTGCGGCGCTGGGGTGCGCTGCGCCTGGCCCAGCTGTGCCTGCTCAGCGCCGGCGCCGGGGTGGCCCTGCTCAGCACCGGGCAGGTGGCTGGCGTGGCCACCGGCGCGGTGCTGATGGGCATGGGCTACGGGCCGCTGAATCCGGCCAGTTCGCACCTGCTGAACCGCGTCTCGCCGCCGCGCCACCTGTCGAAGATCTTCTCGCTCAAGCAGACCGGCGTGCCGCTGGGCGGTGTGCTTGCCGGCGCGCTGTTGCCGCCCCTGGTGCTGTGGGGCGGCTGGCGCGTGGCCGCGCTGTGCGTGGCCGGGGCCTGTGCGCTGCTGGCCGCCGCACTGCAGCCGCTGCGTGCCGGCTTCGACGTCGATCGCCTGCCGGCAACGCGGGTCGGCCTGGACAGCCTGGCGGAGCCCGCCCGCGTGGCGCTGGCCGACCGCGCCAGCCGGCCGCTGGCGCTGAGCTCGTTCTTCTTCGCCGCGCTGCAGCTGTGCCTGGGCACCTACCTCGTCGCCTACCTCACCGCGCAGCAGGGCTACGACCTGGTGCAGGCCGGGCTGACCCTGGCCGTCACCCAGGGCGCCGGCATCGCCGGGCGGCTGCTGTCAGGTGCGCTGGCCGACCGCAGCGGCCGGCCGCGCGTGGTGATGGGCGCGATGGGCTGCACGATGGGCGCCTGCGCCATCGCCTCCGCCTTTGCCGGCCACTGGCCCACGCCGCTGTTGCTGCTGCTGTATGCCGTGTTTGGCGCCAGCGCCATCGGCTGGAACGGCGTCTACCTGGCCGAGGTGGCGCGGCGCGCGCCGGTCGGTGCCGTCAGCGCGGCCACCGCGGCGGCGCTGTTCGTGACCTTCGGTGGCGTGCTGGCCGGGCCGCCGGTGTTCGCGTTCATGCTGCAGTCGGGCCTGAGCTATGGCACGGCCTTCGTGGCCGTGGCCGCGCCGGCCCTGTTGTGCGGCCTGGTCCTGCTGCGCTCGCCGCGGCCTGCGACCGGATGACCCGGCCTTGCGCCGGGCCCCACCATTTTTCGCTCCCCAAGTCCAACGGAGACTGCACATGGCATCGATGATTTCCTACCCCCGCCCCGATGGGCAGACCGTCAACGCCTACCTGGCCGAACCCGAGGGCGGCAGCGGCCCGGGCGTGGTCGTGATCCAGGAATGGTGGGGCCTGAACGATCAGATCCGCGGTGTCGCCGACCGCCTGGCTGCGGCCGGGTATGTCGCGCTGGTGCCCGACCTGTAGCGCGGCAAGTCCACGGTCGAGGCCGAAGAGGCGCACCACCTGATGAGCAGCCTGAAGTTCGGCGAAGCCGCCACCCAGGACGTGCGTGGCGCGGTGCAATTCCTGAAGGCGCGCTGCCCGAAAGTGGGCGTGACGGGCTTCTGCATGGGCGGCGTGCTGACCCTGATGGCGCTGGCCAACGTGCCCGAGGTCGATGCCGGCGTCGCCTGGTACGGCTTCCCCTCGCCCGAGCACCTCGAGGCCGGCAACATCCGGGTGCCGCTGATGGGGCACTGGGCGACGCAGGACGCCGCGTTCGCGATCGCCACGGTCGATGTGCTGGAAGAGAAGTTCCGCGCCGCGAAGCTCGACTACACCGGCCACCGCTACCTCGCCTACCACGCCTTCGCCAACGAGACGGCGGTCGGGCGCGGCCGCATCCCCATCAGCCAGTACGACGCCGCCTGGGCGCAGATGGCCTGGGACCGCACGCTGCGCTTCTTCGGCCGCCACCTCGGCTGAACCTTCGGAATCCTCATGCAGCCCAAACACTTGCTCAGCGGTGTCGTCGTCGTCGACTTCACCCAGTTTCTCGCCGGCCCATCGGTCAGCCAGGCCATGGCCGAACTCGGCGCCGAGGTCATCAAGGTCGAATCGGCACCCACGGGCGACCCGGGCCGCTACCTGCCGCTGCAGCGCGACGGGCGCAGCGGTTACTTCATCCAGCAGAACACCGCCAAGGAAAGCCTGTGCGTGGACCTGCGCCACGCTGAAGGCAAGGCACTGGTGAACCGCCTGCTGCAGCGCGCCGATGTGCTGGTCGAGAACTTCTCGCCCGGCGTGATCGAGAAACTCGGCTTCGGCTGGGACGCGGTGCACGCGCTGAACCCGCGCCTGGTGATGGCCTCGGTGTCGGCCTTGGGGCAGGACGGGCCGCTGGCGAAGATGCCGGGCTTCGACTTCACCGGCCAGGCCTATTCGGGCGTGGCCAGCATGGCCGGCGATGCCGACGGCGCGCCGGCGCTGATCGGCGTGGCGGTCGGCGACCTGGGCACTGGCATGAGCGCGCTGGCCGCCGTCTGCGCCGCGCTGTACCACCGTGAACGCGGCGGCCAGGGCACGCGCGTGGAGGTGTCGCTGCTCGACTTCCTGTTCCGCAGCCACGAGGCCAACGTCGAGATGCACACGCTCAGCGGCGGCAGCATCAAGCCGCACCGCAGCGGCTCGCAATCGACCGCCTACGCGCCGGTGGGCTACTACAAGGCGCGCGACGGCTACGTGAACCTGGTGGTCCCAGGCCCGATGTGGCCCAAGCTGTGCGAGGCCATGGGCCAGCCGGCACTGGCGACCGACCCACGCTTCAAGACCAACGAGGACCGCGTCGCCCACCTGGCCGAGCTGGTGGTCATCATCGAGACCTGGATGGCGGGCTTCGACAGCGTTGATGCTGTGGTGACGCACTGCGCGGGCTTTCGGCTGCCGGCCGCGCCGGTGCTGTCGGTCGAGCAGGCCGTCAAACACCCGCAACTGGCGGGGCGGGGCACGGTGCGCACAGTGGCCGACCCGATCCTGGGCGAGGTCACCATCGCCGGCCAGCCGATCCGCGCGCACGGCTTTGCCCACCACACCGGCAAACCGGCGCCGCTGCTGGGCGAGCACAACGCCGTGGTACTGAAGCGCCATCTCGGGCTGGGCGACGCCGACCTGGCGCGGCTGACGCAGGCCGGCGTGCTGGCGCCGGCGCGGGTCTGAAGCGCGGCGGCGCGCAGGTCGTCTCAGCCTCTTCAGCGCGCCGGCGCCGTCTGCCGCGCGCTCGGCCGCTCCAGCAGGCGTGCCGCCCACGCGGCCACGGCCGGCGGCGGCGTGATCTCCATCAGCCCTAGGAACTGCAGGAACGGCGTGTAGCACAGGTCGGCCAGCGAATAGGCATCGGCCACCAGGTAAGAGCGCCCCGCGAGCTGGGTCTCCAGAATCGCCAGGTGAGCCTCGATCTCGGCCTTGGCGAGCGCCATCGCTTCGTTGTTCCAGCGCGCCGGCGGCAGGAAGCGCTTGGGGAAGATGATGATGCCGCTCTGGCGCGCCATCTGCAGGTCGCACAGCTTCATGTGCATGGCCACCAGCGCGCGGCCCTGCGGGTCGGCCGGCACGAGTGCGGGCGCCGGGAAGCACGCCTCAAGGTAGTCGAGGATCGCGGTCGACTCGCAGAGGACGAAGCCGCCATCCACCAGCGTCGGCACCCGCCCGTACGGGTTCAGCGCCCGGTACGCCGGGCTGCGATGCTCGCGCGCGGCCATGTCGACCAGCACCTTTTCGTGCGGAATGTCCTTCTCGATCAAGGCCATGACGACGCGGCGCGCGAAGGTGGAATCGGGGTGGTGGTGGATGGTGATCACGGCATGGCTCCTCGACGGTCACCAGGGATAGAACGGCGGCATGTCCTTCGACGGTGACGACGTGAACTTCGGCTCGCGCCGCTCGCGGAAGGCCGCCACGCCCTCCTGGCCGTCCTTCTGGCTGGTATAGAACACACCCAGCGATTCGAGCTTGTGCACGCGGTCGCGGTCGGCCGTGCCCAGCCCGGTGTAGACCATCTGGCGCGTCAGCGCCGCCGACACCGCCGAGCGCCCGCCCATGAAGCCGCGCGCCATGCGCTCGGCCTCGGCGCGCAGTTCGGCGGCCGGCACCACGGCGCGCAGCAGCCCGCCGCGCAGCGCCTCCTGCGCGTCGAACACATCGGAACGGTAGAACCACTCCAGCGCCTGCGACACGCCGACGATGCGCGGCAGCAGCCAGCTCGAGCAGGCCTCGGGCACGATGCCCACGCGCCCGAAGATGAAGCCGAAGCGCGCCTGGTCCGAGGCCAGCCGGATGTCCATCGACAGCAGCATCGTGGCACCGATGCCGACCGCCGGCCCGTTGACGGCCGCGATCACCGGCTTCCTGCAGCCCATGATGGCCAGCGCGACCCGACCGCCGGAGTCGCGCACGCCGTCGGCAGCGGCTGGCTCCGCGTGGCAGATGTCCATGTCGGCCAGCGTCGGCTCCTTGTCGTGGGCAAAGCCGAAAGGGTTGGCGCCTTCCTTGCCCAGGTCCATGCCGGCGCAGAAGCCCTTGCCCTCGCCGGTGACGATGACGACGCGCACCGCATCGTCGTCGCTGGCGCGGCCGAAGGCGTCGATCAGTTCGTCGGCCATCTGCAGCGTGAAGGCATTCAGCATCTGCGGGCGGTTCAGCGTCAGCCACAGGATGCCGTTGTCGTGGTCGAGGCGGATGGTGTCGTAGTTCATGGTCGGTGCGGGCATGGTGGGATGCAGGCGAGGCGTCGCCGCGGCATGCTAGCAAGCGCGTGGCCGTGAACGGCCGCGCCGTCGCGTCGCAGCATGGCGCCTTGGCGACACGCGCCGCGAGTTCGGCGCGCCGGATCTTGTCGGTCAACGTGAGCGGGAAGTCGCCGACGATCCGCACCTGGCGGGGCACTTTGTAGTCTGCCATCAGGGGCTTGCAATGCGCGACGACGCCGTGCCCTTCCGTCGCAAGTGGCTGCCCTTCGTTGCGCGATGTCGTTGCGCCGCAGCAGCCCGCCGCAGCGCTCTTTGTGCAACGCCCCGGGTTGACAGGCCTACGCTTGTGTCACACCATTAACCAAACGAACGCTTGTTCATTTATTCTCCCAACCGCGCGCCTGCATGTCGCGGCGCGCGCTGGGCCCGCTGGTGCCGTTCGACGCGCGAGTCACGCCACATCATGTCCTCCCGCCCGCTGCGCACTCCCCGCTCCGACAGCCGCCTGCAAGGCCTGCTGGACGTGGCCGCGAGCCTGTTCGCGCAGCGCGGCTATGCCGCGACCTCAATGCGCGACATCGCGCTGGGCGTGAAGATGCTGCCGGGCTCGGTCTACTACCACTTCGCGTCGAAGGAAGAACTGCTGGTCGCCGTCTACGAAGCCGGCGTCGGCGAGCTGGAGGGCGCCGTGCACGCAGCCCTGAAGCCGGACGCCGAACCCTGGGTGCGGCTCGAAGGCGCCTGCCTGGCGCACCTGCAGACCGTGCTCAAGAGCAGCGACTACGCGCAGGTGCTGATCCGGGTGCTGCCCGAGGACGTACCGCCGGTGGCCGAACGCCTGCGCACACTGCGCGCCGGCTACGAGCAGGTGTTCCGCGAGCTGGTGGCCGCCCTGCCCCTGCCCGCAGGCACCGACCGGCACGCGCTTCGATTGATGCTACTTGGCGCGCTCAACTGGGCGCGCTTCTGGTTCGATCCGCAAGGCCGCGAGACCCCGCGCGGCCTGGCACGCAAATTCGTGGGGCTCCTGAGAGAAGCACAACATGCAGCCTGAACGCCCGCCCAAGGTCATCGTCACCAAGATCGGCTTCGACGGCCATGACCGCGGCAGCCGCGTCATCGCCGCCTGCCTGCGCGATGCCGGCATGGAGGTCATCTACACCGGCCTGCATCAGACGCCGGAGCAGATCGTGGAGACCGTGATCCAGGAGGATGCCGACGCCGTCGGGCTGTCGATCCTGTCCGGTGCCCACATGACGCTCGTCCCGCGCATCGTCGAGCTGCTCCGTGAGCAGGATGTCGACGACGTGCTCATCACGGTCGGCGGGACGATCCCCGCCGACGACATTCCCGAGCTGAAAGCTCAGGGGATCGCGGAGGTCTTCACGCCTGGCGCGCCGACCGACGCGATCATCGACTTCATCCGGGACAACGTGACCGAGCGGCAACGCCGCTAGGCCCTGTCCCACGCCGTACCCGCCGGGCGCGAGACGCTGTGGTCGCGCCGCCCGATTGACTCGTCAGTCAACTGTTTACACTCTGTCGCCCGTCCCGCCTGAGGAGGCTCGAGACCAGTGAAGATCTGCGTCCTGGTGAAAGAGGTCCCGGACGCCGCAGTCCAGAAGCGCATCGACCCGTCTACGGGGCGCATGGATCGCGGCGGCGAGAAGACCCTGAATCCGTACGACACCCACGCCATCGAGGCTGCGATGCAGCTGAAGGAGAGCGGCGCGCTGCCGATCGAGGAGATCGTCGCCGTGACGATGGGCCCCGACTCGGCCGTCCGCGCGCTCCACAAGGCCGTCGCCCTGGGCGCCGACCGCTCGGTGCACCTGACCGACCCGGCCCTTGCCGGCTCCGACGTCGCCGCCACCGGCTACGCGCTCGCCGAGACGCTGCGCACCGAGAACCCGGACCTCGTCCTGCTCGGCCAGCACGGCGATGGCGCAGGCGCTGGTGCCGCCAGGCACCTCACCAGCCCAGGTGTTGGCGGCACTGTCGCCGCGCTCTGCGCTGGCACTGGGATTTGAGCAGTTGTATGTCGAAGGGCCGATGCTGGATGTGCGGCGCACGCCAGACGGACGCTTGTGGATTGCGGGCTTGCCGCTACCGCAGTCCGGCGGTCCCGACAGCGCGGCTGCGGATTGGGTCTTTGCGCAGACCGAGCTGGCGGTGCGCCACGGCACCGTGCGCTGGACCGACGAGATGCGCGGTGCACCGGCGCTGGATGGGCCGCTGCGACCCCTGCAACG
>CALMQI010000219.1 GCA_937871935.1 uncultured Burkholderiales bacterium
GAGACGGCGACGCCGCGGTCGAAACTGAGCTAACGAATGAGGTGGCTGCAGTGGCTATCTCCATCACTCGCGATCAATGAGCGAGACGCCATCGCTCTTGCTCGTGATCCAGATGTTGCTGAGTGCGCCATGCGCCTTGATGCGGTCGAGTGTCGTATAGACGAACAGTCCGCCGGCGCTGCCGTTGGTCACCTCGGCCTGACACGCCAGCATGCTCTTGATGCGCGCCTCCGACGTGGTGATGGTGGCAATGCGCAGCGAACGGCACATCTCGCCCCACTGCGTAACGAACAGGCCAGCGCGCCAGGCGCTGAAATAGGCGATCTGCTTGCGCACTATCGAAGCCTTGCCCTTCAAACGGCGGGCAAATACGCTTTCATTTCCGCGATCAAGTTCGATGGCCATCGCCCATCCGGTGGCGTCGGGGCGGGCAAGCACGACAAGCCGATCGGGCTCCGCGGTCAGGCGCACGGGCTCTTTGATGAGCTTGGACATGTGCGGGAAATCCGCCGGGCGCACGTCGGTCGACAGCGAGAACGGCTTCTCCTGATCGCGGGTGTCGGCAGGCAAGTGTCCGCGCAACTGTGGTTGGTCGATGAGGCGCACCGCGCCATGCGTGGCGCAGGCCATTTCAAGGTTGAAGACGGCGTCGGCCACCTCGATGGTGTGGTCGCCGCCGTCGCCGGGCTGGCTGCCGTCCGTGTGGTCCCAGCCGTAGGCACGCTCGACCTTGGCGATGCGCAACTCGTAGTGCGAGTACCACTGCGCGCGGCCGCGTTGACGCGCGCCGGTGTGTTCGATCTGGCGGCGCCAGGCCGTGATGTCGGCCAGCGTGCGCCAGTAGGACACCGTGATGCCGAGCCCGCTGGCGTCGCGCGTGCTCTCGATGCCCAGGTAACCCGGCTGCTGCGCGGCCAGCTCGGCCATGCGGTCGGCCGTGGCCCCGTAGTCGTGGTCGCCCTCGGTGCGCTGGGCGGTGAAGATCACCGCGTAGTACGGTGGCTCGGGTCGGGGGGCGAAGCGCGACATGCGGAAAACGAGGCTCCACTCGCAGGCGGCGGGCGCGAAGCATAGCGCGTCGGCCGGCCGCGCGGGGGCCCGGGTTTCTACAGGCCGCGCACCACCTCGATCGCCTGCTCGATGCGCTCGACGGGGTGGATCGTCAGGCCCTCGAAGGCGCGCGCGTCGGCGGCCTTCGGGGCATTGGCCTTGGGCACCACCGCCACCGCGAAGCCGAGCTTGGCCGCCTCGCGCAGCCGGTCCTGGCCACGCGGGGCGGGTCGCACCTCGCCGGCGAGACCGACTTCGCCGAAGGCGAGAAAGCCGCGCGGCAGCGGTTTGCCGCGCAGCGAACTCTGGATCGCCAGCAGCACCGCCAGGTCGGCCGCCGGCTCGCTGATGCGCACGCCGCCGACCGCGTTGACGAACACGTCCTGGTCCATGCAGGCGACGCCGGCATGGCGGTGCAGCACCGCCAGCAGCATCGCCAGGCGATCACGGTCGAGCCCCACCGACAGCCGCCGCGGCGACACGCCGCCGGAGTCGACCAGCGCCTGGATCTCCACCAGCAGCGGCCGCGTGCCCTCGAGCGTGACCAGTACGCAGGTGCCCGGCACCGGCGCGCCGTGTGTCGACAGGAAGATCGCGCTCGGGTTGCTCACGCCCTTGAGGCCGCGCTCGGTCATCGCGAAGACGCCGATCTCGTTGATCGCGCCGAAGCGGTTCTTGATCGCGCGCACGAGCCGGAAGCTCGAATGCGTGTCGCCCTCGAAGTACAGCACCGTGTCGACGATGTGCTCGAGCACGCGCGGGCCGGCGAGCGCGCCCTCCTTGGTGACGTGGCCGACCAGCACGATCGCCGTGCCGCTGGCCTTGGCCGCGCGCGTGAGCTGCGCCGCGCACTCGCGCACCTGCGCCACCGAACCCGGCGCCGAGGTGAGCTGGTCGGAGAACAGCGTCTGGATCGAATCGATGACGCAGAACTTCGGTTGCTCGGTCTCGATGGCGGCCAGGATGCGCTCGAGCTGGATCTCGGCCAGCACGCGCACCGGCGCATGGCCCAGGCCGAGCCGCCGTGCGCGCAGCGCCACCTGCGCGCCCGACTCCTCGCCGGTGACGTAGAGCACCTTGATGTGCTGCGCCAGCCGCTCTGCCGCCTGCAGCAGCAGTGTGCTCTTGCCGATGCCCGGGTCGCCGCCGATCAGCGTGACACCGCCCTCGACGATGCCGCCGCCGAGCGCGCGGTCGAGCTCGGGCAGGCCGGTCGGCTGGCGCTCGACCTCGGCGGCCTCGATCTCCGATAGCGTGGCCACCGGCAACGCGCGCGCGATCACCTGGAAGCGGTTGCGCGTGCCGCTGCCCGCTGCGGGTTCGGCGACGCTCTCCTCCAGCGTGTTCCACTCACCGCAATGCGGGCACTTGCCCAGCCACTTCGCATTCGTGCCGCCGCAGGCGCTGCAGGTGTAGACGGTCTTGTCGCGGGCCATGTCGGCATTGTGGGGGCAGGGCCTGGCCTCGGGCTGCGCTCACGTACAGTGCGCGTCTTCGCGACGAGGCATCCGAGGGCACAGTCCGTGCGTCTGTTCGAATCACCGCGCGTGCTGTTCTGGATCCCCACGCTGATCTGGGCCTCCACCTGGCACGTCATCCTGTACCAGCTCGACGGTGGCGTGCCCGCCATCGTGTCGGTGGCCTGGCGCTTCGCGCTCGCGTCGCTGCTGCTGTTCGCCCTGGCCGCAGCGCGCGGCGAGGCCTGGCGCCTCGCGCCGCGCTGGCATGGGCCGCTGGCGCTGACCGGCGTGGTGCAGTACGGCATCAACTACTGGGGCGTCTACGAGTCCGAGCGGCACGTTCCGAGCGGCCTGGTGGCGGTGCTGTTCTCGCTGATGGTGTTCGGCAATTCGCTGCTCGGCTGGTGGCGCTTCGGGCAGCCGGTGACGCGGCGCTTCCTCGCCGCGGCCGGCGCCGGTGTCGCCGGCGTGGTGCTGATCTTCTGGCCCGAGGTGGTGGCCGCGGGCGCGCGGCCGCAGGCCGGGCTGGGCCTGGCCGTCGGGCTCGGCGCGGTGGTTTGTGCGTGCCTGGGCAACACGATGACGCTGACGCTGTCGCGGCGCGGCCTGCCGCTGGTGCCGGTGCTGGCCTGGTGCATGGGTTATGCCGCGCTGGCGCTGCTGGGCGTCGCGGCGCTGCAGGGCCACGCGCTTGGGCCCGGCGCCGGCGTCGCCTGGTGGATCTCGTTGCTCTACCTGGCGCTGTGCGGCACGGTGGTCGCGTTCCTGCTGTACTTCAAGCTCGCGCAAGGCGTCGGGGCGGCGCGCGCCGCGATGACCGGCGTGATGATCCCGCCGATCGCGCTCGCAGTCTCGGCCGCGCTCGAGGGCTGGCGGCCGACGGGGCTGTCCTTCGTCGGCATCGCGCTGTGTGTGGGCAGCGTCTACGTTGCGACGCGTCCGGTGCCGGCGGCCGCACAGCACTAGCCGTCGTGCACGCGGCCGCGGCCGGCCTTGATGGCACCTTTTTTCGTCTTTGATTCGAGCCGGCGCTCGCGCGACGCACGTGTCGGCGCGGTGGCGATGCGCCGGCGTGGGATGGTGGCGGCCGCGTCGAGCAGCTCGCGCAGGCGCTTGATCGCGGCGTCGCGGTTGCGCGGCTGGCTGCGGTGCTCCTGCGCCTTGATGGTCACCACGCCGTCCCCGCCGATGCGCTGGTCGCTGCGCGCCAGCAGCCGCACCTTCAGCGGCTCGGGCAGGGTGGAGGCGACGACATCGAAGCGCAGCACGACGGCGTTGGACACCTTGTTCACGTTCTGCCCGCCGGCGCCCTGGGCGCGCACCGCGTCGAACTGCAGTTCGCGCTCGTCGAGCGTGTAGGCGATGCGCGGCATGGCGGTAGCTGTCGTCAGTCGAGGTGGACCGGCACGCGAGAGGCCAGCGCGCACATCAGCTCGTAGCCGACCGTGCCGGCCGCGTGCGCGACCTCGTCGATCGGCAGCAGGCTGTCGCGCGGGCCACGGCCCCACAGCGTGACTTCGCTGCCCGCTTCAGCCTGCGGCACCGGCGTCAGGTCGACGGCGATCATGTCCATCGACACGCGACCCACGGTGCGTGTGCGCACGCCGTCCACCAGCACCGGCGTGCCGGTCGGCGCGAGCCGCGGGTAGCCGTCGGCATAGCCGCAGGCGACGACGCCGATGCGCAGCGCCTGCGGCGCGACGAACTGGCCGCCGTAGCCGACCGCCGCGCCGGCGGCGAGTGTCTGCACTGCGATCAGCCGTGCGCGCAGCGTCATCGCCGGCTGCAGGCCCCAGTGCGTCGCGTCGTACTCGGGATGGTCGGGCGCACTGCCGTAGACCATGATGCCCGGTCGCACCCAGTCGGCCGCGGTCGTGCCGGCGTGGCGCAGCAGCGCGGCGCTGTTGGCCAGCGTGCGCTCGCCGGGCAGGTCGGCAGCGGCCTGCTCGAACACCGCCAGCTGCGCCGCCACGCCGCGTTCGCCGTCGGCATCGGCGAAGTGCGACATCAGCGTGATCTCGTCGACCTGCGGCAGCGCCTCGAGCCGCGCCCATGCGCTGCGGAACGACAACGGCGCGAAGCCGAGCCGGTTCATGCCGCTGTTCAGCTTGAGGAACACCCGATGTGGCTGCTGCGTCTTGTGGCGGCTGAGCCAGTCAATCTGCGCGTCGTGGTGCACGGTGTGCCACAGGTTCAGGCGCGAACAGGTTTCGAGATCGCGCGCATCGAACGTGCCTTCGAGCAGCAGCACCGGGCCACGCCAGCCGAGTGCGCGCAGCGTTGAGGCTTCCGCGAGGTCGAGCAGCGCAAAGCCGTCGGCGCCGCGCAGGGCCTCGTACACCCGCTCGATGCCGTGACCGTAGGCATTGGCCTTGACCACCGCGAACACACGCGCACCGCCGGCAGCGGCGCGCGCGCGGGCCAAGTTGTGCGACAGCGCATCGCGGTGGATCAGGGCTTCGATCGGGCGCGGCATGGTGCGGCATGCTTCCTTGATTCGAGGGGCAGGGGAATCCCCGGGGGTCGGTTCGGTCCGACCTGGGCAGGCCGTTTGCACGACATGCGCATGCTATAACGCCCCGCATTTGTCCGGCGCCGCACGAGCTGCCGGCTGCGCCGGAGCGCCGCACGCGAAGCGAATGAAAAGAGGCTTCTACACCATCATGTCGGCGCAGTTCTTCAGCTCGCTGGCTGATAACGCGTTGCTGGTCGGCGCCATCGAATTGTTGAAGACCTCGCAAGCGCCGGCCTGGCAGGTGCCGGCGTTGACGCCGATGTTCGCGCTGTTCTACGTGATCCTGGCGCCGCTGGTCGGCGCCTTCGCCGATGCGATCCCGAAGGGCAAGGTGATGTTCGTCTCGAACACCATCAAGGTCGTGGGCTGCCTGTTGATGCTGTTCGGCGGCCACCCGTTGATGGCGTATGCCGTGGTCGGGCTCGGCGCGGCCGCCTATTCGCCCGCCAAGTACGGCATCCTCACCGAACTGCTGCCGCCGTCGCAACTGGTCAAGGCCAACGGCTGGATCGAGGGCCTGACGATTGCGTCGATCATTCTGGGTGTGCTGCTCGGCGGCCAGCTGGTCGGGCCCCGCATCGCACCGTGGCTGCTCGGCTTCGACCTGCCGGGAATCGGCACCACCGTCGACACGCCGCCCGAAGCCGCCATCAGCGCGATCGTGTTCTTGTACGTCGTGGCGGCGATCTTCAATCTGTTCATCCCACGCACGGACGCGGTGCTGCAACCGCTGAGCTCCAACGTCGGCGAACTGGTGCGCGACTTCAGCCAGTGCAACGCGCGACTGTGGGCCGACAAGCTGGGCCAGATCTCGCTGGCCACCACCACGCTGTTCTGGGGCGTGTCGGGCAACCTGCGCGTGATCGTGTTCGCCTGGGCCGCGGCGGCGCTCGGCTACGGCACCACGCAGGCGTCGTCGCTGGTGGGCGTGGTGGCGATCGGCACCGCGGTCGGCGCAGTGCTCGCCTCGTGGCTGATGCGACTCGATCGCGCGACCTCGGTGATTCCGCTGGGCATCGCGATGGGGTTGCTGGTGATCGGGCTCAACTTCATCCGCGATGCGTGGATCGCCGCGCCGTTCCTCATCGTGCTCGGCGCCATCGGCGGCTTCCTGGTGGTGCCGATGAACGCGCTGCTGCAGCACCGCGGGCACAACCTGATGGGCGCCGGCCGCTCGATCGCGGTGCAGAACTTCAACGAGCAGGCCGCGATCCTCGGGCTCGGCGCGTTCTACACCGGCATGACCAAGTTCGGCCTGTCGGCGTTCGGCGCGATCGCGATCTTCGGCGTCGTGGTGGCCGGCACGATGTGGTGGATCCGTCGCTGGCACCAGGGCAACTGCGTGACCCATCGCGACGAGGTCAACCGGCTGCTCGCGATCGCGCGGTCGGACCCTCACTGAGCGCCCTTCGGCACCGGCGAGGGCAGTAGCCTCCGATGCCTGCGACGGCTGTCTCCCCGCCGCCTTCGCACCTGGCCGGCTGGGCCGTGCTGGCCCTGGTATTCAACGCCTTCACCTGGGGCGTGTCGTGGTGGCCGTTTCGCGAACTGCAGGCTCGCGGCCTGCATCCGCTGTGGGCCACCGCGTTCTCGTATGCCATCGCCGCGCTGGCGCTCGCAGCCTGGCGGCCGGCCGCGGTGGTCGAGGTCGTCCGCACGCCGAGCCTGTGGGTGCTGGTGCTGGCCTCGGGTTGCACCAATGCCGCGTTCAACTGGGGTGTCACGGTCGGCGACGTGGTGCGTGTGGTGCTGCTGTTCTATCTGATGCCGCTGTGGGCCCTGCTGCTCGCGCGCTGGCTGCTGGGCGAGGCGTTCGGCCTGCGCGCCATCGGCTGTGTGGCGCTGGCGCTGGCCGGTGCGCTCACCGTGCTGTGGCCCGACGAGGCCGGCCGCTGGCCGCTGCCGCGGCAACTGGCTGATGGGCTGGGCGTGCTCGGCGGCTTCAGCTTCGCGCTGAACAACGTGATGCTGCGCCAGCAGGCGCACCGCAGCGGCGTCGCGCGCGCCTGGGCCATGTTTGCCGGCGGCGCCGCGGTGGCCGCCACCCTGGCGCTGGCGCTGGCCATCGCGCCACCCGGGCAGGCGGCAGCCGCCGGGCCCTGGGCATCGGCGTGGTTGCCGGGCACGGTCGCGCTCGCGCTGTGGTTCATCGGATCGAACCTGGCGCTGCAGTTCGGCGCCGCGCGGCTGCGCGCCGGCACCACCGCCGTCGTGATGATCAGCGAGGTGCTGTTCGCCAGCGTGTCGGCGATCGCGCTCGGCGCCGGGCAGCTGACGCCGCGCGTGGCCTGCGGCGGCGCGCTGATCCTGGCGGCGGGGTTGATCGCGGCACTCGCCGAGGCGCGACCGGCGGGCGCGCCGGTCGAACCGTGAGAGCCTAGCGTGACTGGAGTTCAGACGTGTGCTCTTCCGATCTTCGGCCCGTGAACGCCTAGCGCGCGCGTCGGCGCGCGGCCGGCGCGCTCTTCTTCAGGCGCGCCACCAAGCTGGCCAGATCGGCCGCCGCCAGCGGTTTGGCCAGATAGGCGTCGCAGCCGGCCAGGCTGCCGCGCACGCGGTCGGTCGCGCCGGCATGCGCCGAGACGATGGCCACCACCGGCGGCGTGCCGGGCATGCGCTTGATGTGCTGGCACAGCGTCAGGCCGTCGAGCGGGCTCTCGTCGCCGAGCTCGACGTCGAGGCACACCAGTGCATACGAGTGACGCGCCAACTGGTCGAGTGCAGCGCTGCTGTCGCGCACCGCGTGCGTGCGCACGCCCAGCTCGCCCAGCTTCAGCTCGAGGAAACGCAGCGCGATGTCGCTGTCGTCGACCAGCAGCGCTGCCAGCACCTCGGGGCCTTCGGTCGACGCCGTGGCCGCGGCCTCCTGCCGGTCGGGAAACAGGTCGGCCAGTGCCGACAGCTGAGACGGTTCGTACAACGCGGCCGGCTCGGTGGGCGGGCCGGCGGATCGCGACGCGGCGGCGTGCGCCGGCGCGGCCGGTGCAGCCAGCGGTCGCTCGAGATTCAGCAACAGCGCCGTGTCGAGTTCGCGCAGCAGGTGCAGCGCATCGATCGGTCGTGGCAACCGGGCCAGCGCGCCGTCGGGCACGCGGCTGCCGATGAAGATGCTGCTGCCGATGCGACGTTCGCGCGCCACCCGCTCGCTGGCCGCGCTCGCGTCGCCGTCGACGACCAGGAAGCGGGCGCTGTCGATCGAGTCGACCAGCAGGTAGCCCGGCGTGCGATGCGCGGCCAGGCGGAAGTGCGCCGACAGCGCCTGGCGTTCGAAGTCGCTGAAGCCGATCAGGCAGACGGCGTGGGGGGCGGGCATGGCGAGAGGAGGGGAGCGAGCAGTCAGACGAAGCGCAGCACACTGATGGTCGGCCCGCGGCGCTGGAGCGTCAATCCTCCATGTGGTCGATCGCCCGGGATAACATCACGCCGCGGCGCAGCGCGGTTCGGGGGGTCGTCATGTCACAGGCCGACGTGCGGGGATTCGACGCCCAGGGCATCGATGGCAAGCGCGTGCGCCTGAGCCAGCACAAGGGCAAGGTGCTGCTGATCGCCAACACCGCCAGCCAGTGCGGCTTCACGCTGCAGTTCAGCTATGCGCTGCAGGACGAGCCGGCCAGGCTGGCCAAGGACATCGAGGCCGCGCTAGCGGCCTGAGCGGCGGCCGGCGCCATGCTGCAGACGCTGGCACGGCGCTTCGTCCACTTTGCCGAGCATGATTGCACCGAGGATGCGCTCTACGTAGCGCTTTGCCGCCTGCTGGCCGACCGGCCGCAGGCGCTCGAGTTGCTGCAAGGGGCCGAGCCGTCGCAGCGCAAGCCCAACCTGCTGCTGGCGGCGCTGCATGCGCGCGTGCTTGCGGGCGGCGCGTCGGCACTGCGACCGTACTACGCCAGCGCCGGCGGCGCGCGCGGGCCAGATGCTGCACTGGCCGATGCGCTGGATGCTGCGCTGCGCGACGAGCACGACGTCCTGGTGTCGCTGGTGGCGGCGCGTTCGACGCAGACCAACGAGATCGGCCGCTGTGCGGTGCTGTGGCCGGCCTTGATCGCGGCGGCCGCGCGGCATGGCTGCGGCGAACTGGCGTTGCTCGATTTCGGCTGCAGTGCGGGCCTCAATCTCGGCGTCGATCAATACCGCTACGACTACGGCGACGACAGGCTCGGCGCCTGGGCATTGCCGACGGCGCCGCGCCTCACCTGCCGCCTGGTCGGTGGCGCTGCGTTGCCCCGCGAGGTGCTCCCGCCGCGCATCGTGCAGCGACTGGGCATCGACCCGGCGCCGGTGGACGTGGCGGACGACGAACAGCGCGCGTGGCTGCACGCCTGCCTGTGGCCGGGCGACCGGGAGCGCGCCGAGCGCCTGTCGTCCGCAGTGGCGATCGCGCGCCGCGCGTGCTGGCCGGTCGTGCAGCACGCCGACTGCGCGGCCGCGATCGAACCCTGGCTCGACAGTCTGCCGTCCGGCGTGCTGCCGGTGGTGTTCAGCAGCTTCGTATTGATGTACTTCGAGCGGCCGGCGCTCGTGCGCCACATCGCGACGATGAAGTCGCTGGCCCGCGAGCGCGCATTGCTGTGGCTGTCGGCCGAAGGGCCGGGCCTGCTGATCGGCGATGTGCCGGTGCCGCTCCCGCCGCGCGGCATTGCCGATCTTGCCGACGACGAACTCGCCCGTGGCTCGATCTGGTGGCTGGTCGACGGTGACGGCGATCATTGCCTGGCGCGCGCCCATCCGCACGGGCGCTGGTTGCAGTGGCTCGGCGTGGGTGGACCGCCGCTCGCGACACGATAATCGTCGCGCCACCCTGGAGAGCCAACGATGTTCGAGCATGTCGAGCCCTACGCGGGCGATCCGATCTTCGCGCTGGTCGATGCCTTCAATGCCGACAAGCGCCCGCACAAGGTGAACCTGTCGATCGGCATCTACTTCGACGAAGCCGGCCGGCTGCCGGTGCTGGCGAGCGTGCGCGAGGCCGAGACGCGTTTGCTGGCGGCCGGCGGGCCGAAGCCCTACCTGCCGATGGAAGGCGCCGCCGATGCGCGCCGCGCGGTGCAGGCGCTGCTGTTCGGCGCGCAACACGAGGCGATCACATCGGGGCGCGTGGCCACCATCCAGTCGGTCGGCTCCAGCGGCGGCCTGAAGGTCGGCGCCGACTTCCTGAAGCGCTGGTTTCCGGCCAGCGAGGTGTGGATCAGCGATCCGAGCTGGGACAACCACCGCTCGATGTTCGAGGGCAGCGGCTTCACGGTGAAGACCTATCCGTACTACGACGCGGCCACCGGCGGCGTGCGCTTCGAGGCGATGCTCGAGGCGATCGAGCGGCTGCCGGCGCGCACGGTGGTGCTGCTGCATGCCTGTTGCCACAACCCGACCGGTGTCGATCTCACGCCGGCCCAGTGGGACCGCCTGATCCCGGTGCTGAAGCGCCGCGAGCTGATTCCCTATCTCGACCTCGCCTACCAGGGCTTCGGCGACGGGCTCGACGCCGATGCCTATGCGGTGCGGGCGATGGCGGCCACCGCCATGGCCTTCATCGTGGCCAACTCGTTCTCCAAGAGCATGAGCGTGTACGGCGAGCGTTGCGGCGCGCTGTCGGTGGTGTGCCCGACGGCGCGCGAGGCCGAACTCGTGCTCGGGCAGCTCAAGCTCACCGTGCGCCGCATCTACTCGAGCCCGGCGATCCACAGCGCCGGCATCATGGCGCTGGTGCTCGGCGAGCCGGCACTGCGCGCGATGTGGGAGCGCGAGGTGGGCCAGATGCGCGAGCGCATCCTCACCATGCGCAAGGCGCTGCACACGGTGATCAGCGCACGTGTGCCGGGCCGCGACTTCGGCTACCTGCTGACGCAGCGCGGCATGTTCAGCTACACCGGCCTGTCGGCGGCGCAGGTGGACCGGCTGCGCGAGGAGCATGCGGTGTACCTGATCCGGTCGGGCCGCATGTGCGTGGCCGGTCTCAACGCAGGCAATGTCGAGCGCACCGCGCAGGCGATGGCCGCCGTGATGGCCTGAGACCGCTCAAGGCGCTGGCTGCGCCGCGGCGGCGGCGATCACGCCGCGCAACCAGCGGTGCGCCGCGTCGTTGTCACGGCGCAGGTGCCACAGCATCTCGACGTGTACGCCACCGGGGTCGAACGGCAGTTCGCGCGTGACCAGGTCGATCTGCGTGCCGGTGGCCTCCACGAACATCTGCGGCAGCACGGTCAGCAGGTTCGACTCGCGCACCACGCGGCCGGCGGTGAAGAACTGGTTCACCGTCAGCACGATGCGCCGGCGCCGTCCGATGTCGGCCAGCGCGCGGTCGACCAGGCCCTGCGGCCGACCGGAAAAGCTGACCAGCAGGTGATGTGCCTCGCAGAAGGCGTCGAGCGTCAGCCGGCGCCGTGCCAGCGGGTGGCCGCGCCGCATGACGCAGACATAACGCGTGTCGTACAGGCGCGCGTGGTGCAGCGTTGCCTCGTCGCCCTGCGTCACCAGCGCCGCCAGCAGGTCGGGGAAGTGGCCGACAGCGAGGTCGGCGTCGCCGCGTTCGAGCAGTTGCCGCGGGTCGCGCGTCAGCAGCGGCATCACCCGCAGATCGGCCAGCGCGGCCGAGGCTTCGACCGCCCGCACGGTGGCCGGCATCAGCAGCGCGGCCGTGGCATCGGCCATCGCGAGGCGGAAGTTGACGGCATCGCGCTTCGGCTCGAAGGCGTCGGGCGACAGCGAGCGCTGCAGCGTCGACAGCGCGGCGCGCACTTGTGGCCACAAGGCCTGCGCGCGCAGCGTCGGCTTCATGCCGCTGGCCGTGCGCGTGAAGAGCACCTCGCCGAGCGCCTGATGCAGGCGCTTCAGCGCATGGCTGGCCGCCGGTTGCGTCATCGCCAGCACCGCGGCGGCCCGCGTCAGGCTGCCCTCGGCCATCACGGTGTCGAAGACACGCAGCAGGTTGAGATCGAGTGAGCGGAAGTTGGCACCGGCGCGGGGATTCAACATGCACCCTGTTTATATCCTGAATGAGCAATCTTCAGTTGTGTTAACTACGTGTTTACCCTAACCTTCGCACCACGGTCCAGACAGACCGATCGATTCGGAGTTTCACCATGACAACCGTCACCACAGTCCGTCCGGCCCCGATCACGATCCCGCGCGGGGCGGTCTGGGCGGCGCAGGCCGCCGTGGCGCTGGCCGACGCGTGGCAGCGCTTCTTCAGCGGGCGCCTGCTGGCGCCACGCAGCCGTGCCGAGGAGGCCGAGTCGCTGCGAACCTACGCGCTGAGCATCCGCCAGGCGGACCCGGGCTTCGCCGCCGACCTCTACGCGGCGGCCGACCGCCACGAAGCGCAAGGCTGAAGCGGCGTCAGATGCAGCGGCCGCCGTCGACCTCCATCGCCACCCCGGTGATCATCGACGCCTCGTCGCTGCACAGGTAGCAGGCGGCGTTGCCGAGGTCTTCGGGCGTCGAGAAGCGTCCGAGCGGAATCGTGCTGAGGAACTTCGCCCGCATCTCCGGCGTGTCCTCGCCCATGAACGACTTCAGCAGCGGCGTCTCACCGGCCACCGGGTTGAGCGCCACCACGCGGATGCCGAACGGCGCCAACTCCACCGCGTTGGCCCGGGTTGCCGTGATGACCCAGCCCTTGCTGGCGTTGTACCAACTCAGTCGCGGCCGCGGGCTCACGCCGGCGGTGGACGCCATGTTCAGCACCACGCCGCGGATGCCCTTGACGCCCGGGGCATTGGCCTGCAAGCGCGGCACCACCTCGCGCATCGCCAGGTAGATCGCCTTCATGTTGACCGCCACGATGCGGTCGAAGTCGGCTTCGCTCACCTGCTCGAGCGGTTGCGGCAGGTGGGTGACGCCGGCGTTGTTGATCAGGATGTGAATGCCGCCCAGCCGCTGCACCGCCGCCTCGGCCATCGCGTGCACGTCGGCCGCCACGGCCACATCGGTGCGGATCCAGGCTGAGCCGGTGGCCTCGGCCACACGCCGGGCCGCGGCCTCGTCACGATCGGCCACCAGCACCCGCGCGCCCTCGGCGACGAACTTGCGCACGATGCCTTCGCCGAAGCCCGAACCGCCGCCGGTGACGATGGCGCATTTGTCCTTGAGTCGCATGGGGTGAGTCTCCAATGAGTCGATGATGATGGCTCAGACGCCGAGGTAACGGTGCCACAGCGCGCGGTCGGCGTCGAGCGCCTCGGAGCTGCCGCTCCAGGCCACGCGCCCCTTCTCGATGATCACGTGGCGGTCGGCCAGGTGGATCAGGCGCTGCACGTACTTGTCGATCACCAGGATCGCCTGGCCGGCCTGACGCAGTGCGGCCAGTGCGCGCCAGATCTCCTCGCGGATCAGCGGCGCCAGGCCCTCGGTGGCCTCGTCGAGGATCAGCAGCCGTGGGTTGGTCACCAGCGCGCGGCCGATCGCGAGCATCTGCTGCTCGCCGCCCGACAGCTGGTTGCCCATGTGGCCGCGGCGCTCGGCCAGCCGCGGGAACAGCCCGAACACACGCGTGGCGTGCCAGTCGGTGGCGCCGCCGGCGCCGGGGCGGGTGAAGGCGCTCAGATGTTCGAGCACGCTCAGGTTGGGATAGACCTGCCGCCCTTCGGGCACCAGCGCGACGCCGCGGCGTGCGATGCGGTACGACGGCTGGCCGAGCATCGCCTCGCCGTCGAAGCGGATCGCGCCCGACTGCGACGGCACGATGCCGAGGATGGCGTGCACCAGCGTGGTCTTGCCCATGCCGTTGCGGCCGAGCAGGCCGACCGCCTCGCCTGGCGCCACCTGCAGGTGAATGCCGTGCAGCACACGCGCACTGCCGTAGGCGGTGTGCAGGTCCTGCACGTCGAGCAGCGGGGGCGGCGCGGGCGCGTTCACTCCTGCCCCAGATAGGCGCCGATCACTTGCGCGTCGCGCCGCACCACGTCGGGCGTGCCGCTGGCGATGATCTGGCCACTGACCAGCACCGACACCCGGTCGGCCAGCCGGAACACCGCGTCGACGTCGTGCTCGATCAGCAGCAGCGTCGTCTGCTCGCGCAGCCGCTGAATCATCTGCTCCATGCGCAGCGATTCGTCCGGCCCCATGCCGGCCATCGGCTCGTCGAGCAGCACCAGGCGCGGCCGCGTCGCCACCGCCATGCCGACCTCGAGCGCCCGGCGTTGGCCGTGCGACAGCCGGTCGGTCGCGGCGTCGGCCTGGTCTTCGAGACCCAGCGTCGGCAGCAGCGCGCGGGCGCGCTCGAACAGCTCGCGCTCGGCTGCTACTGCGCGCCAGGCACGCAGGCTCGAGCCGTCGGCGGCCTGCAGCGCCAGCGCCAGATGCTCCAGCACCGTGAAGCTGCGAAACAGCCGCGTGATCTGGAACGAACGCGCCAGGCCGCGACGCGCACGCTGGTGCGCGCTCAGGCGCGTGATGTCCTCGCCGGCCAGGACGATGTGTCCGGCGTCCGGCGCCAGTTGGCCGCCCAGCTGCGACACCAGCGAGGTCTTGCCGGCGCCGTTGGGCCCGATCAGCGCGTGCACCTCGCCGGCCCGCACCTGCAGATCGATCCGATCGGTGGCGACCACGCCGCCGAAGCGTTTGCTCAGTTGCCGCACGTCGAGCAGCGGCGGCGCGCTCATCGCGTGCGGCCGCGCAGGCGCGCGGCCAATCCGACCAGCCCGTTGCGCGCGAACAGCACCACGGCCAGCAGCACCCAGCCGGTCCAGAACTCCCAATGCTGCGTGGTGTTCGACAGGCCCTCCTGCAGCAGCAGCAGCGCGGCGGCGCCGAGCACGCCACCCCACAGCGTGGCCACGCCGCCGAGGATCACCATCACCATCAGCGTGCCCGACTGCGTCCAGTGCAGCAGATTGGGGCTCACGTAGCCCTGCTGGTTGACGGCCAGTGCGCCGGCCACGCCGCCCAGCATGCCGGCGACGACGAAGATCACCAGCCGCAGCTGCAGCGTCGGCAAGCCCAGCGCCTCGGCACGCTGGTCGTCGTCGCGGATCGCGATCACCGCCCGGCCCAGGCGCGACGGCACGAAGCGGGCGAGCGCGACGAGGCTCGCGCCGAGCACGGCCAGTGCGACGTAGTAGAACGTGGTCGGGTCCTTCAGATCGAGACCGAAGCCGATCAGCGAGCGTTGCCGGATGTTCAGGCCTTCGTCGCCGCCATAGCCCTTGATCGAGTTGGCCAGATAGAACAGCATCTGCGCGAACGCCAGCGTGATCATGATGAAGTACACGCCGCGCGTGCGCAGCGAGATCACGCCGATCAACGCCGCTGCGAGTCCCGTGATCAGCAGTGTCGCGCCGAGGTGCGCGGCGCCGTTCAGCAACCCTTCGCTGATCATCACGCCGGTCACGTAGGCGCCCAGTCCGACGAAGGCCGCATGGCCGAACGACACCATGCCGCCATAGCCGAGCACCAGGTTCAGACTGGTCGCGGCGATGGCGTAGACCACGATGCGCCCGGCCATGCTGATGTAAAACGGTGCGCCGATCGCCTGCAACAGGGGCGGGAGAGCCAGCGCCGCCAGCACGACGGCCACGACGGTGACAGTGCGCGGTCGCATCGGCTCAGGCGCGCGATGGGAAGAGGCCCTGGGGCTTGAGCGCCAGCACCACGGCCATGAACAGGTAGACCGCGATCGAGGCGATCGCCGGACCGGCGGCGCTGGCCCACTGCGGCGGCAGGAACTCGCGGAAAAGCTGTTGCAGCAGCGTGCGGCCGAGCGTGTCGATGCAGCCGACGAGAATCGCACCGACCAGCGCACCGCGGATCGAGCCGATGCCGCCAATGACGATGACCACGAAGGCGAGGATCAGGATGTTCTCGCCCATGCCGACTTGCACCGCCAGCAACGGCCCGAGCAGCGCGCCGGCCACTGCGCACAGCCCGGCGCCGATGCCGAACACCGCGGTGAAGAGCCGCCGCACCGGCACGCCCATCGCCTCGGTCATCACACGGTTGGAGGCACCTGCGCGCACCAGCGCGCCGAGCCGCGTCTTCGCCACCAGCAGATACATCGCCGCGGCCAGCGCGAGCCCGACGCCGAGGATCAGCAGCCGGTAGGCCGGGTAGCTCAGGCCCGGCAGCAGCTCCACCGGGCCGGCCAGCGCGTCGGGCGCCGACAGCGGCAGATCGTTGCCGAACACCATCTTCACGCCGTCGTTGAGGATCAGGATCAGCGCAAACGTCGCCAGCACCTGCGACAGGTGGTCGCGCGCGTACAGCGTACGCAGCAGCGTTACCTCCAGCAGCATGCCGAACAACGCGGTGAGGCCGATCGCGCCCAGCACACCGAGCACGAACGAGCCGGTCAGCGCCACCAGCCAGGCCGCGACGAACGCGCCCACCATGTAGAGCGACCCGTGGGCGAGGTTGATCATGTCCATCACGCCGAACACCAGCGTGAGGCCCAGCGCGACGATGAACAGCCACGCCGGGTGCACCCCGAACGGGATGCCCGCGAAGGTGCCGATGCGGATGCTGCGGCCGGGCACGTCGCCACCTGCTCGCTCGTTGACGACCTCAACCCTAGGCGCAGTCCGCCGGGCCGGCATCCGTGTGGACCCGCAGCGGGCGCGATGTCAATGCGGCGTACCTCAGGACGAGGACGCGACCGGCTCCC
>CALMQI010000220.1 GCA_937871935.1 uncultured Burkholderiales bacterium
GACGTCGGAAGAATTCAAGCCGAACCAGGGCGCGCAGGCGAACGCCACGGTGCGCAGCCAGCAGACCACCGAGCAGACCGGCGCGGGCACCGCCACCCCGGCCGGCGTGCCGGGTGCGGCCAGCAACCAGCCGCCGCTACCCGCCACCGCGCCGATCACCGGCGCAGCGCAACCCCTGCAGGCCGGCCAGGGCGGCGCTGCCGGCGGCAGGTGTCGCCGCCGCCAGTTGCGGCAGCGTGGCCTCGTCGGCGGCCACCGGCGGGGCCACCAGGAGGCGCCCGACGATGCGCAGGCCGAAAGAGTCGACGGCGCCGCTGCCGATGCAGACGAAAGGTTCGTTGCACGTTTGGCCGTCGTCGAACAGCAGTTCGGCCCCGCCCACCCGCTCGAAGCGCGTGCCGGCCTCGGGTTCGATGCGAAAGCCGCCACCCGGAAAGCGCGCCGCGAGTTCGCTGCCGGCCGGCACGCCGACGAAGCCGAGCTGATCGCCTGGGTCCGGGCGCGCCTCGCCCCGTTCAAGACCCCAAAGACCATCGTGATCCTCCCCGAGCTGCCCAAGGGCGGCACCGGCAAGCTCCTGAAGCAGGCGTTGCGGGATCTGTGAACGGATTCGTCCGCTATGCGGACGAATCCGTTCACAGAACCGGTGGGGTCGGGGTCTGGAGGGCGGCGGCCAGGACCGCAAGGCCGTGATCGAGCTCGGCGTCGCTCATCGTGAGGGGTGGGATGAGGCGCAGCACGTTGCCCTCGGGGCCGCAGGTGAGGACGAGCACGCCGTCGCGCATCACCCACGACTGGGACGCCGCCATCGCGGTCAGCCGTGCCAGCGCCGCAGAAGCCGGGCGCGAAGCCGGCCAGCTTTGGTGAGACCACGCTCCAGCTGCCCGCCGCGGGGCCGGCGCCGGTCAGCGGACCTTTCGAGAGTTCGTCGAGCGTTAGCGGTCGCGCGAGGATGCGGTTCGTGAACCAATTCGAATCGGGCACCTCGTCGATGGTGTTGACGTTGCGGGCGCGGAGATTGGTCGTGGCGTCGCCTGGACGGCCAAACAGGTTGGTCGCCAAATCGATGGTCAGATCGATCTCCCACTCCTTGACGCCGGAGGCATCCTGAGTGTCGGGCTCGCGCGACAGCGTGAACTTCAGGTTGTTCTCGATGTAGTCGTGGCCCGGGTAGACCTGCGTGTCGGCCGGCAGCTTGGCCAGCTGCTCGACGAAAGTGGCGAACAGCAGGTTCGGGTCGCCGCCGTTGTGGCAGTTGCCGGCGCCGGCGTTGAACAGCGTGTCGCCGGAGAAGATCGCGTTGCGCTCACCATGTGCGCGCAGGCAGATGTGGCACATCGTGTGGCCCGGTGTGTCCAGGCATTCGAGCTCGACGGTCTTGCCGACCTTGATCACATCGCCGGCCTGCACGCCGCGGTCCATGCCGTCGATCTTGCCGCCGGCCTTGTGGTGCGCGATCACCTTCGCGCCGGTGGCCGCCACCACGGCCGCGTTGCCGCCGGTGTGGTCGTGGTGCTCGTGGGTGTTGAGGATCTGCGTGATGCGCCAGCCGTTCTTCCTGGCCACCTGCAGACACTGGCCATGGTCGAGCGGGTCGATCGCCAGCGCCTCGCCCGTCTCGCGGCAGGCGATCAGGTAGTTGAAGTTGCGGTAGGCGTTGCCGGTCCAGATGCGTTCGACGATCACGGGTGCCCCCCTGTGGAGCGGGCATTGTAGGGAGCGCGCATCGCCCCGCGCGGCGCGTGGCCTCGCGCCGCTGTTGGCGTCAGCCCTTCGCCCCGGCCTCGTACCAGCCCTTGCTTCGATTGACGACGCGCACTACCAGCAGCATCACCGGCACCTCGATCAGCACGCCGACCACGGTGGCCAGTGCCGCACCCGACTCGAAGCCGAACAGGCTGATCGCGGCGGCCACCGCCAACTCGAAGAAATTGCTCGCGCCGATCAGCGCCGACGGGCAGGCCACCGCGTGTGATTCGCCGAGCCGGCGGTTGAGCCAGTAGGCCAGGCCGGCATTGAAGAACACCTGGATCAGGATCGGCACCGCCAGCATCGCGATGACCTGCGGCTGCTTCAGGATCGCCTCGCCCTGGAACGCGAACAGCAGCACCAGCGTGGCCAGCAGCGCGGTGATCGACCAGGGGCCGATTCGCGCCAACGCGGCGTCGAAGGCAGCCTGACCCTTGCCGAGCAAGGCCCGACGCCAGGCCTGCGCGATCAGCACCGGGATCACGATGTACAGCACCACAGAGGTCAGCAGCGTGTCCCAGGGCACGGTGATCGACGACAGGCCGAGCAGCAGCGCGACGATGGGGGCGAAGGCGAACACCATGATGGTGTCGTTCAACGCCACCTGGCTGAGCGTGAACAGCGGGTGGCCGTTGGTGAGGCGGCTCCACACGAACACCATTGCCGTGCAGGGCGCGGCGGCCAGCAGGATCAGCCCGGCGATGTAGCTGTCGAGCTGGCCTGCCGGCAGGTAAGGCGCGAACGCCTGCCGGATGAAGATCCAGCCTAGCAGCGCCATCGAGAAGGGCTTGACGGCCCAGTTGACGAACAGCGTGACCCCGATGCCGCGCCAATGCTGCCTGACCTGGTGCAGCGCGCCGAAGTCGACCCTCAGCAGCATCGGAATGATCATCACCCAGATCAGCAGACCCACCGGGAGGTTGACCTGGGCGACTTCCATGCGGCCGATGGCCTGGAACGGGCCGGGCAGCAGCTGGCCCAGCCCGATGCCGACGACGATGCACAGCAGCACCCAGACAGTGAGGTAGCGCTCGAAGACGCTCATCGGCGCCGGCGTCGGTGTGGGCTGCTCACGGGCCCGAAGCGAGGTCGAGTTCACGTGGTCGTGCGTCGCTTCGGCTCAGCTGTTGCCGATCTCGGCGAGTGCGGCCTCGAGGGCCCCGCGGTCGCTGGACTCGAGCGGCAGTGCCAGCAGCTGCAGCATGCGATAGCCGATCGCCTGCCGGGTCAATTCGAAGGCGCGGCGCTGGCCGTCGTCACCGCCTTCGGCGTTGGACGGATCGGGGTAGCCCCAGTGCACCTTGACCGGTTGGCCCCGGCTGCCACCCAGGAACACCGGGCACTGCTCGGCAGCCGCACTGTCGCACACCGTGATCACGACGGACAGCGGCGGTGCACCAGGGCGGGTGAACTCGTCCCAGCTCTTGCTGCGGTAGCCGCGCGCATCGATGCCGGCGTTCGCGAGCGCCTGGATCGCGAGCGGATTGACGCGGCCGCTCGGTGCGCTGCCGGCGCTGTGCGCCTGAACGTCCTTGCCGAGCCTGGCAGCCCAGTGGTTGAGCATGCCCTCGCCGAGCACGCTGCGCGCCGAGTTGTGGGTGCACAGGATCAGCACATGGCTGGTCACGGTGCGCACCCCTTGTCGCCCACCGCAGCCTCAGCAGCAGGAGTTCGCCGCCTTGACCGCGATGCCGACGGGTTTGCCGCGGGGCGTCGGCGTGCAGCAGGCAGAGGCGTCGGCCGCGGCGGGTGTCGCCGTGGCCGCGGGCGTGCAGCAAGCGGACGCCGCAGCTGCCTGCTTCGCTTGGCTGAACACGGGGATATTGCCCAATGTGTGGAAGTGCTCCCACGCAATGCCCTGCGGGTCGGTCACCCAGTGCTTCTCGCTGCGCGCGTAGCAGCAGGTGGTCTCGCCTTCGTCGAGCAGCACCATGTCGGCCGCCTCGGCGCGTGCCTTCATCGATGCGAGTTCCTCGGGATCGTCGGTCTGCAGGCCGAGATGATCGATCCCGGGCTTCGCGCCGTGCGTCGAGATCGCGAAGTTGATGCGCGGATCCTCGAGCATCCACTTCGCATAGTCGCCTTCGACGCGGGTGGGTTCGGCGGCGAACAGCTTCGAGTAGAAGCCGATGCTCTGGTCGAGATCCTCGACGTGCAAATGAACGTGGAATCGCTTCATGGGTGATCCTCCGGATCAGCAGGTGGAGCGGCGCTGGGTGCCGCGGGGCGCACAGGACTTGCCCATGCAGCAGTGGTCGGTCAGGTAGGCCAGCAGGTCGTTCATCCGTCCGAGCGCCGGTCGGTAGTGCAGGTTGCGGCCCTCGCGCTCGACGTGCACGAGCTCGGCGTGCACGAGCTCCTTCAGGTGAAACGACAGCGTCGAGCCCGGGATGTCGAGCATCGCGGACAGCGCGCTCGGCGTCATGCCCTCGGGGCCGGCGCCGACCAGGGCACGAAAGGTGCGCAAGCGGGCCTCCTGGGCCAGGGCTGCCAGGGCAGCGACGGCGGCTTTCTCATTCATATTTCTAATTATATGGAAATATGATCCTGAGTCAAGAACATTGGCAACGCCCGACGCGAGTGCGTGCGCGGCGAAGCCGCATCCTCGCAGGACGGCAGCTGATCCGACCGCTGCGGCCGAACCGCGCTCAGCGCACGAGGCGATAGCCCACGCCCGCCTCGGTCACGAGGTGCCGCGGCATCGACGGATCGGGCTCGATCTTCTTGCGCAGATTGGCCATGTGCACGCGCACGTAGTGCGAGTCCTCCAGGTGGCCGGGGCCCCACACCGCCTTCAGCAGCTGGCGATGCGTGATCACACGGTCGGGCTGGCTGGCCAGGTGGGTGAGCAACCGGTATTCGATCGGCGTCAGGTGCAGCGGCTCGCCGGCTCGCTCGACCACGCGGCGCGCCAGGTCGACATGCACGTCGCCGAACTGCAGCGTCGCGTCGGCGCCTTCCTCGCTGCTGGCCGCCTGGGCGTGGCGGCGCAATTGGGCCCGCACGCGCGCCATCAGCTCGCCGGCGCCGAAGGGCTTGACCAGGTAGTCGTCGGCGCCGGCATCGAGCGCGGCAATCTTGTCGGCCTCGGTGCTGCGCGCCGACAGCACGATCACCGGCGCGGCCGACCAGGTGCGCAGCTCGCGGATGAAATCGACACCGTCGCCGTCGGGCAGGCCGAGGTCGAGCACCACCAGGTCGGGCCGCCGCGTGCCGGCGTCGATGAGGCCGCGCTGCACACCGTCGGCCTCGAACGCCTCGTGCCCTTCGGCCTCGAGCGCCAGGCGCACGAAGCGGCGGATGTCGGCGTCGTCCTCGACCACCAGCACGCGCGCGCGCAGCTCGGCCATCACCGTGCTGCCGCCTGATGCCGCTGCGGCTCGGCCAGCGCGGCGCTGTCGCCGGCGTCGCGCGGTGGCTCGCCGACCGGCAGCATGATCGTGAAGCGCGCGCCGCCCGCCACGCGCGTGGCGCCCGCGATCGTGCCGCCATGCGCCTGCACGATGGCGCGGCAGATCGCCAGGCCCAGGCCCACGCCGGCGGTGGCGCTCTCCTTCGCGCCGCGCTCGAACTTCTGGAAGATCGCCTCCTCGCGCCCCTTGGGCAGGCCCGGGCCGTGGTCGTCCACCGTCAGCGCGACCTGGTCGCCCTGCAGCGTGCCGGTGATCTCGATCGGGCTGCCGGCCGGCGTGTACTTGGCGGCGTTCTCCAGCAGGTTGACCAGCACACGCTCGATCAGCACCGCATCCAGGTGCAGCAGCGGCAGGTCGTCGGCCAGCTGCACCTGCAGCTTGCGGCCGGCGAGCAGCGGCGCGCAGCCGGCCAGCGCACTGCCCACCACCTCTTCGAGCGGCTGCCACTGCCGGTTCAGCTGCACCGCGCCGGACTCCAGCCGCGCCATGTCGAGCAGGTTGTTGACCAGCGTGTTCATGCGCATCGCCGACTGGCGGATCGACTGCGTGATCTCGCGCTGCGCGTCGGTGGGTGCCGGCTTGGTGAGCTGCAGCGTATCGGCCAGGCCCACCAGCGCGGCCAGCGGCGTGCGCAGGTCGTGCGAGATCGCCGACAGCAGCGAGTTGCGCAGCCGCTCCGACTCGATCTGCAGCGTGCTCGACTGTGCCACCTCGATGTAGTGGATGCGCTCCAGCGAGATCGCCAGCAGCGACGCACAGGTGTCGAGCAGCCGCCGCGGCTCGGGGCCGAGCTCGCGCGTGTCGGCGGCCGGCTCGATGGCCAGCACGCCGCGCAGCCGCATCGGCGCCTTCAGCGGCAGCACCAGGCAGGGACTCGCCGGCAGGGTGTCGGTGCCGCGGCCGGCGGCCTCGCCACGGTCGAAGGCCCATTGGGCCACGCCGGCATCGACAGTGGTCGTGGCACCCGGCAACGCATGCAGCCGGTCGTCGGCATCGGCCACCAGCAGCGCGCTCTTGGCGCCGAACTCCGCGGCCAGGAAGCGCGCGCCGATCTCGGCCACCTGGTCGGGCATCAGCGCCGCGCCGAGATCGCGCGACATCGCATACAGGCTGCGCACGCGGTGCTCGCGCTGCATCGCCGCCTCGGCCTGCGTCTTCAGGCCCGCGGTGAGCTGCCCGATCACCAGCGCCACCACCAGCATCACCGCGAACGTGATCAGGTACTGCGCGTCGCTGACCGCGAAGGTGAAGCGCGGCGGCACGAAGAAGAAGTCGAACAAGCCCACGCCGACAAAGGCCGCCAGCACCGCCGGCCCGCGCCCGAACCGCACCGCGACGCCGACGATCGCCAGCAGGAACAACATGACGATGTTGCTGAGTTCGAGCCAGGGAATCAGCGGCGTCGCCACCCCTGCGGTCACGCCGCAGACGGCCACGGTTGCAAGATACTTGCGCCACGGCAGCGACTCGGCGTGCTCGTCCGTCGCGGGGGTGCCGGGACCGCCGGCGCGCAACGGCGTGCCGGGCAAGGCGACCTGCAGCACGTCGAGGTCGTCGCCCAGGTCGGTCAGCCGTTCGGCCAGCGAGCGCTGCCACGGCCAGCGCCGCCGGTGCCGGCCGATCACCAGCCGCACCAGGTTGTGCTCGCGGGCATAACGCACCAGTGCCGTGGCCGACTCCGGTGCCGACAGCGTGGCGGTGATGGCGCCGAGCTCCTGCGCCAGCTTCAACACGCGCAGCGGATGCTGGCGCCGCGACTCGGGCAGCCGCTGCAGTGCCGGCGTCTCGACGAACACCGCATGCCAGTCGACCTCCCCCTGCGCGGCCAGACGCGCGCAGCTGCGCACCACCTTCTCGCCATGCTCGCCCGGCCCCACGCAGGCGAGCAGCGCCTCGCGGTTGGGCCACACGCGCTGCACGGTGCTCTGGCGGCGATAGGCCTGCATCTCGTCGTCGACGCGATCGGCCGTGCGGCGCAGCGCCAGCTCGCGCAGCGCGAGCAGGTTGCCCTTGCGAAAGAAGTTGCTCGCAGCGCGTTCTGCCTGCGGCCCGAGGTAGACCTTGCCCGCCTTGAGCCGCTGCAGCAGCTCGTCGGGCGGCAGGTCGACCACCACCACCTCGTCGGCCTCGTCGAAGATGCGGTCGGGCACCGTCTCCCACACGCGGATGCCGGTGATGCCGCTGACGATGTCGTTCAGGCTCTCCAGGTGCTGCACGTTCATCGTCGTCCACACGTCGATGCCGGCGGCCAGCAGCTCCTGCACGTCCTGCCAGCGCTTGGGGTGTCGCGAACCGGCCGCGTTGCTGTGCGCCAGCTCGTCGAGCAGCACCAGTGCGTCGGCATGCTGCGCGCCGAAGGCCAGCGCCGCGTCGAGGTCGAACTCGCGCAGCACGCGGTCGCGGTAGGGCACCTCCTTCAACGGCAACCGCGGCAGGTCGCCGACCATCGCCTCGGTGTCGGCCCGGCCATGCGTCTCGACCAGGCCCACGCGCAGCGCCGTGCCCGCAGTCAGCGCCGCGCGCCCGGCAGCCAGCATCGCGTAGGTCTTGCCGACGCCGGCCGAGGCGCCGAAGAAGATCTTCAGCTTGCCGCGCCGCGCACGCGCCTCGTCGGCCTGCACCTGGCGCAGCAACGCATCGGGATCGGGGCGCTCGTCGATCACTTCAGAGCCGAAGTTGTGTTGCTTGTTCTGCCACACGCGAAAGTCTGCGCGGGGCAAAGGCGGCTTCCTTCGGCGAACGGCCTGAGCCGTGCCTCGCGCCAAGCGTCAGCAAGCAACTCACAACCACCCGGCCCGACGGAAGCGCCAAAACAGCAGCCCGCCGGCACCCGCGATGATGCCCAGCGCCAGCGGATAGCCGAAGGTCCACTTGAGTTCGGGCATGTGCTCGAAGTTCATGCCCCAGATGCCGGCCAGCGCAGTGGACACCGCAAAGATCGCGGCCCAGGCGGCGAGCCGCTTGGTGGTCTCGGACTCCTCGATCGTCACCGTCGACATGTTCACCTGGATCGCGGTGCCGATGGTGTCGCGCATCGCATCGATCGCCAGGTTGATGCGCGCCAAGTGGTCGTGCACGTCGCGAAAGTACTCCTGCGTCTGCGCACACACCGCCGGCACGCGGCCGCCATGCAGCTTGCCCGCCACCTCGAGCAGCGGCGCCACCGCGTGGCGCAGCACGGTGGTGCGGCGCTTCAGTGCGTACAGCCGCTCGATGTTCCAGCGCGCGGCGCCGCGCTGGAAGATCTGCGACTCGATCTCGTCGAGATCGGTCTCGAACGCATCGAGCAACGGAAAGTAGCGGTCGACCACCGCATCCATCAGCGCGTAGAACACGAAGGCGGCGCCATGTCGCAGCAGGTGCGGCTCGCGCTCGCAGCGCTCGCGCACGCCCAGAAAACCCTGCGGGCTGCGGTTGCGCACCGAGATCACGAAGTTTGCACCGACGAAGATCGCCACCTCGCCGACCTGCACCTCGCCATGGTCCAGCGACAACTGCTGCATCACCACGAAGACGATGTCGCCGTACTCCTCGATCTTCGGCCGCTGGTGGCCGTGGCGCGCATCCTCGACCGCCAGCTCGTGCAGGCCGAACTCGTGCTGCATCTGGTGCAGCTCTTCGTCGGTAGCATCGCGCAGCGCGACCCAGACGAAGCAGCCCGGCTTGCGCAGCCAGTCGCTGATCGACTCGATCGCAATGTCGGCCTGCTTGCGGCCCTCCTGGTAGGCGACGCAATTGATCAGCATGATGCACGCGGCTCCTCGTCAACGCGGCATCTTCCCATGAGAATCGGGCGCCTGTCGGCGGCTTCGCCTTCGTTCGCGGCGTTCGTCCAGGCCGAGCAGCCAGCCGGCGAGCAGCAGCGGCAGCAGCAGCGCCGCCAGCGCGCCGATCACGCCCCACAGGTCTGCTGCCATGCGCTCAACGCGAGGCCGGAGCGGCGGCCGCGTCGAGCGCCAGGTTGAGCGCCAGCACGTTGACACGCGCCTCACCCAGAAAGCCGAACCACGCGCCCTCGGTGTGGCGTTCGATCCGCGCACGCACGGCCTCGGGCGCCAGGCCGCGAATGCGCGCGACGCGCGCCGCCTGGTAGTCGGCGGCCGCGCGGCTGATGTGCGGGTCCAGGCCGCTGGCCGATGCGGTGACCAGGTCGACCGGCACCGGCGCGGTGTTGCCCGGATCGGCCGCGCGCAGCGCCTCGATGCGCGCCTTCACCGCGTCGGTGAGTGCCGGGTTGGTGGGGCCCAGGTTCGAGCCGCTCGAGGCGCCGGCGTTGTAGGCCATCGGCGCCGTGGCCGACGGCCGGCTCCAGAAGTACCTGGCTTCGCCGAACGGCTGCCCGATCAGCGCGGAGCCGATCACCTGGCCGTTGTGCACGATCAGGCTGCCGTTGGCCTGCTGCGGGAACACCAGCTGCGCGACACCGGTGACGAGCAGCGGGTACGCCAGCCCGGTGACCAGCGACAGCACGACGAAGAGCGCGAGGGCCGGCCGCAACAGACCCTCGGACGCAATCGCGTCGGTACGGGGAGCCATGGAAGTGGTGGGGGTGCTCATGACGGATCCTTGGCAAAACAAGACTAGGCCAGCCCGACGGCGGCGATCAGCATGTCGATCGCCTTGATGCCGATGAACGGCACGATCACGCCGCCGAGGCCGTAGATCGCGAGGTTGCGCCGCAGCAGCGACGCGGCGCCGGTGGCGCGATAAGGCACGCCCTTCAGCGCCAGCGGGATCAGCGCCACGATGATCAGCGCGTTGAAGATCACCGCGGACAGGATCGCCGAGGTCGGGCTGGCCAGCTGCATCACGTTGAGCGCCGACAGCTGCGGGTAGGTGGCGACGAAGGCCGCCGGCACGATGGCGAAGTACTTCGCCACGTCGTTGGCGATGCTGAAGGTGGTGAGCGAGCCGCGTGTCATCAGCATCTGCTTGCCGGTCTCGACCACCTCGATCAGCTTGGTCGGGTTGCTGTCGAGGTCGACCATGTTGCCGGCCTCCTTGGCCGCCTGCGTGCCGGTGTTCATCGCCACCGCCACGTCGGCCTGCGCCAGCGCCGGTGCGTCGTTGGTGCCGTCGCCGGTCATCGCCACCAGCCGGCCGGCCGCCTGGTGCTCGCGGATCAACTTGAGCTTGGCCTCGGGCGTGGCTTCGGCCAGGAAGTCGTCGACGCCGGCCTCGGCGGCGATCGCCGCGGCGGTGAGCCGGTTGTCGCCGGTGACCATCACGGTCTTGATGCCCATGCGGCGCAGCTCGGCGAAACGCTCCTTGATGCCGCCCTTGACGATGTCCTTCAACTCGACGATGCCCAGAACCCGCGTGCCGTCGGCCACCGCCAGCGGCGTGCTGCCGCGGCGCGACGCGTCGTCGACCACCGTCTGCAGCGCGGCCGGAAAGCTGCCGCCCAGCGCCTCGACATGGCGCCTGACCGCGTCGGCAGCGCCCTTGCGCACCGCGCGCGTGGGGCCACCGGCGGCGCCGGGCAGGTCGACACCGCTCATGCGCGTCTGCGCGGTGAAGGTGATGAACGACGCGTGCAGCGCCGTCAGGTCGCGTTCGCGCAGGTTGAACTTCTGCTTGGCCAGCACCACGATGCTGCGGCCTTCGGGCGTCTCGTCGGCCAGCGAGGCGAGCTGCGCCGCGTCGGCGAGGTCCGCCTCCTTGACGCCCGGCGCCGGCAGGAACGCCGCTGCCTGGCGGTTGCCGAGCGTGATGGTGCCGGTCTTGTCGAGCAGCAGCACGTCCACGTCGCCGGCAGCCTCGACCGCGCGGCCCGAGGTGGCGATCACGTTGGCCTGCATCATGCGGCTCATGCCGGCGACGCCGATCGCCGACAGCAGCCCGGCGATGGTGGTCGGGATCAGGCACACCAGCAGCGCCACCAGCACGACCAGGCTCACCGGCTGGCCGGCGCCGGCGGACTGCACGCTGTACATCGAGAACGGCAGCAGCGTCGCCACCACGCCGAGGAACACGATGGTCAGCGCGACCAGCAGGATCGTCAGTGCGATCTCGTTGGGCGTCTTCTGCCGCTTGGCGTTCTCGACCATCGCGATCATGCGATCGACGAAGGTCTCGCCCGGGTTGACCGACACCCGTGCGACGATCCAGTCCGACAGCACGCGGGTGCCGCCGGTGATGGCCGAGAAGTCACCTCCGCTCTCGCGGATCACCGGGGCCGACTCGCCGGTGATGGCGCTCTCGTCGACCGAGGCCACACCGTCGATCACCTCGGCGTCGGCCGGGATCACGTCGCCGGCCTCGATCAGCACGATGTCGCCCTTGCGCAGTGCGTCGGCCTCGAGCGGATGCCACTTCATGGCCGTACGCGGCACGCCGCGGTCATAACTGCCTTCGAGCTTCTTGGCCCAGGTCTTCTTCTTCAGGCCACGCAGGCTGGCGGCCTGGGCCTTGCTGCGGCCCTCGGCCAGCGCCTCGGCGAAGTTGGCGAACAGCACTGTGATCCACAGCCAGAACGCGACGCCGAGGACGAACACACCGGGCTGCGCCACGGCCAGCACGGTGGTGAAGGCGCTGCCGATGTAGACGACGAACATCACCGGGTTGCGCCACTGCACGCGCGGATCGAGCTTGCGCAGCGCATCCACCAGCGCCGGGCGCATCAGCGCCGGGTCGAAGAGAGTGAGAGCTCGACGGGTCATGACTTGCTCCAGAGCATCAGATGCTCCACAGCCGGCCCGAGGGCCAGCGCGGGCACGTAGTTGAGCAGGCCGATCAGCAGCACGGTGCCGATCAGCAGCGCGACGAACAGCGGGCCGTGCGTGGGCAGGGTGCCGGCCGTGACGGCCAGGCGCTTCTTGGCGGCCAGCGAACCGGCGATCGCCAGCACCGGCACGATGACGCCGAAGCGGCCGAGCCACATCGCCAGCGCCAGCAGCACGTTGTAGAACGGCGTGTTGGCCGACAGCCCGGCGAAGGCGCTGCCATTGTTGTTAGCGGCCGAGCTCAGCGCATAGAGCGCCTCCGAGAAGCCGTGCGCGCCCGGGTTCAGCATGCCGGCGCGGCCGGCATCGGCCAGTACCGCGACCGCGGTGCCCAGCAGCACCAGCAGCGGCGTCACCAGGATCGCGATCGAGACCATCTTCATCTCGTGCGACTCGATCTTCTTGCCCAGGTATTCGGGCGTGCGGCCGATCATCAGGCCGGCGATGAAAACCGCCATGATGGCGAACACCAGCATGCCGTACAGGCCGGCGCCGACACCGCCGAACACCACCTCGCCGAGCTGAATCAGCACCATCGGCACCATGCCGCCGAGCGGCGTGAACGAGTCGTGCATCGCAATCACCGCGCCGCACGACGCGGCGGTGGTGATGGTGGCGAACAGGCCCGAGGCGGCGATGCCGAAGCGCGCCTCCTTGCCCTCCATGTTTCCGCCCGGCTGGGTGGCGCTGGCGAGTTGGTCGGCGCCGAGCGCGGCCAGCCGGGGATTGCCTTGCTGCTCGAACGACATCGCCGCCACCGCGAACACGATGAACATCAGCGCCATCGCGGCAAAGATCGCCCAGCCCTGGCGCATGTCGCCGACCATGCGGCCGAAGACGAAGCACAGCGCCGCCGGGATCACGAAGATGCTGAGCATCTGCAGGAAGTTGGACACCGCCGTCGGGTTCTCGTACGGGTGCGCCGAGTTGGCGTTGAAGAAGCCGCCGCCGTTGGTGCCGATCATCTTGATCGCGAGCTGCGAGGCGACCGGCCCCATTGCCAGCGTCTGGCTCTGGGCGGACTTGTCCTCCAGCACCGGCTGGTCCTTCGCATCCTTGACCGGCTGGCCGTCGGCACCCACTTTCGGCTCCTGCCAGCGCACGGTCTCGACCGTCGTCACCGTCACGTAGGGCTTGAAGTTCTGGATCACGCCCAGGCCAACCAGGACCACCGCAAACACGATCGACAGCGGCAGCAGCACCCACAGCGTGACGCGCGCGAGGTCGACCCAGACGTTGCCGATCACCTGCGCGCTGTGGCGCGCGAAACCACGCACCAGCGCAACCACCACCACGATGCCGGTGGCGGCGGACAGGAAGTTCTGCACCGTCAGCGCGAGCATCTGCGTCAGGTAGCTCATCGTCGTCTCACCGCCGTAGCCTTGCCAGTTGGTGTTGGTGACGAAGCTGATCGCGGTGTTGAACGCCGAGTCGGCCGACACGGCGGCCATCGCCTGCGGGTTGAGAGGCAGCACACCTTGCAGCCGCTGCAGCGCATACACCGCCAGCACACCGAGGCCGTTGAAGATCAGCAGGCCGGTGGCGTAGCGCAGCCAGCCTGATTCATGATCGGGCCGCACGCCGGCCAGCCGGTACAGCGGCGCCTCGACACGCTGGCCGACGCCGAAGCGGCCGGCCATCACGCGGTGAATCCAGCGTGCCAGCGGCCACGCCAGCACCACCAGCACCCCCAGATAGACCACCAGCAGCATCCAGGCAGGCCCGTTCACGAGAAGTCCTCCGGCCGCAGCAGCACGGCCACCAGATAGATCAGCAACGCCACGGCCAGCACGGCCGCGAGCCAGGTCCACGCATTCATGAGCGGCCTCCGCCCGGTTGCAGCGCGGCGCAGGCGCGTGCCAGTCCATAGACGGCCAGCCACAGTGCCGCGGTAATGAGCAGAACGACGATGTCCACGTGCATCCTTCTTGTTGACCGCGAGAAGGCTACGCGCTGCCGGGTCAAGGCGACCGCAAGTTTGCGATCGCCGGCATCAAGAAGTGATCAAGAATTGAGCGGGGTCAGCTGCGGGCGACACGCCGGCGGACGGGCCTGGCGACGGCGCCGCCGGGCCGCGCACCCATCACCACCTCGTACAGCCCCTGCGCCGCGCTCGACAGCGGCCGGTCGGCCCGGCGCACCAGGAAGACGCTTCGCACGAGGTCGGGCGCGTCGAGCGGACGCGTCACCAGATCGGCGTGGGCGAAGTGGAACAGCGTGAGCGCCGGCACCACGGTGATGCCGAGCCCGGCACGCACCATGCCGGCCACGGTGCTCAGCTGGTCGAGCTCCATCACCGTGCGCAGCTGCGTCGGGTAGATCGCCGCCTCGAGGTACTGGCGCACGCTGCTCGAGCGTGCCAGCTGCACGATCGGGTACGGCGCCAGATCGGCCAGGCGGACACGGCCGCGCCGTGCAGCCAGCGGATGGTCGCGCGGGCAGACGACGTGGAACGCGTCGCGGCAGAAGTCTTCGGTGCGCAGTTCGGGCGTGGCGGTGCGGGTGGCCGCCAGGGCGAAGTCGGCCGCGCCGCTGCGCACGCGCTGGATGCAGTCTTCCGACAGCACGTCGGCGATGTCGAGTTCGATGCCCGGGTGCTTCTTGTGAAAGCGCGCCAGCAGCGGCGGCAGCCAGCCAGCGGCCAGCGACGGCAGGACCGCGATTGCCACCCGGCCGCGACGCCGCGCCGCATGGTCGCGCACGTCGGTCAGCGCGACCTCGGCGTCGTGCAGCAGGCGCCGTGCCGGTTCGACCAGCACGCGGCCTTCGGCGGTGAGCTCCACGCTGCGCGTGGTGCGGTCGAACAGGCGCGCACCCATGGCCTGCTCGAGCGCGCGGATCAGCGCCGAGTACGCCGGCTGCGACAGGTGGCACAGCGCCGCAGCACGGGTGAAGTTGCGCTGCTCGGCCAGCGTGAGAAACGCCGTCAGCTCACGCGTCGACAGATTCATCTGCATGCCGGATCAATGTATCGCATCTTTCAATTTCACGGATCGACAGGCACTGCCTACAGTGACGGGCATGTCGTCGCCTCAGGTCCTCCACGTCGGTTGCGCCGCCGGTTTCTCCGGCGACCGCACCGATGCGGCCGCACCAGTGGTCGATGCGCTGATCGCCTCAGGCCAGCCGGCCGTGCTGATCTTCGAGACACTCGCCGAGCGCACGCTGGCGCTGGCCCAGCTGGCACGCCGGCAGGACCCGACGGCCGGCTACGAGCCGCTGCTCGACGAACTGCTGCGCCCGGTGCTCGCGCGCTGCCTGCGGCACGGCGTGCGCATCGTCGGCAACTTCGGCGCCGCCAACCCGCGGGGCGCCGCCCTGCGCATCCACGCGTTGGCGCACGAACTCGGCCTGTCCGCGCCGCGCATCGCCGTCATCCACGGCGACGACGTATCGGGCGAGCAGCACCGCGCTGCGCTGCGCGAGCGTCTCGGTGCGGCGCTCGACGCGCAGGGAGTCGTCCAGGCGCTCGAGGTCGAGCTCGATCACGCGGCCGAGCAGGTCCGAGAGCTCGCCGCCGGCGTCGCCGCCGCGCAGCAGGTCGTGCGCGTGCTTGCTGATGGTGACCTGCAAGCTGTAGCGCTCGGCCGACAGCGGCGCGATGCGCGGCCGCTGCTCGGTGAGTGGCGCAATCGGTGTCGTGGTGGGGCCGGGATGTTGTGTACTTGTAACGTGTATCCGCGGCGCCGCGGATAAGCTTTGCGAAGTATTTTCAGAAGGCGTCACGGCCGCGGAGTCGGAGGCACGCGATTGGCTGGCGCTCTCGGCGATCGGCGCGACAGCCATCGCTGTGGACGATTCATCGAGCGTCTGGGGCTTCGTGACCGGCGCCACTTCGGCTTCCGAGACGCCGATGCGTCGCAGCACGGTCGGCAGGTTCGCCTGAGGGAAGCGGCAGGCCAGGAACTCCTTGATGGCACGGTACGATTTCCCCTCCGCCGCCGAGATCAACTCGTCGGCATTCGAAGTCGTCAGGTGCGGCTTCAGCAACAGGATCGCCGAGACGTTCAGCCGGCCGTCCTCGAGCGCGGGGAAGATGCGGGGGAAACGCCGCGCCACGCGCGCCGCATCGATGCGCCGGCAGGCGGCGTCCTCGGACATGAGCAACACGCGCACGCAACACGCGTACATCGAATCGCAGGCCTGGTCGCGGTACAGCTGGCGCGCGTCGGCCTCGGCTACATCCACATCGGCCAGCAGGCGACGACATTGTCAGGCGGCGAAGCCCAGCGCATCAAGCTGTCGAAAGAGCTGTCGAAGCGCGCCACCGGTCGCACGCTCTACATCCTCGACGAGCCGACCACGGGCCTGCATTTCCACGACGTCGCCAAGTTGCTTGAAGTGCTGCACGAGCTCGCCGACGCCGGCGGGAGAGAACGGGCGGGCGCTGTACAGCGCGTCGGTCCGCCACCCGCCGACCCCCGAGCCGAACTCGAGCCCGTGCGCGAAGTCGACCAGCCCCTCGAACGTCACCAGCGCCTCGACCGCGCCGTCCGGCCCGATCCGGTACAACACGCTCGGGAACTCGGTGACGTACAGGTTGTCGCACGCGTCCACCGCCAACGTGTCGTGGTTCGCGAACCCGGCGGTGGCGAACCCGCGCGCGGCGAACACCTCGCCGATGCCGAGATTGATCCCCGACGATCCGCCAGCGACGAACACATGCTTGCCGCGCGCGGCGGCGGCGAGGTCGAACGAGGTCATTTCGGCTTGCTCCCGACTCTTGCTTTGCGCGGCTTT
>CALMQI010000221.1 GCA_937871935.1 uncultured Burkholderiales bacterium
CAGGCGACGCACGAGCACCGTCTCATCACCCGACAGGCACGAACCCCCGAAGCCAATCCCCGGCTGCAGGAACTTCGGCCCGATGCGGTCGTCCAGGCCCATCCCGCGGGCGACCTCCAGCACGTCGGCGCCACGGTCGGCGTCTTCGATGGCGGTCTCCGCGCGGAAGCTGCCGGATTCGCCCTTGTCGCCGATGGCGGCGAACCGGACGGCGCGGCCGCCGATCTTCAATTCGGGTGCGGCGCGGGCGGTGCCGGCCTGGGCCAGGAGCGTGCTGCCCACGGGCACCTTGACGGGCGGCGGCAACGACGCGGCCTTGTCGTTTGCGGACGCCACCTTCGGCGTCCGTTCCAGGAACATGGGCGCGAGGCCGGTGTAGCCGGGCGGCGTCACCCAGACGTCGAGCTTCATGGGGCCGTCCGGGCCGCCGTCGATCCTGGGCACCAGCGCGCGTTCCAGCCGCGCTGGGGTCGCTTCAGCCTTGTCCATCTGGCCGGCGAGCGGCAGGATATTGAACAGCGCGTCGAACAGCGCGTTGCAGACTTCCTGGATCAGGTAGGTCGCCCCGGCATAGCCCATGAAGGGGGTGCCGGTATGGCGGCGGATCACCGCACCAGGGAACGATGCGGGGATGAAGATTCCGCGCGGCCCGAAGCCTGAACCCGCCGCCTCGGCCAGGTACATCCGCTCGTTGAAGCTGCCGAACAGCACCGAGACCTTGCCGCTGCCGGAGAGCGCGTAGTCGGAAGCCCCGGTCGCCGAGTTGAACTCGAAGCAACCGATCCTGATGCCGTTGAAGCTGATCTCGTAGACGGCATGCACTCGCTCCGGCCAGCCCTCGGCGGCCATGCCGGACACGGTGGCATCCTTCACGGCCGCGGCGGGTGGGGAATAGACATGGATCTCGCTCATGGTTGTCTCCTGTAGCTCACCGATGGTTGGGAATTCGGGTCGGATGGCAATGTCGCGCACCGCGCTGACGAAGTGCTTACTCTACAGACGGTCGCTCGCCGTGCGCCACTAGAATCGCCCCGCCCTCGCCCGGGGCGTGGTCCGGGCCGACCTGCAGAGCGCCCCCGCCTCATGGCCAGCCTGAATGACCCGACCGACGCCCGACTGCGCCCGCTGCCCAACCTGATCTTCGCCAGCCGCTGGCTGCAGCTGCCGTTGTACCTCGGGCTGATCCTGGCGCAGGGTGTCTACGTGTTCCATTTCTGGGTCGAGCTGGTTCACCTGATCGAGGCGGCCTTCGGTGGCAAGGCCGCGCTGGAGCAGCTGGTCACCAGCATCGGCTACAAGAGCGACGTCGCGGTCACCAGCCTGAACGAGACCATCATCATGCTGGTGGTACTTGCGCTGATCGACGTGGTGATGATCAGCAACCTGCTGATCATGGTGATCGTCGGCGGCTACGAGACCTTCGTCTCGCGCCTGCGACTGGAAGGCCACCCGGACCAGCCCGAGTGGCTGAGCCATGTGAACGCCTCGGTGCTGAAGGTCAAGCTGGCCACGGCCATCATCGGCATCTCGTCGATTCATCTGTTGAAGACCTTCATCAATGCCGCCAACTACAGCGACAAGGTGCTGCTGTGGCAGACGGTGATCCACATCGCGTTCCTGTTCTCGGCGTTGGCGATTGCGCTGTCCGACAGGCTGATGGCGCCTACCCGCGAGCCGCCGGCGCATTGAGCGACGGGGCGTCAGCGGCGGTCCGCGGCGCGTAGCACCAGCGCGCCGGCAAGGCCGGCCACCAGGGATCCGCAGAGCACGCCGAGCTTGACGCGGGCCTCGTACGCCGCATCCTGGCCCTCGAAGGCCAGCATGCCGATGAACAGGCTCATCGTGAACCCGATGCCGCACAGCAGCGCCACGCCGGCGAGCTGCGCCCAGCTGGCGCCGGCCGGGCGTTGGGCTGCGCCGAGCTGCACCATCAACCACACGCTGCCGAACACCCCCACCGCCTTGCCGACCACGAGCCCGAGCACGATGCCCAGCGTGACCGGGTCGGCCAGCGTGGACGGGCTCGCGTCCCGCAGCGACACGCCGGCATTGACGAACGCAAAGCACGGCAGGATGCCGAAGGCCACCCAGGGGTGCAGCCCATGCTCGAGTTCGAGCGCCGGTCGGCGCCCGCCTCGACCGTGCGTGGGAATGGCCAACGCCGTGACGACGCCCGCCAAGGTGGCGTGGACGCCCGACTTGAGCACGAACAGCCAGATCAACAGACCCACGAGCACATAAGCGTCGACCCGCTCGACCCGCGCAGCACGAAGCGCTGCGAGCATGCCGATGCCGGCGGCCGCTCCTGCGAGCATCGGTACCGAGAGCTGATCGGTGTAGAAGAACGCGATCACGACGATCGCACCGAGGTCGTCGATGATGGCCACCGCGGTGAGAAACACCTTCAGCGATACCGGCACCCTGCGGCCCAGCAGGCTCAGCACGCCCAGGGCGAACGCAATGTCGGTCGCGGTGGGAATGGCCCAGCCGCGCAGGGCAGCGACCTGACCCCAGTTGAGCGCCGCGTACGTCAGCGCCGGCGCTGCCATGCCGCCGAGCGCGGCCACCATCGGCAGCATGGCCTGGCGGCGATCGGCCAACTCACCCTGCTTCCACTCACGCTTGATCTCGAGTCCGACCAGGAAGAAGAACACCGCCATCCACAGGTCGTTCACCCACACCAGCAGCGGCTTGGCCAGCACCAGCGCATCGCCGCCGATGCGTACCTCGCCGGGCATCCGGATCAACGCGAAGTAGTGCGGCGCCCATGGCGAGTTGCTGAGCAGCAATGCAACCAGCGCTGCTGCACCGAGCACCAGCCCGCCGGCGGATTCGTGCTCGACGAAACGTTGCCAGGCCGACGACGGGACGTGGGCGTTGGCCGTGGCGTCGACGGCGGTGTCAGGCCTCATTCAGGCCTCGTTGGCTACACTGGAAAGCTCTCCGGGGCGCCTGCACGTTGTCCTGCGACCCGGAACAGCACAACAGAGGTCGACATGCCCACCACCGTCTCTCAGAGCGATCTGATCGAAAGCGTCGCCGCCGCGCTGCAGTACATCAGCTTCTATCATCCGACCGACTATATCGAGCACCTGGCGCGCGCCTACGCCGCCGAGCAGAGCCCCGCTGCCAAGGACGCCATTGCGCAGATCCTCACCAACTCGCGCCTGTGCGCCGAGGGGCATCGACCGATCTGCCAGGACACCGGCATCGTCAACGTGTTCCTCAAGATCGGCATGGACGTCAAGCTCGCCGGCTTCAGCGGCTCGGTGGCCGACGCGGTGAACGAAGGCGTGCGCCGCGCGTACCTGAACCCCGACAACAAGCTGCGCGGCTCGGTGCTGGCCGATCCGCAGTTCGAACGCAAGAACACGATGGACAACACGCCGGCGGTGATCCACATGGAGCTGGTGCCCGGCCGCACGGTGGACGTGCAGGTGGCGGCCAAGGGCGGCGGCAGCGAGAACAAGAGCAAGTTCATCATGATGAACCCGAGCGACAACCTGGTCGACTGGGTGCTGAAGACCGTGCCCACCATGGGCGCCGGCTGGTGCCCGCCGGGCATGCTGGGCATCGGCATCGGCGGCACGGCCGAGAAGGCCATGCTGCTGGCCAAGGAGGTGCTGATGGAGCCGATCGACATGTACGAGCTGCTGCAGCGCGGGCCGAACAGCAAGCTCGAGGAACTGCGCATCGAGCTTTACGACAAGGTCAATGCACTGGGCATCGGCGCGCAGGGTCTGGGTGGCCTGTCGACCGTGCTCGACGTGAAGATCGCCACCTACCCCACGCATGCCGCGAGCAAGCCGGTGGCGATGATCCCCAACTGCGCGGCGACGCGCCACGCCCACTTCGTGCTCGATGGCTCGGGGCCGGCCTACCTGGAGCCGCCGAGCCTGGACCTGTGGCCCGACGTGCACTGGCAGCCCGATTATCAGAAGAGCAAGAAGGTGAACCTCGACACGCTCACCAAGGCCGAGGTGGCGAGTTGGAAGCCGGGCGACACGCTGCTGCTGTCGGGTCGGATGCTGACTGGCCGCGACGCCGCGCACAAGCGCATCCAGGACATGCTCGCCAAGGGTGAGAAGCTGCCGGTGGATTTCACCAACCGCGTCATCTACTACGTCGGCCCGGTCGATCCGGTGCGCCACGAGGTGGTCGGCCCCGCCGGCCCGACGACGGCCACGCGCATGGACAAGTTCACCGACATGATGCTCAGCCAGACCGGCCTGATCGCGATGATCGGCAAGGCCGAACGCGGCCCGGTCGCGATCGAGGCGATCAGGAAACACAAGAGTGCCTACCTGATGGCGGTGGGCGGCGCCGCCTATCTGGTGGCCAAGGCGATCAAGTCGTCCAAGGTGCTCGGCTTCGCCGACCTCGGCATGGAGGCGATCTACGAGTTCGGCGTGGTGGACATGCCGGTCACCGTGGCGGTCGACGCCGGCGGCACCAGCGTGCACAACACCGGCCCGCGCGAATGGCAGGCGCGCATCGGCAAGATCCCGGTCGCGGCGGCCTGAGCGTCAGGCCTGGTGCATCACCCGTTGCGGGAACGGAATCTCGACCTTCAGCTCGTTCAGGCAGCGCAGGATCGCGAGGTTGACCTCGCTGCGCACGTTGCCCTGGCCGTTTTCGGCGTCGGCGATCCAGAACACGACGGTCAGCTCCAGGCCATCGGTGGCAAAGGCCGACAGCTGCACCGACGGCGCCGGGTCTGCGAGCACGCGGGCCACGCCCTGCACGGCCGCCTGCAGCGCCGTCAGCACACGGTCGATCTCGCTGCCGTAGGCGATCTGCACGGTCGTCGTCAAGGCGACCTTGGTATCGGCAAACGAGTAGTTTTCGACCCGCTGGGTGATCAGCAGCTCGTTGGGCACGATCGACTCGCGCCCGTTGAGCGCTCGGATCACCGTGTAGCGCGTCGTGATGTCGGTGATGCGACCCTCGAAGTTGTCGACCTTCACCACGTCACCGATGCGCAGCGACCGTTCGGCCAGGATCACGAAGCCCGACACGTAGTTGGCTGCCAGCTTCTGCAGCCCGAAGCCGATGCCCACGCCGATCGCCCCGCCGAGCACACCGAGCGCGCCGATCGGGATGCCCGCGGCCGACAGTGCCACCAGCAGCCCGATGAGCAGCAGCAGTGCTCGCGTCGCGTTGGCGGCGATCTTGCGCACCGACAGGTTGACACGGCTGGCGGCCAGCAGCCTGGCCTCGATTGCCGCGGACAGCCACAACACCAGCAACAGCGCGGCCAGCGCCGTCAACGTGCCCTCGAGCAGGCTGCGCAGTGAGACGTTGCTGCCACCGATCTTCCAGTGCAGTGCATCCAGCTCGGCCAGCACCACCGGCAGCAGGTCGGTGATCCACAGCACCAGTGCCAGCCAGATCAGCCACGACGCCGTCCGCTCGATGCTGCGCACCAGGGCCGAAGCGGGGAACGCCACATGAAGCACGCGGGCCATGGTGCGGATGATGGCCAGGCTGGCGAGGATGGGTACCGCGAGGTTGAGCAGAGCGATATGCAGGTAGCGCGCCAGCACGAGCCGCGCGACCCAGGTCAGCGCCAGCGCCAGCAGTGGGAACAGCACGCCGTCGACGCCGCGCCGACCGAACCAGATGCTGGCCGTGGTGCGTCGTCGCGCCAGCGTGACGACGCCGAAGGCCAGGCCCAGGCAGAGCAGCAGCACGGCCAGTTCGGCCAATGCGCTCGGCCGCTGCAGGCTCGCCAGCAGCTCGCCGAACGACTCGCGCGGTGGCATCTCAGACGTCGGCCAGCACGCGCAGGTGAGCGGCCACGCTGCGCGCCAGTGCGCTCAGGTTGTAGCCGCCCTCCAGGCACGACACGATGCGTCCTTGCGCATGCCGGTCGGCCAGGCCCTTGATGCGCCGCGTGATCCACTCGTAGTCGGCCTCGACGAGGCCGAGCTGGCCGAGCTCGTCTTCGCGATGCGCGTCGAAGCCGGCCGAGATGAACACCATCTCGGGTGCGAATTCCTCCAGCCGCGGCATCCACATCGCGTCAATCAGCTCGCGGATCTCCGGCCCGCGGGTGTACGGCGCCACCGGCAGGTTGACCATGTTCGTGCCCTTGGGCACGGTGCCATTGCCGGGATAAAGCGGGTGCTGGAAGAAGCTCGCCATCAGCACCCGTTCGTCGCCGGCGATGATGTCCTCGGTGCCGTTGCCGTGGTGCACGTCGAAGTCGATGATCGCGACGCGGGCCACGCCGAGCACGTCGAGGGCATGGCGCGCAGCCACCGCCACGTTGTTGAAGAAGCAGAAGCCCATGGCCTCGTCGCGCGTGGCATGGTGGCCCGGTGGCCGCACGGCGCAGAAGGCGGTCTTGTATTCGCCCCGGAACACACCCTCGGTGGCCGCCACCGCCGCGCCGGCGGCGCGCAAGGCGGCGCGCCGGGTCTGCGGGCAGGCGATGGTGTCGGGGTCGAAGGCTCGCGACTCGCCACTGGCCTCCACCTGCGCCAGCGAATCACTGAGCTCGCTCACGTAGCCGGCGGTGTGGGCGCGGCGCAGCGCATCGAGCTCGGCCAGCGGCGCGTCGTGGAACGACAACGCCATGTCGAGCCCGGTGGCGCGCAGGTGATCGGTGATGGCGTCGAGCCGGTGGCCGCACTCAGGGTGGCCTCGACCCATATCGTGCAAACGACACTCGGGGTGAGTGAACAACGCGGTGGTCATTCTGGCGGGTGATGCTTTTCGGGTAAGGTGCCGCGCATGGCGTCCAACGAACTTCCTCGCCAGCTCGCCGCGCTGGTCGACCAGATTAGCACGATCATCGTCGGCAAACGCTCGCAGATCGAGGACTGCGTCGCCTGCCTGCTGGCCGGCGGCCACCTGCTGATCGAAGACGTGCCCGGCGTCGGCAAGACCACGCTGGCGCATGCGCTGGCGGTCTCGCTCGGACTGAAGTTCTCGCGCGTGCAGTTCACCGCCGACCTGATGCCGTCCGATCTCGTCGGCGTGAGCGTCTACGAACGCAGCAAGGAAGCCTTCGTCTTCCACCGCGGCCCGGTGTTCGCGCAGGTGCTGCTGGCCGACGAGATCAACCGCGCCGGCCCGAAGACGCAGAGCGCCCTGCTGGAGGCGATGGAGGAGCAGCAGGTCACCGTCGAGAACGAGACCCGGGCGCTGCCGCGGCCGTTCTTCGTCATCGCGACGCAGAATCCGACCGACCAGCTGGGCACCTATCCGCTGCCCGAGTCGCAGCTCGACCGCTTCTTGATGTGCATCACGCTCGGTTACCCGGACCGGGCCTCCGAGCGCGCCCTGCTGGCCGGTGAGGACCGCCGCGGTGCGATCGAGCGGCTGCAGCCGCTGATGTCGCCCGAGTCCCTGGTCGCCGCGCAGCGGCAGGTGCACGGCGTGCACGCGTCGCCCGCCCTGCTGGACTACCTGCAGGCGCTGATCGCGGCCACACGCTCCGGCCAGTGGTTCGTCGAGGGCCTGAGCCCGCGCGCCGGCATCGCCTGGCTGCGCGCGGCGCGCGCGCGCGCGCTGATGGCGCAGCGCGACTACGTGGCGCCCGACGACCTGCAGGCCATCGCGGCGCAGACCATCGCCCATCGGCTGGTGCCAGCATCGGGCGCCGGGCGCGGCCGCGCCGAGCAGGTGCGCGCGATGCTGGAGTCGATTCCGTTGCCGTGATTGCCGAGCGCGTCCGCCATTGGCTGGAGAACCGCCTGCCGCTCAGCGACAGCCATACGCTGACGCAGAACAACATCTACATCGTGCCGACCAAGGCCGGCCTGGCGTTCGCCGTCACGCTGGTGTTGATGCTGGTGGCGTCGATCAACTATCAGCTGAACCTCGGCTACCTGCTGACCTTCCTGCTTGCGGGCAGCGCGCTGGTGTCGATCCACCTGACCCACGCGACGCTGCGCGGGCTGACGCTGCGCGTCAAGCAACCACCACCGGTGTTCCTCGGCGACAGCGCCGAACTCGACATCGTGCTGACCAACCCCGGTACCGCGCGCCATGGCATCGGGCTGGCGGTGCGCCATGCGCGACCGTTCTCGTTCGCCTGGTGCGACGTGCCAACACAGGGCAGCGCGACGGCGCGGGTGCGCTTCGTGCCGCCCAGCCGGGGCCTGTCGCGCCTGCCGACCCTGATGGCGGAGACGCGTTTTCCGCTCGGCCTGTTCCGCGCCTGGACGATCTGGCGGCCGTCGGCGACGGTGCTCGCCTATCCGCGTCCGGAAGACCCGCCCGCACCGCTGCCGGGCACGCAGCCGGTGCCCGGCGCGAGCCAGGCCGCACGCACCGCCGAAGGCGGCGAGTTCGACGGCGTGCGCAGCTACCGGCGCGGCGACACGCTGCGCCAGGTGGTGTGGAAGAAGGCGGCACGTACCGGCGAGCTGGTCAGCCGCGAGACCAGCGAGAGCACCAACCGCGAGCTGTGGCTGGATTTCGAAGGTGCCGCACTCGCCGACGTCGAGGCGCGCCTGTCACGCCTGACCGCCTGGACGCTGGCGGCCGAACGGCTCGGCCTGGCCTTCGGCCTGCGCATGCCGGGCGTCGAGCTGCCGCCGGCCCAGGGCGACGCGCAGCGACGCGCCACGCTGGAGGCGCTGGCGCTATGGTGACGCGGGTGGTCGCGGCAATCCGGCCATGGCGCTGATCCAGTCCGCGTTGCCGCGCTGGCCCGGCTGGCGCAATCTGCCGCGCGACACGCGCGACACCCTGTTCCTGCTGGCGGTGATCGGCTGGACCGTGCTGCCCCACGGCAATCACTTGCCCTGGTGGTGCGCCGCGTTGACCGCGCTGGTTCTGGCCTGGCGCGCGCACCTGGCGCTGGCCAATCTGCGCATGCCGGGGCGACTGCCGATCGGTGCGCTGCTGGTGGTGGCCGTTGCGCTCACGTTCTGGACCGAGCAGACGTTGTTCGGCAAGGAAGCCGGCGTCACCATGCTGGTGGTGCTGATGTCGCTGAAGACGCTCGAGCTGCGTGCGCGCCGTGATGCGCTGGTGGTGTTCTTCCTCGGCTTCTTCCTGGTGCTGACACACTTTCTGTACTCGCAGTCGCTGCTGACGGCGCTGGCGATGCTGCTGTCGGTGTGGGGCCTGATGACCTCGCTGGTGCTGGCCCACATGCCGGTGGGCAAACCGACGCTGCTGCAGGCCGGCCGCCTGTCGGCCCGCAGCGCCCTGCTCGGCGCGCCGCTGATGCTCGTGCTCTTCCTGTTCTTTCCGCGCATGGGTCCGCTGTGGGGCATGCCGCAGGATGCGATGGGCCGCACCGGCCTGTCGGGCACGCTGCGCCTGGGCGCCGTGGCCGAGGTGGCCAACGACGAGTCGATCGCGTTTCGCGTGCGCTTCGACGAAGGCGTGGCACTGAATCCGTCGTCGCTGTACTTCCGCGGGCCGGTGCTGTCGGTGTTCGACGGCATCGAGTGGCGCCGGCGCAGTCTCAACATGGCGAGCCTGGCTCGCCGCGACCCCGACCTGCGCACCTTCGGCACGGGTGTGCGCTACGAGATGACGCTCGAGCCGCATCGGCTGGCGATGCTGCCGATGCTGGAGATCACGCCCGATCTGCCCGACGCCGCACCGCGCGTCGACGGCTGGAACATGACGCTGCGACCCGACCTGCAGTGGCAGAGCGACCGCCTGGTCACCGAACGGCTGCGCTTCAGCGCCCAGGCCTGGCCGCGCTACGAGTACGGTGCCTCGATGAGCGCGGTGGAGCGGCAGGAGTACGTGCACCTGCCCGAGGGCTTCAACCCGCGCACCCGTGCCTGGGCTGCAGACTTCCTGCTCGAGTCGGGCCTGCCGCGCAGCGACGCCCGCGGGCTGGCCGCCGCCCTGATGGCATACATCCGGCGCGCGGAGTTCAGCTACACGCTCGCGCCAGGCCCGTCGGCGCGCGACGCAGTCGACGAGTTCTGGCTGGATCGGCGTTATGGCTTCTGCGAGCACTTCGCCACCTCGTTCGTCGTCGTGATGCGCGCAATGGGCGTGCCGGCGCGCGTGGTCACCGGCTACCAGGGCGCCGACCCGCGGCCCGTCGACGGCTACTTCATCGTGCGCCAGAGCCACGCGCACGCCTGGGCCGAATACTGGCAGGCCGGCCGCGGCTGGCAACGCGCCGACCCCACCGCCGCCGTCGCGCCCGAGCGCATCAGCATCAGCCGCAACCTGCAGCCGACGACCGGGCTCGTCGCCGGCGCGCTGCGCACGATGAACCCCGAACTGATGGCCGAACTGCGCGCGGGCTGGGAGGCGGTGAACAACCGGTGGAACCAGTGGGTGCTCAATTACTCGCGCGCGCAGCAGTTCGACCTGCTGCGCAGCTTGGGCATTCGCGCACCCGACTGGCAGGATCTGGGCCTCGTGCTGCTGGGCCTGCTCACCGGCACCGCGCTGGCCGGTGCCGGCTGGGCCTTGTGGGACCGGCGCCGCCAGGACCCCTGGCAGCGGCTGCAGCAGCGCGTGCGCGACGCGCTCGCGCCGTTGGGCATCGAGGCGTTGCCGCACCACCCACCCCGCCATCTCGCCACGCTGGTGCGCGAACGGCTGCGCGATCGCAGCGACCTGCTCGCCTACGAACTGGAGGCGCTCGAGCGCCAGCGTTATGGTCCGCAGGCGCGTCGCCGGCCCGACCCGCGCTGGTGGCACCGCTTCGCGTTCGAGGCCGCGCGCCTGCGCCGAACCGGCTGACGGCAACTCGGTCCGCGCACGGCGGGACGAACCCGATAATCGCCGCATGCACCGCCGCACCGCCGCCCTCGCCAGCCTGCTGCTGGCCGCGCAACCGCATGCCTTTGCGCTGCGCCGCCGGGGCGCCGAAGCGGCGCCGGCGGCCGGCCCGAACTACGCACGGCGCGTCGACGTGACGGCCGCCGCGCTGGCCTTCGCCGAGATGCACGCGCTCGAACCCGACTGGGTGCAGGCCCAGCTCGCGCAAGCGCGCTACGTGCCGGCAGTGGCCCAGCTGATGATGCCGCCGGCCTCGCCGTCGGCGCGAAACTGGACGGCGTATCGGGCCCGCATGGTCGACGCACGCCGCATCGAGGCCGGCCGCCAGTGGTGGAGCGACAACCAGGCGTGGCTCGACGCGGCCGAGCAGCGCTGGGCGGTGCCGGCGGAGATCGTCGTCGGCATCGTCGGCGTCGAGACCTACTACGGCCGCGTCACCGGCACCTTTCGCGTGCTCGACGCGCTGGCCACGCTGAGTTTCGACTTTCCCACCGGGCGCAGCGACCGCAGCCCGTTCTTCCGCGCCGAGCTCGGCCACTTCCTGCGGCTCGCGCGGCGCGAGTCGTGGGACCCCACCGCGGTGAAGGGCTCGTATGCGGGTGCGATGGGCCTGCCGCAGTTCATGCCGAGCAGCGTGCTCAACTTTGCCGTCGACCTCGATGGCGACGGCCGTGTCGACCTGTACGGCAGCGCCGCCGACGTGGCCGGCAGCGTGGCCCACTATCTGGCCGAGCACGGCTGGCGCCCGCAGATGCCCACCCACTATCCGGTCGAGCCGCCCCCGTCGACACTCGAGCGCGCATTGCTGCTGGTGCCCGACGTGGTGCCGACCTTCAGCCCCGAGCAGATGGCCGCGCGCGGTGCGACGCTGGGCGAGGCGGCGCAGCAGCACCTGGGCCCGTTGGCGCTGATCGAGTTGTTCAACGGCGACACCGGACCCCGGGGCTACTTGGCCGGCACGCAGAACTTCTACGCGCTGACGCGCTACAACGCATCGAGCTACTACGCGCTGGCCGTCATCCAACTCGGCCGAGCGGTGGCCGAGGCACGCGGCTGACCGACCGCCGCCGCGCGCACTACGCTGCGACCACCGGCGTCACGGCGACCGACACACGCGGCCGTGCATTGCTGCCGCCGCGGATCACGCCGCGCAGCGGCGCCACATCACCGTAGTCGCGACCCCAGGCGAGCGTGACATGGTCGCAGCCCGTTGCCACGTCGTTGGTCGGATCGAGATCGACCCAGCCGGACCTCGGACACCAGACCGAGACCCAGGCGTGCGAGGCGTCGCCGCCGACCAGCCGCGGCTGCCCCGGCGCAGGCTGCGTCAGCAGATAGCCGCTGACGTATCGCGCGGCCAGGCCCAACGAGCGCAGCGCGGCGATCATGACATGCGCGAAGTCCTGGCAGACGCCGCGGCGCAACTGCAACGCGCGCAACGCATCGGTGCCGACGTCGGTGATGTCGACGCGATACTCGAATTCGCTGAAGAGCCGGTGCATCAGTGCCGTGGCGGCTTCGAGCAGCGGGCGCCGCGGCGCGAACAGGTCGCCGGCGAACTGGGCGAAATCGGCCGAGCGTTGCGCATAGGGCGAGCCGAGCGCGAACTCGCAGGCCTCGGGCATCACCGCGCCGGCGCGGTAGCGCAGCCGCGCAGCCACATCCTCCCACGGCAGGCCGGGGCCCGGATCGTCGGCCGCGGACACCCGGACATCGAAGGTCGACACCACGCTGAGGCGCTCGTGCACACGCGCGTGGCTGAAGGCATGGCGCCAGTTGCCGAACACGTCGACGCCGGCGTCGCAGGCGCGCTCGGCGCCATCGGGCGACGGATCGATCTGCAATTGCCAGTCGGCCACCGTCTGTCGCGGTGTGTCGCGCGGCCGCAAGTGCGCCAGATGATGCGCGAGCACCACCTGCGCGCCGTGCTCGTAGCGCGTCTCGTGGCGCACGTGCAGTGCCGCCTGTCGCGGAGCAGTGGCGGACGGTGACATCGGCGAGCGACCCTATTGCCAGACGTTGTGATCGGGCCCGGCCACATGGGCGAACAGGCGATGGCCAATCGCATCGGAGACGCCGCGCACGGTGTCCACACAGGCGTGCAGCGCCTCGATCAGCGCCGTCGGCTGGCCGCCGGCGTCGAGCGCACACAGCGTGTCGATCGACCAGGCCTCCGGCACCGGCAGGCCGGCCGACACCTCGTCGGCCCACGCCGCATCCTGGCGCGACAGCTTGCGCAGGCGGTCGCGCAGCGTGCGGGCCACCCAGGCCAGGGAGCGCGGGTTGTCGGTGTCGAAGACCAGGAGATGCACCATCGGCAGCAGCTCGCGGCGCGCCTGGAAACGCGCGCGATAGGTGATCACGCTGTCGAACAGCGTCAGCAGCAGCGCGAAGCCGGCCTCCGACTCGTGCAGGCGCAACTCGAGCCCGCGCGCGAGCGCGTGGCACAGTGTGTCGAGCCGCTCGACCTGCCGGCCCACCGACATCAGTCGCCAGCCGTCGTCGCGCACCATGCGGTCGGTCTGCGCGCCGGTCACCGCGCTCAGGTGCATGGTGGTACGTCCGAGCACCCCTACCACGTCGGCCACCGGGGCGCCGCCGCCGGACTGCGCCGGGCCACCAAGGGCCGACGCGACATGCTGCTCGAAGTGGTTGTCGAGCTCCTGCATCAACCGCCAGTGATCGGGCGACAACCGCTCGCGCAGCGCCTGACCGCAGGCGACCCCGGCGCGCAGGTTGTAGCCGACGCTGGTGCAGCCCGCGGCGGCCGGCAAGGCGCTCACCAGTGCGCGCTCGAACACGCGCAACGACTGCACCGGCGTCGGCGTGCCCTCGGGCACCAGCCCGTGCCACTCGGCCAGCTCGCCGAGGAGCGTGCGAATGTCGTCGCCGGCCGGACGCAGCGACTCGAGCGCCAGCCGCGCCAGCGCGACGACGAACTCGGCGCGCTCGGTGTAGCGGCCGAGCCAGTACAGGTTCTCGGCAGCGCGGCTCGTCACCGTGCGCTGCTGCGCCTGCAGGTCGCTGGCCGACAGCGGCGCGCCGAGCAGGGACACGCGACTCACCTCGCCGCGCGCGATGACCCAGGTGTCGGCGCTGGCGCTGCCATGCTGCATCGACAGCCACGGATCGAAGGTGCGGTCCGGCCGCATCGCCACGCGGGTCAGGCCGCCCGGCAGCACCTGCCAGCCGCCGCGGCCGTCGGCCAGGGCGAACACGCGCAACACGGCCGGCCGGGGCTCGATGGCACCGGCGTCCCACACGGGTGTTTCCGACGGTCGCACGCGCGCCTGCAGCGTGAAGGCAGCCGGATCGGCGTCGACCCGGGCGGCCAGCCCGGCGCGCGCGGCCGCGTCCAGGTAGGCGGCCACCACGGGCTGGAAGCTCTGCGTGGTCGGACTGGCCGGAAACGTCGGCGCCACCACGAAGTCGGTCAGCCGCGCGCGCTGCGCCTGCCACACCGAGTCCTCGCCGCACCACCAGTGCGTGGACGCCGGCAACAGCAGTTCCTCGTCCAGCAGCCGCCGCGCCACGCCGGGCCAGAACGCCGCCAGCCCGGGGCTCTCGAGCACGCCGGCGCCGGGCACGTTGGCCAGCACCACCTCGCCGGCGCGCAGGGCCTGCAGCAACCCCGGCACACCGAGCGCGGACTCGCTGCGCAGCTCGAGCGGATCGACCCATTCGTCGTCGACCCGGCGCAGCACCACGTGCACGCGCTCGAGGCCCTGCATCGTCTTCAGGAAGAGCTGGCGGTCGCGCACCGTCAGGTCGCCGCCCTCGACCAGCGTGATGCCCAGGTAGCGGGCCAGGAACACCTGCTCGAAGTACGTCTCGTGGCGCGGGCCCGGCGTCAGCAGCACGATGCGTGCACGATCGCCCGCCGGTGTCAGCAGCCGCAGGCCGTCGAGCAGCGACAGGAACGACGCCCCGGCGCGCTGCACGCGCAGCGCGGCGAAGGCTTCGGGCATCTCTTGGCCGACGATCAAGCGGTTCTCCAGCAGATAGCCGAGTCCGGACGGAGCCTGCAGCCGTTGCGCGAGCACCCACCAGCGGCCCTCGGGGCCGCGCGCCAGATCGAACGCGGCCACGTGCAGGAACACACCGCCGGCCGGCATGATCCCGTGCAGCGGCCGCAAGTACTGCGGATGGGCAAACACCAGCGACGGCGGCAGCACGGCCTCGCGCAGCAGCGTCTGCGCGCCGTAGATGTCGGCCAGCGTCGCATTGAACAGCCGCGCGCGCTGGCTGACGCCGGCCTCGATGGCGGCCCACTCGGCGGCCGGCACGATGAACGGCAGCAACTGCAGCGGCCAGGCGTGCACCGCGTCGACGCCCTCGGCGTGCACGTTGTAGGTCGCGCCGTCCTCGCGCACGCGCCACAACACGCGCGCGGCGCGTGAGGCCAGCTCGGCCGCGTCGACGACGCCGTCGACCTTGAGCGTGTCGAACAACCGCTGCCAATGCGGCACGAAGCCGCGCAGCGGTGCGCCCGACTCGGCGAGCGCACCGCGCAGTTCGTCGAAGCGCCCGCTCGTCGCCGTGCCAGCCTGCATCGGTGCCATCGGGGCCGGGCCGGCCGAGTGGCCCGAGTCGGAAGTCGCGTCCGCCATGCTCACATCATGCCTGTGGCGCGCGCGGCGGTGCCGTCACCTTGCGGCTCAGACGTGGCGCAGGTCCAGCGAGAACGGAAACTCGAGCCCACGCAGCGTCGGCGGCAAGGTCGTGCGGCCCGGCGTGTGGTTGATCGGAAAGAAGCGCGCCAGCCGCCGGCTCTCGGCCTCGTAGGCGTTGACCGGAAACGTGTCGTAGCTGCGGCCGCCGGGATGCGCCACGTGGTACTGGCCGCCGCCGAGCGAACGCTGCTGCCAGCGGTCGACCAGGTCGATCGTCAGCGGCGCGTGCACGCCGATCGTCGGGTGCAAGGCCGACGCCGGCCGCCAGGCGCGGTAGCGCACGCCGCCGACGAACTCGCCGACACGACCGGTCGGTTGCAGCGGCAGCGGCTGACCGTTGACGGTGACGACATGGCGCGGGTCGATCAGGCCGGTGGCGTGCACTTCGAGCCGCTCGAGAGACGAATCGACATAACGCACCGTGGTACCGGCCGCGCCCTCCTCGCCCATCACATGCCAGGGTTCGAGCGCATGGCGCAGCACCAGCTGCACGCCGCGCGCGCCGAGCTCGCCGATCTTGGGGAAACGGAATTCGAAATGAGGTGCGAACCAGGCCACATCGAACGCCGAGCCGGCGCGCGCCATTTCTTCGAGCACGTCCTCGAAATCCATCCACACGAAGGTCGGCAGCAGGAAGCGGTCGTGCAGCTCGGTGCCCCAGCGCACCAGCTTGGCGCGATAGGGCTCGCGCCAGAAGCGCGCCACCAACGCACGCAGCAGCAGCTGTTGCACGATGCTCATGCGCGCATGCGGCGGCATCTCGAACGCGCGCAGCTCGAGCAGGCCGAGCCGGCCGGTGGCCGAGTCGGGCGAGTACAGCTTGTCGATGCAGAACTCGCTGCGATGCGTGTTGCCGGTCACGTCGACCAGGATGTTGCGCAGCGTGCGGTCGACCAGCCACGGCGGCAACTGCTCGCCGTGGATCGACTGGCTGCGCTCGATCTCGCCGAGCGCGATCTCCAGCTCGTAGAGCTGGTCGTTGCGCGCTTCGTCGATGCGCGGTGCCTGGCTGGTCGGGCCGATGAACAGGCCCGAAAACAGATAACTCAGCGACGGATGGTTGTGCCAGTAGGCCAGCAGGCTGGCCAGCAGGTCGGGCCGACGCAGGAACGGGCTGTCGGCCGGCGTGGCACCGCCGAGCACGAAGTGGTTGCCGCCGCCGGTGCCGGTGTGGCGGCCGTCGAGCATGAACTTCTCGCTCGACAGCCGC